>NZ_LIYC01000003.1:0-254614 GCF_001418765.1 Gordonia sp. HS-NH1
ACTTCTGAAACAACACACGAAAGCTATAAACAAGCAATCGTGTGTGGTTGTTTCACAAAGTTACGGCGGCTATAGCGGAGGGGAAACGCCCGGCCCCATTCCGAACCCGGAAGCTAAGCCCTCCAGCGCCGATGGTACTGCACCTTAATCAGTGTGGGAGAGTAGGACACCGCCGAACACAACATCCAGAAATGCCCCGCAACCCCCTGGTTGCGGGGCATTTCTCATATCCAGCTCAACTCGGTCTGTGCCCCTGATTCGGGCCCCTGACTCAGTCGGTGCCCTTGGGAACGACGATCATCGGAACGGACACAGCGCGGAGGATCTTCGCCGCGGTCGTGCCGAGGAACAGGGTGTTGGGCGCCGCGAGCCGGCTGGATCCGACCATGACGATGTCGCCGTCCTGCCAGTCCAGCGAACCGACGGCCTCCTCGACCGTGGATCCCTGGGCAACTACTGAGCTCACCGGGAAGTCCTGTGGCAGCTGCTCTCTGGCTGCTTCCAGGCTGCGGCGCGCATGCTCGCGCGCATGATCGAGTGCCCGCTCCTCCGGCTCGGTGCGCCATGGTTGCACGTCGTCGACTGCCACCAGCGAGATCAAGCGGATCGGCCGGTGGGCACGAACACCACTCCGAAGCGCCGTCTCGAACAGCAGTGGGGTCCCGGGTCGATCGCCGATGGCGACCGAGATCTCCCGAACCTCGTCGGCACCGAGATGCGCGAACCCCGGTGGGGCCACCGCGACCGGCACCGGCGCCGAGTGCAGGATGTCGTTGACGACGGTCCCGAGCGTATGCCGCCCGCGGATGCCGCCGCCGGCGCCGCCGATCACCAACATGTCCGCCGAGGTCCGCTGGGCCTGGACGATGAGTCCCTCACCCGGATTGGGGTGTTCGGCGATGGTCGTGGTGAGTTCGATGTCGTCGGGCAGATTCTCCGCGGCCGCGTCGAGCCAACGTCTGGCGGCGCTGTCAAGGGCGTCGGAGAGCCGTTCCACCGACACCTGTTCGGACGGGTCGGCACTCTCGGGCTCGGGAGGGATGACGATGCAGAGCTCGAGTTCGGCGTCAAAGGTGCGCGCGAGACAGGCACCGAGTGCGACCGCGTCCTCGCCCCCCGAGGTGGCGATGTAGGCGACGAGCAGCTTCATCCGTACTCCCAAACGTCTCTATCCCGGTCCCCGTTCGTCGCCAGCCTAGTCATCGGGACGCAACGTCGGGGGACACGCTTAGATGGGGGCATGCGATCCCTCGTCGACGGATACCTCAGCCACATCATGGACGAATGCCACTCGGATCGGTCCGGGCACGTCGCCGACTACATCCCCGAACTCGCCGCCGTCGACCCGGAGGATTACGGGCTGTCGCTGTGCGTGCACGACGGGCACACCTACTCGCAGGGTGATTCGGCGACGACCTTCACGATCCAGTCGGTCTCCAAACCCCTCACCTACGCGATGATCCTGAAGAAGCACGGCACCGCGGCGGTCGACGCGAAGATCGGCGTGGAGCCGTCGGGGGAGGCGTTCAACGAGATCAGCGTCGACGATCGTCGCCGCCCCAAGAACCCGATGATCAACGCCGGGGCGATCTTCGCCGCGTCGATGCTCCTCCCGCCGACGCGGGATGTCGACGACGCCGCGGTGGATGCCGCGTTCCGAGAGGTGCTCGAGTTCTACTCGGGATGTGCCGGCCGGCATCTGGTCATGGACGAGGAGGTCTACGCCTCAGAGTCCGCGACGGGTTCGCGCAATCGAGCCATCGCGTACATGCTCGACAGTTTCGGCGCCCTCGAGACCAGTCCGGACGCGGCGCTCGATCTCTACTACCGGCAGTGCTCGATCCGGGTGACGACCGACGACCTCGCCGGGATCGGCGCCACCATCGCGAACGGCGGGATGAATCCCCGTACGGGCCGGACGGTGTTCTCCAATGAAACCGCGCAGCGGTTGCTGAGCGTGATGACGACGTGCGGCATGTACGACGGCGCGGGTGACTGGGTCACCTCCGTCGGACTGCCGGCCAAGAGCGGCGTCGGGGGCGGCATCCTCGCGGTGCTCCCGGGCCAGCTCGGCATCGGCGTGTACTCGCCACGGCTCGACGCCCACGGCAACAGCGTCCGCGGAGTGGATGTATGCCGCCATCTGTCGACAGACCTCGGGCTGCACATGTTCAACGTGACACGAGAGAGCCGCGTGACCATCCGCTCGGTGTACGACCTCGCCGACACTCCCGTCAGCGCCGAGTGGGGCGAACAGGAGCGCAGCTACCTCCGGACGTGTCGCGACCGGATCCGCGTCTACGAACTGCAGGGTGACCTGACCTTCGCGGGCGCCGAGAGCGTGCAGCGACGCCTCGAAGCCGACCTCGACGAGTACACCGTGGTCATCGTCGAGATCTCGCGGATCGGGGTGATCGACGCCGTCGCACGCACCATGGTGCTGAGCATCAAACGACTGCTGGACGACAGCGGGCGGCGTGCGGCTCTCGTCGACCCCGACGGCGTCGTCCGTTCCAGTGTCGACCGGCACCGCAACGATGCGGCGGTGCCCGATCTCGATGCGCCGCCGGAACTCCAGGGCTTCGATCCTGCGCTTCCACATGTGCATTCGACGATGGACGACGCGGTCATCGACGCCGAGACGTTTCTGCTGAAGCACTATTACGACCAGTGACCGCGGCATGGGCGACGCGACCGCCGGGGGTCGAGGGGAACTCGATTCCGATGCCCTAGGGTGGGCACGTGCGTCTCGTCATCGCGGAGTGTCAGGTCGATTACGTGGGGCGGTTGACCGCTCATCTGCCGATGGCTCGGCGGTTGCTGCTGATCAAGTCCGACGGATCGGTGAGCGTGCACGCCGACGACCGTGCCTACAAGCCACTGAACTGGATGAGCCCGCCGTGCTGGCTCACCGAGGCGCAGGTTCCCGACGGAACGCAGGCGCAGGCGTACTGGGTCGTCACCAACAAGGCCGGTGAAGAACTCCGCATCACCATCGCGTCGATCGAACACGACTCCCAGCACGAGCTCGGTGTCGACCCCGGGCTCGTGAAGGACGGGGTCGAGGCGCACCTGCAGGAACTGCTCGCCGAGCACGTCGAGACGCTGGGGCCGGGCCACACCCTCATCCGCCGCGAGTACATGACCGCGATCGGGCCGGTCGACCTGCTGTGTCGAGACGCGTCGGGTGCCACCGTGGCCGTCGAGATCAAACGGCGCGGTGAGATCGACGGCGTCGAGCAGCTCACCCGTTATCTCGAGCTGCTCAACCGCGACACCACGCTCGCCCCGGTTGCCGGGGTCTTCGCCGCCCAGCAGATCAAGCCGCAGGCCCGGACTCTCGCCGAGGATCGCGGAATCCGTTGTGTGGTGCTGGATTACGACGAACTGCGGGGAGCGGAGAGCACGGAGTTCCGGCTCTTCTAGAGCACGCCGAGCCGGTCAGGCGTTGGAGCGCAACTCCGACGACCGCGCCTCCGGAGACAGCTTGCGGTCGAGGAGCTCGAGGTCGTCGGCGTCGGACAGGACGGCGTACTCGGAGTCGTCGGGCTGGGCGAGCAGCTCCGGCAGCTCGGCGAGCTTCTCGCGGAGCCGGCCGAGATTCGCGGCGATGTCCTGACGTGTCTGATCGGCCGCCTGGGCGAGTTCGCGAGACCTGTCGAGCCGCTCCGTGGCGATGTCGAGCGCGGTCTGCCGGATGTGTGCGGCTTCGTCCAGGGCGCGTTCGCGCTGGTCGGCCAGCTCGGCGTCGTGGCGTTCGCGCTCGGCGCGGCGCTCGGCGGCGCTGACCGCCTCCAACTCGGCGACCTCCGCCTTGGCCTTCTCCACGAGACGACGGGCTTCGTCCTTCGCGGCCTGCATCGTCTTGGTGTGTTCGGCCTCCATCGCGGCGGTCCGCTCGGCGATGAGGCGGGCGGATTCCGACTCGTTGGCGGCCGCGGTCTCCTTGACCTGCCGCGCCCTGGCAGCGGCCTCGTCGACGAGCTTCTTCGCGGCGGTGCGTGCCTCGCCGCGGACACGCTCGGCGTCGGTCGCGGCGGAGGACCGCATGTCGGCGGCCTCCTGGCGGGCGATGGACAGTGTCTCGGCAGCCTCGGCCGAGGCCTCGGCGCGTATCTCCGACGCCTCGTCGGACGCCAGTTGCAGCATGCGGGACAGTCGCTCGCTCATGCCCTGTGCGGTGGTCGGCGGGACCGAGAGCTTGTCGACCTCGCGGCGCAGTTCGGCGATCTCCTCGCGGGCGTCCTCGAGATGCGCGGCGAGCTCGTGCGCGTTGGCGGTGGCGGCATCGCGATCGGCAGCGAGGACGCGCAGATCGGCGTCGAGCCGCTGGAGGTGGTCGGCGACCTGCTCACGGTCATAACCGCGCATCACTATCGCGAAGGGCAATTGCCGTGCTGGACCTGGCATGGCGGCCAGTGTATCGGAGAGCTCGCGGGATCTCCTCGGCGTCGGCGACGACGCGCGCGACGATTCTTGCGGTCCACGCGGTCGTGGCGAGGACGACCGCGTGGACGCGCCGACCGGTCGGGCCGTCGTTGGGTCCGTCCGGTCGGTCATGCTGAGTTGGTCAGCGGGGCAGCGACTTTCGGCAGTCGCGACCGGTCAGTGCGCGGTGGCGGCTGGCTCCACGAGTTCGAGCAGCACACCGCCGGCGTCCTTGGGGTGCACGAAGTTGATCCGCGAGTCCGCGGTGCCTCGCTTGGCGGCGGGGTAGAGGACGCGGACGCCGGCTTCGGTGAGTCGTGCGGTGACCGCGTCGACGTCGGTCACCCGCACGGCGAGCTGTTGGAGCCCGGGACCGTTGCGGTCGATGAACTTGGCGATGGTGGACGACTCGTCGAGCGGTGCGAGCAACTGGATCACCGCGCCGGTGCCACCGGCCGGTCCGACCATGGCCTCTTCGACACCCTGCTCGGCGTTCGTCTCCTGGTGCAGTGTCTCGAACCCGAGGTGGGTCGCATACCACTCTTTGGCGGCGTCGAGATCGGGGACGGCGATGCCCACGTGATCGATGGCGACGATCAGGTCGGAGATGAGTGCGGTGGTGCTGGGGTCCGTTGCAGAGGAAGACATGGGACAACGGTAGCGTTGAGGTGTTGAGCGCACAGAGCGGGCGCTCGGTTGGCCCCCTTTTCTCACACCCCGGAGGTTCTCTTCATGACTTCGACTGCCGACACGACAACGGTCATCGTCGCCGGTGCACGCACACCCTTCGGCCGCCTGCTGGGCTCGCTGAAGGACTTCAGCGGAGTGGACCTCGGTGCGGTCGCGATCAAGGGTGCGCTGGAGCGGTCGGGCGTTCCCGCGTCCGAGGTCCAGTACGTGATCATGGGCCAGGTGCTGACGGCGGGGGCCGGACAGATGCCTGCTCGACAGGCCGCGATCAAGGCCGGTATCGGCTGGGACGTCCCGACCCTGACCATCAACAAGATGTGCCTGTCGGGCATCGACGCGATCGCGCTGGCCGACCAGCTCATCCGGGCCGGCGAGTTCGACGTCGTCGTCGCCGGCGGCCAGGAGTCGATGACCCAGGCGCCGCACCTCCTGCCGGGCAGCCGCGGCGGTTTCAAGTACGGCAACACCGAGCTCGTCGACCACATGGCCTTCGACGGACTGTTCGACGCCTTCACCGATCAGCCGATGGGGGCGCTGACCGAGCAGGGCAACGACGCCGACGGATTCACCCGAGAGCAGCAGGACGAGTTCGCGGCGCGCAGCCATCGGCTCGCCGCGACCGCGTGGAAGAACGGCCTCTTCGACGACGAGGTCGTCCCGGTGTCCATCCCGCAGCGCAAGGGCGACCCGATCGAGTTCGCCGAGGACGAGGGCATCCGGGCCAACACGACCACCGAGTCGCTGTCCGGCCTGCGTCCGGCCTTCCGCAAGGACGGCACTATCACCGCGGGCAACTCGTCGCAGATCTCCGACGGCGCGGCGGCCGTCGTGGTCATGAGCAAGGCCAAGGCCGAGGAACTCGGCGTGACCTGGCTGGCGGAGATCGGCGCCCACGGCGTCGTGGCCGGTCCCGATTCAAGCCTGCAGGCGCAGCCGGCCAACGCGATCGTCAAGGCATGCGACCGCGAGGGCATCGCGCCCGCGGATCTCGACCTCATCGAGATCAACGAGGCCTTCGCCGCCGTTGGTCTGGCCTCGACCCAGCAGCTGGGGATCGACCCGGAGATCGTCAACGTCAACGGCGGCGCGATCGCCGTCGGCCACCCGATCGGTACCTCCGGTGCGCGTCTCGCGCTGCACCTCGCGCTCGAGCTGAAGCGACGCGGCGGCGGCGTCGGTGCGGCCGCGCTCTGCGGTGCCGGCGGCCAGGGTGACGCTCTGATCGTCCGGGTTCCCAAGGCATGACGAACGAGATGTCTACGACATATTGTAGTAGTTTGCTGTCCGATTCGGCACAATGAGGGCCATGCTGTCTTTCTTCGACCTGACCACACCCGCCAAGCGCTTTCGGTTCGTCGCCGTCGCCGAGGCGATCACCTGGGCTGTCCTGCTGGTCGCGATGGTCGTCAAGCGGGTCAACGACGACGACGAGGCGATCGCCAAGCCGGGAATGATCCACGGAATCGTCTTCGTGCTCTTCGTTGTCGTCGCTCTCCTCACGGCCGTGCAGCTCAAGTGGAACTCCGTGAAGTGGGAGCTGCCGGTGGGTTCGCGCCGGATCGGGATCCCGATCGTCACCCTGCTCGCGCTGGCGTCGAGCATTCCGCCGTTCGGCACGATCGTGTTCGAGTGGTGGGCGCGACGCAACGGTCATCTCGCCGAGCTGTCCACCGACCGCGCACCCAGGCAGGCGACGGCCTGACCGTCCCGACCTCGCCTCCGATCGCCCCGACGCTACGCCGGTCACGCCGCAGCGTCGGGGCGATCTTTGCACTCAACGGGTTTCTCGCGGCGATGTGGGTGGCGCACATCCCGGTCATCAGCGCGCGCACCGGAGTCGATCATGATCAGCTCGGCGGCCTGCTCCTCCTGCTCGGCGCCTCGGCATTCGTCGGGATGCAGGTCTGCGGACGTCTGATCGACCGCCGGGGTTCTCGCCCGGTGACCATCGGGGCCGCGCTGCTGCTGTCGGCGGTGATCATCGCGCCGGTGCTCGCCGTCGACGCGCTCACCCTCGCGGCCGCGCTCGTCGCCTTCGGCTTCGCCAACGGTTGCCTGGACGTGTCGATGAACGCGCAGGCGGTCGTGGTCGAACGGGCCCACCGCCGACCGATCATGTCGTCGTTCCACGGCTTCTTCTCGGCGGGCAGCCTGGTGGGATCCGGGGTGGTGGCCGCGACCCTGTGGGCTGATGTCGGTGTCATCCCCACGGTGGCCTGCGCCGCGGTGGCCGGTGTGGGCGTCGTGGCGTGGAACGCGCGCGGTCTGGCCGGTCGCGAGGTGGGGACCGACGATGCGAGTGCACGCCGTGCAGACGCCGACGGCCCCGCGTCCGGGAAGTGGTGGCACACCGTGGACCGGCGCCGCCTGGTGCTGCTGGCGGTGGTCGCGTTCGCACTCATGCTCGCCGAGGGCACCGCCTACGACTGGAGTGCACTGCACGTGGTCGAGACCTTCGGTTCCGCCGAAGCCGTCGGCGCCATCGCGTTCGGCGCATTCAGCGCGACGATGACCGTCGCGCGATTCGTCATCGATCCGGTCGTCGGGTCGGTGGGACCGGTGGCGGTCGTCCGCTACGGCGGCCTGCTCGGCACCGCCGGGATCCTGATCGCGGTGCTCTCGCCCGTACCCGCGCTCGCCATCGTGGGATGGGGTGTGTTCGGACTGGGTCTGGCGGGGCTGATCCCGCAGATCTTCACCGCGGCGGGCAATCTGTCGGGGGAGTCGAGCGGCCGGACGATCTCCGCCGTCGTCGGATGCGGATACCTCGGCATGCTCGCCGGCCCCGCGGTCGTGGGCTTCATCAGCAGCCGGACCTCGCTGAACACCGGGTTGCTGGCGGCCGTGGCGGCGCTCGTCCTCGCCGTCGTGCTCGCACCGGTCGTTCGCCCGGACCGCACGCGCACCGCCGCACCGGACGGAACGCGTTCGCCCGACGTCATCTGATTCCGCGTGGGCGGTCGTGACACACTGGAGGGGTGACGCGACCAACCAATCGTCAGCAGGCCGCCGCCGCGGCCCGACAGCAGGCGGCAGCAGCCATGGCCATGTCCGGCGCGGTGGATCTCGGCGTACTCAAGGAGCGGGCCGAAGCCGAACGCGCACAAGCGCAACGGGCCCAGTCGCAGGCCGCAGCACGACCTGCCGCGCCCGGTGAGCCGCCCGCCCAGGGCGGGCAGTCGCCGGCCGCCGGTGCGGGAACCGCGGCGGCCGCGGTCCTCGACGTCACCGAGGAGACGTTCGAGGCCGAGGTGCTCAACCGGTCGATGCAGCAACTCGTGGTCATCGACCTGTGGGCGGAATGGTGCGGGCCGTGTAAGCAGTTGTCGCCGGTCCTCGAACGCCTCGCCGCGCAGTCGGGCGGGCGCTGGGTGCTGGCGAAGGTCGACGTCGACGCCAATCCCCGTATCGCACAGGCCTTCCGGGTGCAGTCGATCCCGATGGTCGTCGCGATCGTGCAGGGACAGCCGGTGACCGCCTTCAACGGGGTGCGTTCCGAGGCCGAGATCACCCAGTGGATCGACGACATCTTCGCCCAGATCGGCGACATCCTCCCGGGCGTGCCCGACGGGCCTGCACCCGAGCCGGAGCCCGAGGACCCGAGGCTGGTCGCCGCCGAGACGAAGCTGAACGACGGCGACTTCGACGGCGCACTCGCCGACTACCGGGCGATCGCCGAGGCCGAGCCGGAGAACCTCGAAGCGGTGTCCGCCGCGCGGAACCTCGAGTTCATCCTGCGGGCGCAGGCGCACGATCCCGCCATCGTGGAGACGGCGTCCCCGCGTGACGTCGATGCGCAGCTCGCGGCCGCGGACGTCCTGCTGCTCAACCAACAGCCCGAAGCCGCGTTCGACCGCATCATCGATGTCGTGCGCGTGACCGCGGGGGAGGAGCGCACCCGGGCGCGCACCCGGCTGCTCGAGCTGTTCGAACTCTTCGATCCCGCCGAGCAGTTCGTCGTGAGCGCCCGGCGCAAGCTCGCCAGCGCCCTCTACTGACGGGTTGAGGCCACTGCCGCGGGAGTCTGAGTGGTGTGTTTCGGAACCAGGCGACTGATTCCGAAACACACCACTACTCCCGCGGCACCAGCCAGATCGCCGAGTTGGCGGGCAGCATGACCCGAGCCGACACGGGACGTCCGTGGTACGACGACCCATCCGCCGTGACCGACCCCATGTTGCCCCGCCCGGCACCGCTGTAGGCGTCGGCATCGGTGTTGAGGATCTCGTCCCAGACACCGGCCGAGGGCAACCCGACCTGATAGTCGGCGCGGTCGGAGCCGCTCAGGTTGAACAGGCACGCGACGACCGATCCGTCGGTGCCGTATCGGAGGAAACTGATCACGTTGTTGGCGGTGTCGTTGGCGTCGATCCACTCGTAACCCAGCGGATCGATGTCCTGGGTGTACAGCGCCGGCCGGGACCGGTAGATCCGGTTCAGGTCGGTGACGAGGGCCGAGATGCCGGAGTGCAGTTCGCCCTCCCAGCCCTCGAGCTGATGCCAGTCCAGACTCCGGTTGTCGGCCCATTCGCCGGTCTGCCCGAACTCCTGTCCCATGAACAGCAGTTGCTTACCGGGGTGGGACCACATGTAGGCGAGGTAGACGCGCACTCCCGCGGCCTTGGCGAACGAATCGCCCGGCATCCGCGTCCACAGCGTGCCCTTGCCGTGCACGACCTCGTCGTGGGAGAGGGGCAGCACGAAGTTCTCGCTCCACGCGTACACCAGCGAGAAGGTGATCTCGTGGTGGTGAAAGCTGCGGTGGATCTGATCGCGGGACAGATAGTCGAGGGTGTCGTGCATCCAGCCCATGTTCCACTTGAAGCTGAAGCCCAGCCCGCCGAGATCGGTCATGCGGGTCACGCCCGGCCAGGCGGTCGACTCCTCGGCGACCGTGATCACGCCCGGGAAATGTTTGTGCACAGTGGCATTGGTCTCCTGGAGGAACTGCACCGCCTCCAGGTTCTCACGGCCGCCGTGCACATTGGGGCGCCATTGCCCGGCCGGTCGTGAGTAGTCGAGGTAGAGCATCGAGGCCACCGCGTCGACGCGGAGACCGTCGATGTGGAACTCGCTGAACCAGAACAGGGCGTTCGCGACAAGGAAGTTGCGGACCTCGTGCCGGCCGAAATCGAAGACGTAGGTGCCCCAGTCGAGCTGCTCGCCGCGCATCGGGTCGGCATGCTCGTACAGCGGGGTGCCGTCGAATCGGGCCAGCGCCCAGTCGTCCTTGGGGAAGTGGGCCGGCACCCAGTCGACGATCACGGCGATGTCCCGGGAGTGCAGGTGGTCGACGAGGTAGCGGAAGTCGTCGGGCGTTCCGAAGCGGGCCGTCGGCGCGTAGTACGACGTGACCTGGTAACCCCAGGAGCCGCCGAACGGGTGCTCGGCGACGGGCAGGAACTCGACGTGGGTGAAGCCCTTCTCGACGGCGTAATCGGCCAGCTCGTGCGCGAGTTCGCGGTAGCCGAGGCCTTGGCGCCACGACGCGAGGTGGACCTCGTAGACGCTCATCGGCTCACGCTCGGGCGCGGACCGTTCCCGGCGCGCGATCCACGCGTCGTCGGTCCAGACGTGTTCGGACACGGTGACCCGGGACGCGGTTGCCGGGGGCGTGCTGGTGCGGAAGGCCATGGGGTCGGCCTTGTCGCGGATGACGCCGTCGGCGCCATGGACCCGGAACTTGTAGTGGGTCCCGTCGCCGACGTCGGGGATGAAGACCTCCCACACCCCGCTGACCCCGACCCTGCGCATCGGTGCAACCCGCCCGGTCCAGTCGTCGAAGTCGCCGATCACGGTGACACCGTGGGCATTCGGCGCCCACACGGAGAAGGCGGTGCCGTGCACGTCGCCGTCGGCGGTCGTGTACGACGTCACCCGCGCACCGAGGGCGTTCCACAGTTCCTCGTGGCGGCCCTCGCTGAACAGATGGATGTCGACGTCGCCGAGGCTCGGGAGGAACCGGTAACCGTCGGCCACGACGAACTCCGAGGTGCTCCCGGTGGAATCGGGGTAGACGACGCGGTACCGGTAGTCCATGAGGTCGGCCATCGGCACGGTGACCACCCACAGGTCGTCGGTCTGGCGGGTCATCGGATGATCGACTCCGCCGATGACCGCCGACACCGAGATCGCGTTCGGGCGCAAGGTGCGCAGGATCGTCGCGCCGCCGGGCGCGTCGTGGGCGCCGAGGAAGGCGTGTGGATCGGGATGGGTCTGCGCCGCGAGCCGACGCAGGTCGTGGTCGGTCGCGTAGGGGTCGGGTAGGTCTGGCGGATCGGTGCGATCGGTCACTGTTACCTCACTGGATCCGATAGGCGAGCTGTTGTGCGGCAACAGGTTCGAGGGGCGGCAAGGCGAGGATGTGCGCCACCGACCGCCAGGGCTCGAGCCGGACGTAGTTGTCCTGGCCCCACCAGTACTCCTCGCCGGAGACCTCGTCGCGGACGGGGAAGCGGTCGTACCACTCGAAGCCGAGCTTCGGCAGGTCGAGCCAGACCGTGGAGTCCTCGGGACCGAACGGGTTCAGGTTGATCACGACGATGACCCGGTCGCCCGACACCGGGTCGATCTTCGAGTAGGCGATCAGCGACGGGTTGTCGACATGGTGGAAATGGATGTTGCGCAGCTGCTGCAGTGCGGGGTGCCGGCGCCGGATCTCGTTCAGCGAGGTGATCCACGGCTCGAGCGACTCGCCGCGGCTCGCCGCCGCCTTGTAGTCACGGGGCCGCAGCTCGTACTTCTCCGAATTGAGGTACTCCTCGCTGCCCTCGGTCACGGCGACGTGCTCGTACAGCTCGTATCCGCTGTAGACACCCCATGTCGGGGCCAGGGTCGCGGCGAGCGCGGCGCGCAGTGCGAACATGCCCGGACCGCCGTGCTGGAGACTCTCGTGCAGGATGTCGGGGGTGTTGACGAAGAGGTTGGGGCGGGCCTCGTCGGCGTGGTCGGCGATCTCCCGGCCGAACTGCTCGAGCTCCCACTTCAGCGTCTTCCAGGTGAAGTAGGTGTAGCTCTGGCTGAAGCCGAGCCGGGCGAGGCCGTAGAGCCGCGCCGGCCGCGTGAAGGACTCGGAGAGGAAGAGAACGTCGGGGTGCCGCTTCTTCACCTCACTGATCAGCCACTCCCAGAAGTTCGGCGGCTTGGTGTGCGGATTGTCGACGCGGAAGATGTCGACTCCGAGCCCGACCCAGTGCAGGACGACTTTGAGGACCGCACGGTAGATGCCGTTGCGGTCGTTGTCGAAGTTCAGCGGGTAGATGTCCTGGTACTTCTTCGGCGGGTTCTCCGCGAACGCGATGGTGCCGTCGGGCTGGGTGGTGAACCACTCCGGATGCTCGAGCGCCCAGGGATGATCCGGTGCGCACTGCAGGGCCAGATCGAGAGCGACCTCGAGGCCGAGTTCGCGAGCCCGGCCGACGAAGTACTCGAAGTCCTCCTCGGTGCCGAGGAGGGGATGGATGGCGTCGTGCCCGCCGTCGGAGGATCCGATGGCCCACGGCGAACCGACATCCTCGGGTCCCGCGACGAGGGTGTTGTTGGGGCCCTTGCGGTTGATCTCGCCGATCGGGTGGATCGGCGGCAGGTAGACGACGTCGAAGCCCATGTCCGCGACGCGCGGCAGATCCTGGGCGGCGGTGAGGAACGTGCCGTGGACGGGATTGCCCTCACCGTCCCAGCCGCCGGTCGAGCGCGGGAACAGTTCGTACCACGAGCCGAACAGGGCGCGCTTGCGATCGACCCACACCCGGTAGGTACGGCTCTTGGTGACGAGCTCCCGGACGGGATGGGCGGTCAGCAGTTCGACGACCTCGTCGGAGACCGCCAGACCCACCCGGTTCTCGACACGGCGACGACGTGCGCGGAGCTGGCGCGCGGCGTCGAGCAGGAGTTCTCGGTCATCACCGGCGACCAGGTCGGCTGCGGTGTCCAGTACCCGCGCGCCGGTCTCGATGTCGTTGGCGAGGTCGGCGGCGCCCTGCCCGGCGTCGAGCTTCTTGATGACGGCCGAGCGCCAGGTGACGTACGGGTCGCTCCAGGCCTCGATGCGGTAGGTCCAGAATCCGACGGCGTCGGGCACGAAGGCCGCGTTGAAGGTGTCCGGCTCCGGTGCCGGAACCATTCGGACGTCGAAGGACTCGCGTCGGGGTGTCTCGACGTGCAGCGTGACACCGATGGCGTCGTGTCCTTCACGCCAGGCTGTGGTGCTGACCGGGAAGTATTCTCCCACAACAGCTTTCGCCGGCTGCTGGCCTGCTGACACAAGGGGTGCGATGTCGTCGATACCCATGCGCCCGATCACGTGGAGCCTCCTGTCGTCAGCTCCCGTGACTGGCCGGGGTGCGCTGTCGGTCTCGCCTTCGTTGGTATCACCGGTTCCCAACCTAGTGCCCCGCGGACGGGATTGTCTTGTCATGGTCCGCGCGCCGTGTCGGCCGGACGGGGACTGCCGGGGTCGGTCGAGGTCAGCCCACCGAGCGCGCGGGATCGGTGAGCCGGGCGAGAGCCGAGCGGACCACCGCGGGGTCGGTGGTCCGCCACATCGGGGGCAACGACGCGAGCAGATAGCCGCCGTAACCGGCCGTCGCCAACCGGGAGTCGAGGACCGCGACGACACCGCGGTCGTCGACCGAGCGCAGCAACCGTCCGGCCCCCTGGGCGAGGAGCAGGGCGGCGTGGTTGGCCGCGACGGAGAGGAATCCGTTGCCGCCGCGGGCGTCGACTGCCCGCTGCCGAGCTGTCAGCAACGGGTCGTCGGGACGAGGAAAAGGGATGCGGTCGATGAGGACCAGGCTCAGTGACGGTCCGGGGACGTCCACCCCCTGCCAGAGGGACAGCGTGCCGAACAGGCAGGTCGCGGGGTCGTCGGCGAACCGCCGGACGAGGGTGGAGGTGGTGTCGTCGCCCTGGCACAGCACCGGGTGGTCCGTGCGGTCGCGGATCGCGTCGGCCGCTTCGCGGGCCGCACGCATCGAGGAGAACAGGCCGAGGGTACGACCGCCGGCGGCGTTCACGAGCTCGGCGATCTCGTCCATCGCCCGAGACGAGATACCCGAGCGGTCGGGCCGCGGGAGGTGGCGCGCGACGTAGAGGATCGCCGACCGCGGGTAGTCGAACGGCGAACCGGCGTCGAGGCCGGTCCAGCGGGCCGAACCCGAATCGGACGGAACCGCCTTGCCGCTCGCAGTGACATCGGAGACGTTCGCCTCGTCCGTCACCGGACGGTCTGTTCCGCGCCCCGACGCGGGCAGTCCCCAGGTGGCGGCGAGGGCGTCGAAGGACCCGCCGATCGTGAGCGTCGCCGAGGTGAGGACGACGGTGGCGTCGGCGAACAGCGAGGCGCGCAGCAGGCCGCCGACCGACAGCGGCGCGATGTGCAGAACCGGCCGGGGTTCGGTCCCGCGGCGTGAGGTGTCCAGCGACGCCCACACGACGTCGCGTCGTTTGGCCTCGTCGGGTTCGTCGAACGCACCGAGAACCCGGACGACGGTGTCGTGCATGTCCTCGAGCGAGGTGAGCGCGGCGGATCGGGCGGCGGCCGCGCCGTCGTCGGCGCCGGCCATCCGCACGGGTCCGATGGCGGTGCGTGCCTGCCACAGTCGATCCCGGAGCATGACCAGCACCGCGGTCGCGTCGGCCGGCAGACCGGTCCACTGGCGCATCGGGGCCGCGTCGAGCAGGTCGCCCAGTTGCTCACCGGCGCCCAGGAGGGCATCGGCGGTCTCCTCGTCGACGAGTTTCCCGCACCGGCGCGCGACGAGCGCCACCGAGACAGCCGACAACTCGTCGGCGGCGACCGAGGTCATCCGGTCGACGAGCTCGTGGGCCTCGTCGATGATGACGACGTCGTGTTCGGGCAGGACGTTCGCCGGGCTGGTGGCGTTGATGGCCAGCAGCGCGTGGTTGGTGACCACGACGTCGACCTTCCCGGACCGCCGGCGCGACTGCTCGGCGAAGCAGTCCTCGCCGTAGGAGCAGTTGGCCGCGCCCAGGCACTCGCGGGCGGTGACGCTGACCTGTCGCCACGACCGGTCGGACACACCCGGGACCAGGTCGTCCCGGTCGCCGGTCTCGGTGTCGCTGCTCCACCCCCGAAGGCGCGTCACCTCGCGGCCGGTGCGCGACAACTCGAACGGGTCGAACAGCTCGGTGTCCGGCTCATCGGCGGTGCCGGAGTGGATCTTGTTCAGGCACAAGTAGTTTCCGCGGCCCTTCAGGATCGCGAAGGTGGGCTCCCGGCCGATCGGTTTCTTCAGCGCCTTGGCCAGGCGGGGGAGATCGCGTTCGATGAGCTGGCGCTGCAGGGCGATCGTCGCCGTGGACACCACGACGGTCCGGCCGCTCTCGACCGCGTGCCGGATGGCCGGCACGAGGTAGGCCAGCGATTTACCGGTGCCGGTGCCTGCCTGGACGGCGAGATGCTCACCGGTGTCGATGGCGTGCGCGACCGCGGACGCCATCGCGACCTGGCCGTCGCGGCGACGACCGCCGAGTGCGGTGACCGCCGCGTCGAGCAGGTCGGTCACCGGGGGTGTGTTGGGCATGAGGTGGGTTCCGGTTGTCCTTGCTGTGGTCGCGGTGGGAGACGCGGCCGGGTACGGGGTGTTGTGTTCAGACGTGTCGCGGTCCCGGTCGGTTCCCTCGATGTCGAGATCGCGGCGGGCTACCCGGTGTGGCTCGACCCGTCGTAGAGCAGGTCGCCCACGAGTTCGACACCTGCCTCCCGCAGCGCCGACAGCGCCTTCGAGGTCGTCTCCGGCGCGACGCCGGCCGTGAAGTTGAGAAGGACCCGCGTGGTGAATCCGGCTGCCACCGCGTCGAGCGCGGTCGCCCGCACGCAGTGGTCGGTGGCGATGCCGACGATGTCGACCGTCTTGACCTTCCGCTCGCGCAGCCAGACGGCGAGGGTCGACCCGTCCTCGGCCGCCCCCTCGAAACCGGAGTACGCGGCGCTGTATTCGCCCTTGGAGAAGATCTCGTGGGCCGCGCCGGCGTCGAACTCGCGATGGAACGCCACACCGTCGGTGCCGACACGGCAATGGGGCGGCCAGGTGTCGACGTAGTCGGGGTCGTCGGAGAAGTGGTCACCGGGGTCGATGTGGTAATCGCGGGTCGCGACGACGGTCCGGTACTCGTCGAGGATCGACGTGACCGCCCGCGCGACCGCGGCGCCGCCGTTCACCCCGAGGGCGCCGCCCTCGCAGAAGTCGTTCTGCACGTCGACGACGATCAGCGCGTCGGCGGGCCGGGTGCCGTCGCTGCGTTCGGCGCTCATCCGTTTCTCCTGTCGTCGAGGGGCATCGGGTTCCTCCTGGCGTCGGGGCCCATCGCCAAATTGCCGGCGTCGATGGGTTGGGACTGTGCGGTTCGGTTCAGCCGAGTTCGTAGCGGGTCGGGACCGCGGGATCTCCATGGGACAGGCCGAGACCCTCCCACGGCAAACTGACCAGGCCGGCCGCGAGATGTGCGCGCGCATCGGCGAGCGACGGCAGCGACTCGACGGGCGTGCCGCCGCGGACGAGGGGGATCTGCAGGTCCCGCACGCCGTGTTTCTCCGGTGCGGGGCGGGTACCACCGGCGCGATAGACGATCTCCTCGACGATCGTGCCGCTGGACCGGGCGGCGCGTACGGCCGATTTGGCGCCGCCGCGCGACTCCTTGTGGCTCGCCCGTTTGGCCACCGGGAGGCCGTCCACCTCGACGAGCTTGTAGACCATCCCCGCGGTCGGTGCTCCGCTACCGGTGACGAGCGACGTCCCGACGCCGTAGGTGTCGACCGGCTCGGCGCGCAGCGAGGCGATCGCGTACTCGTCGAGATCGCCGGAGACCACGATCTTCGTCTCCGTCGCCCCGAGGTCGTCGAGTTGTGCGCGTACCTGGCGGGCCAGCACGCCGAGGTCTCCGGAGTCGATGCGCACGGCACCGAGGCCGGGTCCGGCCACCTCGATGGCGTTGCGCACGCCCTGGGTGATGTCGTAGGTGTCGACCAGAAGCGTCGTCCCGACGCCGAGGGCCTCGATCTGCGCGGCGAACGCGGCCTTCTCGTCGGGCCCGTCGGGTCCGGTGAAGCCGAGGGTGAACGCGTGGGCAGCGGTGCCGGCGCTGGGCACGCCGAAGCGCCGCGCCGCCTCCAGGTTCGAGGTGGCCGCGACGCCCGCGATGTAGGCGGCGCGCGCACTCGCGACGGCCGCGCGCTCGTGGGTGCGCCGTGACCCCATCTCGATGATCGGCCGCGACCCGGCGGCGCTGACCATGCGAGCCGCGGCCGAGGCGATCGCACTGTCGTGGTTGAGGATCGACAGGATGAGGGTCTCGAGCAGGACGGCCTCGGCGAACGTCGCGCGGACGGTGAGGATCGGCGACCCGGGAAAGTAGAGTTCACCCTCCCGGTAGCCGTCGATGTCGCCGGAGAAGCGGTAGTCCCGCAGCCAGGCCACCGTGTCGGAATCGAGGAATCGTTCGACGACGGCGATCTCCTCGTCGCCGAATCGGAAGGCCGCGAGTTCGTCGAGTACGCGGCCGGTCCCGGCAACGACGCCGTAGCGCCGGCCGTCGGGGAGTCGGCGAGCGAAGACCTCGAATGCGCACTGGCGGTGCGCAACCGGGTGGCGAAGCGCTGCCGCGACCATCGTCAGTTCGTACTGATCGGTCAGCAGCGCGGTGTTGTCGATGCTCACAATCGCTTACCCTGTCCCTATGGCGCCTGACGAAACTCGTGCGCACGAGGCTACCCCCGGCGGTACGGCGGTTGCCGAACCCGAGGTCGCCGACGGCGCGCCGGGACTCGACAAGCCGTGGATGACGATCGTGTGGGACGACCCGGTCAATCTGATGAGGTACGTCACCTTCGTCTTCCAGAAGATCTTCGGCTACTCCGAGTCCCGGGCCAATGAACTGATGATGCAGGTCCACACCGAGGGAAGGGCCGTGGTGTCCTCCGGCGACCGCGAGAAGGTCGAGGCCGACGTCGCGAAGCTGCACGCCGCCGGTCTGTGGGCCACGATGCAGCGGGATTCGTGACCGGCCGGTCCGCCTCCCGCACGACCCGGGCACACTGAACGCGTGCGCACCTGGAAACGCAAGGGGCGCGGCGAGACGTTGCGGATCGCATCGCAGCTCGACGCGCACGAGGCAGAACTGCTCGCATCGATGGTCACCTCGATGTGTGAACTGCTGACCGAACGGGCCGATTCCGCACCCCACGACGACCTCGCGACGCTCACCGGCATCCGTGTCGGTCACCACGAGGCCCCCGACGACGTCACGCTGGGACGTCTTCTCCCGGATTTCCATCGCCCCGACCAGGACGACCAGCTCTCCGCCGAGGTCGTCAACGGAAAGCTGAACTCGGCGCTGCGCAGCGTGCACGAGCCGCAGATCATCGACGCCAAGCTCGGCGCGGCCCGGGTCCTGCTCGACACCCTCCCGGCGGGTGGCGGGGACCTCGTCCTCACCCCGGAGCAGGCCTCGGCCTGGCTCACCGCGCTCAACGACGTGCGGCTGGCCCTCGGCGCGATGCTCGGGATCTCCGAGGACACCCCCGACCAGCTGCCGCCAGATCACCCGCACGCAGCGCATCTCGACGTCTACCACTGGCTCACGGTGATGCAGGACCTTCTCGTGGAAGCGCTGATGTGAGCACATCCGGACGACCGGCCCGCGCCGGCAACCGCATCACCGACATCGCCGGCATCTCGGTGGGGCATGCGCATCGTGTCGACGCCGACGCGCGCGTGGCCGGCTCGGCCGAGGCTCCCGACGGTCACGGCTGGGCCACCGGAACGACGGTCGTGCGGGTGTCGGCGCCCGGCGCGATCGCCGCGGTGGACGTCCGCGGCGGCGGTCCGGGTACGCGCGAGACCGACCTGCTCGACCCGTCGAACACCGTGCAGACCGCACACGCCATCGTGCTGAGCGGAGGCAGTGCCTACGGTCTGGCCGCCGCCGACGGGGTCATGCGGGCGCTCGAAGCCGAGGGGGTCGGCCTACCACTCGATGATCGGGGCCACGTGGTGCCGATCGTCCCCGCCGCGGTGATCTTCGACCTGCCGGTCGGTGCGTGGGATCGCAGGCCCGACGCGGACTTCGGGGCGGAGGCGGTCCGGGCGGCGGGCACCGAGTTCGCCGTCGGATGCGTGGGCGCGGGTGTCGGCGCCCGGGCGGGCGCACTCAAGGGCGGGGTCGGGACGGCGTCGGTGACGATCGACAGCGGGCCAGCGGCCGGGATCACCGTCGGCGCACTGATGGTCGCGAACCCGGTCGGTGCGGTCATCGACCCGCAGACCGGGCTGCCGTGGGACCTGGGCGAGGCCGCACTCGCCGAACTCGGTTTGCAAAGGCCGTCGGCCGCCGACCTCGACCGCCTCGCCGATCTCGCCGCGAAACACACGGTTCTCAACACGACCATCGGTGTCGTGGCGACCGATGCCGTCCTCGACGCCCCGATGACCAAGCGACTGGCGATGTCCGGACACGACGGACTCGGGCGGGCGATCCGGCCGGCGCACTCGCCGCTGGACGGCGACACCGTCTTCGGCATCGCGACCGGCGCTGTCCGGTCGTCGTCGCCTGTTCCGGCGCCGGCGGGCATGCACGCCGATGTCGCGGTCGTCGCCGAGGTGTGCCGGGTCGCGGCCGACGTCGTCCAACGGGCGATCGTCGACGCGGTCCTCGCGGCGGACTCGATCGCATCGATACCCACCTACGCGCAGGCGGCGCCGTCGGCGTTCCGCTGACCGCGTTCGCGTCGGGCAGAACAGTCGGGGCGGAACAGGCGGGGCGGAATAGGTGTCGCGGCGCCGATGTTGCGTTCCGGAGATCGGCCACAATGGGGACAACCGCGAGAGACCTTACGGACATCGCTGAACAGGAGAACGGGACACCGATGCTCAAGATCGAGCAGAAGCTGGTCGACGCGATGGTCGCGCATGCGCGCGCCGATCATCCCGACGAGGCCTGTGGGGTGATCGCCGGCCCCGAGGGTTCCGACGATCCGCAGCGCTTCATCGCGATGGTCAACGCCGAGCGGTCGCCCACGTTCTACCGCTTCGACTCGGCCGAACAGCTCGCGGTCTGGCGGGAGATGGACCGTCGCGACGAGGAGCCCGTGGTCATCTACCACTCGCACACCGCCACCGAGGCGTATCCGAGCCGCACCGACATCTCCTATGCGGGTGAGCCCGGCGCCCACTACGTGCTGGTGTCCACCCGCGACCCGGAGGCCACCGAGATCCGTAGCTATCGCATCGTCGACGGTGCGGTCACCGAAGAAGAGATCGAGATCAGGAGCTGAGAATGTCTGTCACCGTATCCATCCCGACGATCCTGCGTACCCACACCGGCGGGGAGAAGCGTGTCGAGGGGTCGGGTTCGACGCTGGCCGCGCTGATCGACGACCTTGAATCGGGCAACGCCGGCCTGAAGGAACGTCTCGTCGCGCCCGACGAGAACGGCACCGCGAAACTGCACCGCTTCGTCAACATCTACGTCAACGACGAGGACGTGCGCTTCTCCGGCGGCCTCGAAACCCCGATCGACGACGGTGACGAGGTGACCATCCTGCCCGCGGTCGCCGGCGGCTGAGCGTGGCACGCTACGACTCCCTGATCGACTCGGTCGGCAACACACCGCTCATCGGTCTGCAGCGGCTCTCACCGCGCTGGGACGACTCCGACGAGGGCCCGCACGTCCGGCTGTGGGCCAAGCTCGAGGACCGCAATCCCACCGGGTCCATCAAGGACCGGCCCGCGCTGCGCATGATCGAGCAGGCCGAACGCGACGGCCTGCTGCGGGCGGGCTCGACCATCCTGGAACCGACGAGCGGCAACACCGGCATCTCGCTCGCGATGGCGGCGAAACTCAAGGGCTACGAACTGATCTGCGTGATGCCCGAGAACACCTCGGAGGAACGCCGTTCGCTGTTGCGCATGTTCGGCGCTCAGGTCATCTCCTCGCCCGCCGCGGGTGGTTCGAACACCGCGGTCGCGGTGGCCAAGGAACTCGCCGCGCAGAACCCCGACTGGGTGATGCTCTATCAGTACGGCAATGCGGCCAACGTCGCGGCGCATTACGAGGGCACCGGACCGGAGTTGTACGAGGACCTGCCCGAGATCACCCACTTCGTCGCCGGCCTCGGGACGACCGGGACCCTGATGGGCGTCGGACGGCTCCTGCGCGAACGCAACCCCGACGTCGAGATCGTCGCCGCCGAACCCCGGTACGGCGACGAGGTCTACGGTCTGCGCAACATCGACGAGGGATTCATCCCCGAGCTCTACGACGACTCGGTGCTGACCCGGCGCTTCTCGGTGACGGGCGTCGACGCGGTCGCACGGGTCCGGGAACTGATCGAACTCGAGGGCATCTTCGCGGGGATCTCCACCGGCGCGATCCTGCAGGCGGCCCGCGGCATCGGCAGGCGGGCGCTGAAGGCCGGTACCCGCGCCGACATCGGGTTCGTCGTCCCCGACGCCGGATGGAAGTATCTGTCGACCGGGGCCTACGAAGGTAGTCTCGACGACGCGGAGCAGGCTCTCGAAGGTCAGCTCTGGGCATGACCCCGCTACCGAGGAACTCCTAGGCCATGAGCTCGTACACCCCGCCGGTCGGGCAGCAGCCCACACGGCGAGCGCGCCCGCTGTGGTTGCGTTCGGCGATCATCACGGTGTGCATCGTCGCGGTGCTGTTCGTCATCGAGGCGATCGACGCGGCGACGCGCTACGACCTCGACCAGAACGGCATCCAGCCACGGCAGGTCGACGGACTGGACGGCATCCTGTGGGCGCCGATGCTGCACGGCGACTGGCCGCACCTCTTCGCCAACCTGATGCCCGGCGCGGTGCTGTGTTTCCTCGTGCTCATGACGCGGCGATTCCTCATCGTCACCGGCATCATCTGGGCGGTGTCGGGAGTCGGGGTCTGGCTGTTCGCGGCGCCGTACTCGGTGACTGTCGGGGCGTCGGGCATCGTGTTCGGCTGGCTCACCTTCCTCATCGTCCGGGGGCTGTTCAACCGCGATCTGTGGCAGATCCTCGGCGGGCTCGTCCTGTTCCTGGTGTACGGGTCGATCCTCTGGGGGGTCTTGCCGTCGGATCCGCTGATCTCCTGGCAGGCACACCTGTTCGGCGCGATCGCCGGTGTGTTCGCCGCGTGGGCGCTGGCTGCGCGGGACCGCCGTAGACCGGCGGCCGGCACACCGGGGGTGGCGCCATAATCGCGGCGGGCGGCCAGGACGCACCCATCGGGATCTTCGATTCGGGCGTCGGGGGACTGACGGTGGCGCGCGCCATCATCGATCAACTGCCGGACGAGGACATCGTCTACATCGGCGACACGGCCAACGGGCCGTACGGACCGCTGACCATCCCGGAGATCCGCCGGCACGCCCTCGCGATCGGCGACGATCTCGCCGAACGCGGCGTGAAGGCCATCGTCATCGCCTGCAACACCGCGTCGGCGGCCTGCCTGCGCGATGCCCGCGAGCGTTACGCGCCCATCCCGGTCATCGAGGTCGTGCTGCCCGCGGTCCGCCGCGCGGTGGTCGCCACCAAAACGGGCCGGATCGGCGTGCTCGGCACGGAGGCCACGATCTCCTCACGGGCGTACCAGGATTCGTTCGCCGCGGCACGTGACGCGGTGATCACCGCGGTGCCGTGTCCACGATTCGTCGACTTCGTCGAACGCGGGATCACCAGCGGCCGGCAGATCCTCGGGCTCGCGCAGGGCTACCTCGAGCCGCTGCAGCAGGCCGGGGTGGACACCGTGGTCCTCGGCTGCACGCATTACCCGTTGCTGTCGGGGGTGATCCAGCTCGCGATGGGCGACGAGGTGACCTTGGTGTCGAGCGCCGAGGAAACCGCGAAAGACCTCTTCCGGGTCCTCACCGAGGCCGACCTGCTGCATCCGCACACAGGCCGCGACGCCACCCGCGTCTTCCAGGCGACAGGCGATCCGGACCTCTTCGCGAAGCTCTCGAACCGATTCCTCGGTCCGGTCATCGGAGCCGTGCAGCACGTGTGAGGAGACGCCGGCGCTTCGCCGCGCACTTGTGACCCGTATGCCGACGCCCGGGTGCGAAATCGTGGCACAGTGGGGCCTATGCGTCTCACGGTCCTCGGGTGTTCGGGCAGTGTGGGCGGGCCGGGAGCAGCATGCTCGGGCTATCTGCTCTCCGTCCCCGGTGAACAACCGGTGCTGGTGGACTGCGGTCCGGGTGTGTTCGGCGAACTGCAGCGGGTCACCGATCCCAACGACGTCGCCGTCGTCCTCAGTCACCTCCACGCCGATCACTGTCTCGACCTGCCCGCGATGCTCGTCTGGCGCCGATATGCCCCGGAGCCGGCCAGGCAGCGCGCACCGCTGTACGGCCCGCACGGCACCGCCATGCGGATCGGCTACGGGTCGTCGGAGTTCCCCGGACAGCTCGACGACATCACCGACACCTTCGACGTCCACGAGTGGAGCGACGACCAGGAGGTCACGCTGGGCGGGATGCGGATCCGGGCGATGAACGTCAACCACCCGCCCGACACGTTCGGATTGCGGATCACCGGTCCCGAGGGACAGGTCGTCGCCTACAGCGGGGACACCGCACCGTGTGACGAACTGATCGATCTCGCGGCCGACGCGGACCTGTTCCTGTGCGAGGCGTCCTGGACGCACGCACCCTCCGAACGCCCGCCGGACCTGCACATGTCGGGGATCGAGGCGGGGGAGGCCGCGACCAAGGCCAACGTCCGTGCGCTCGCGCTCACACACGTCGCGCCGTGGTCGGATTCGGCGGAGATCCTCGCCGAGGCCCGCAGTACGTTCTCCGGACCGACCGAGCTCGTCAGCCAGGGACAGGTCTTCGACCTCACCTAGGAGACGGGTTCGCCTCGGTCGTTACAGTGAGACCCGTGACCACACGAGCTGACGGCAGAGCCGACGACGAACTCCGTCCCATCACGTTCACCCGCGGTTTCACCAGCCACCCGGCGGGTTCGGTCCTGGTGGAGTTCGGCAAGACCCGCGTGATGTGCACCGCGAGCGTCACCGACGGGGTGCCGCCGTGGCGTCGGGGTTCCGGGCTCGGGTGGCTGACCGCGGAGTACGCGATGCTCCCCGCCGCCACGCACGACCGGTCGTCGCGTGAGTCGGTCAAGGGTCGGGTCGGCGGGCGTACGCACGAGATCAGCCGACTGGTCGGTCGATCGCTGCGCGCGTGTATCGACCTCGGCTCGTTGGGCGAGAACACCATCGCCGTCGACTGTGATGTCCTGCAGGCCGACGGCGGTACCCGAACCGCGGCCATCACCGGCGCCTACGTCGCGCTGGCAGATGCGGTCACCTATCTTCGTGCGGCGGGCAAACTGTCTGACCCGCAACCTCTTTCGTGCGCGATCGCCGCGGTGAGCGTCGGTGTCGTCGACGGCCGCGTCCGGCTCGACCTTCCCTACGAGGAGGATTCGCGGGCCGAGGTCGACATGAATGTCGTGGCCACCGACGCCGGCACCCTCGTCGAGGTGCAGGGCACCGGCGAGGGGGCGACGTTCCCGCGCTCGACGCTCGACGCGCTGCTCGACGTGGCCGCCATCGGCACCGAGAAGTTGTTCGATGCGCAGCGCGCGGTACTGGCCGAACCGTACCCGGGCGAACTCCCCGGGCGGGCGTGATGTCCTCGGTCCTGCTCGCGAGCCGCAACGCCAAGAAGCTCGCCGAACTCCAGCGCGTCGTCGATGCCGCGGGCATCACGGGAGTCGAGGTCGTCGGTCTCGACGCCGTACCCGACTACCCGGAGGAACCCGAAACGGGCGCCACCTTCGAGGACAATGCGCTGATCAAGGCCCGCGCCGGCGCGAAGGCCATCGGAATTCCTTGTCTCGCTGACGATTCCGGCATCGCGGTCGATGCCCTGAACGGCATGCCCGGGGTGCTGTCGGCGCGCTGGTCCGGCCGGCACGGCGATGACGCCGCGAACAACGCGCTCCTGCTCGCCCAATTGTCGGACACCCCGGACGAACGCCGTGGCGCGGCGTTCGTGTCGGCCTGCGCACTGGTGTTGCCCGACGGGACCGAGACGGTGGTGCGCGGCGAGTGGCGCGGTCGAGTCCTGCGGGAGGAACGCGGGCCGCACGGCTTCGGGTACGACCCGCTGTTCGCCCCCGACGACGAGATCGCCGACGGCCGGTCGGCGGCGGAGTTGTCGCCGGGGGAGAAGGACGGTCTCAGTCACCGCGGAAAAGCGCTGGCGCAGTTGGTGCCCGCGCTGCGAGCACTCGCGGGGTGACTCCGTTCGGGTCGGCCCCGGTCCGCGGTCAGCTCGCGGTGCCCGTGTAGAGGTAGACCCCCAAGGTGTGTGGCTCGCCGTCGAGCAGGATGTCCACGTCGTCGGCTGCGGCCCGCGACATCCCCTGCCGCTCATAGAATCCGAACGTGCACAGCGAGTCGGTGTACAGGTGGAAGTCCGACCGACCGCGGTCTCGCAGATGGTCCAGGAACGCACGGTAGAGCGTCGCTCCGACGCCGTGCCCGCGCGTCGAGGAGGCGACGGCGAACAGGGTCAGTTCGTCGTCGAGCGACTCGCCGGTCTGCGTACCCAGCCGGTGCGCCACGGCTTCGAAGGCGAAGAGGGCGCGTAGGGCCTTCCGTTGGGGCAGACCGAGTAACGCGGCTCGCGCGGTGTGCGCCCAGAGAAGCGCGCGGTTCTTCGTCCGCTCGCCGAGGTGCGGCTCGCCGTCGACTCGCCCGAGGATGATCCCGACCACGTGGCCGTCCTTCTCCGCGACGCGACTCCAGGTGCTCGCCACCAACTGCTCGCGGAGATAGACCTCGAGCGCGCTGTCGAGAACGCGTCGACCGTGGACGTAGCGGTGGATGTAGAACGCCTCGTCGATGATCTTCTTGACGTCCTCGGCGTCGGTGGAACGGTATGGGCGATAGGTGATGTCGGTCATGATCCCTTCTTTGCGGGTGTGTCGTGGAGTGTGGCTGATGAGGTGGGTGACAACGTCCCCGCGCCGTAGGTGAGGGCGAGGAGGTCTGCTTCGAGCGCGGCGCGGTCGGTGTCGTCGAGGACCGCGCCCCAGAGAGGGGCGGTGTTCGATCCGTCGGCGGCCGCGATGATCAGTCTCGTGATGGCAGGGTCGAGGCCGTCGTCGGACAAGGCGGCCCGCCAGTGGTCGGCGTCTCGCTGAGCGAGCTCGGCGGGACCTGGTTCGTACATCAGGCTCGCCGCCAGGGCGATCTGATCACGAAGTCCGGCCGAGTCCCTGGCGTCGGCGAAGCTCACCCGGATGTAGGCCCTGGTGAGCCGTCCCGGTGCGTCGTCCTCCTGGCCGGCGACCCGGTCGACGTCGGACCTGAACTGAGCCATCAGGTCGGCCGCGAGTTCTTCGAGAAGGCCCTCCTTGGCGGGGAAGTGATACAGCAGTCCACCTTTGGACACCCCGGCCGCGGCGGCGATCTCGGAGACGGACACGGCGGTACCGTGCCGCGCGATGAGACGAGCGGCGGCGTCGAGGATCAGCCGTCGCGTTTCGGCGGCGGTGCGCCCGGACGTGCGTGCCATCTCGGCCTCCTTCTGGTGGGGTCTCGTCTGACCTCGCCTTTACTATACCGTCCGGACGGTACAGTTTCAAGAGCAGGCCGACGCGGAGGAGATGGTGGACGCACCCGCTCCGTCGACCGTGCGCTCGATCTCGTCGACTGTGCGTCGTAACTCGTCGACCGTGCGTCGAATTTCATCCACTGTGCACGCTTGCGGCAGAGGTCGTTCAGCTGCCCGCGTGGACGCCCAGCATCCGCGCGACCGAGTCGGGCCAGCGGTACTGGGTGGCCCGGTGCCGGGCCGCTCGTTCGCGATCGACGCGAGGCAGACTGAGTACCTGGCGGATCGCACTCGCGAAGCCCGACCCGGAGTCCTCGGCAGCCGCCCCGCACGTGTCGTCGACGAGGCTCGCGACGGCCGACGATCGCGAACCGATGACCGGTGTACCGGCGGCCAGCGACTCCAGTGCGGACAGGCAGAACGTCTCGTGCGGTCCGGGGGAGAGGGAGAGGTCGGCACTGGCAAGGAGTGCGGCGACCTGCTTCCGGTCCGAGAGGTGACCCAGAAATGTCACCGGGAGTCCACGCGCCAGATGCTGCAGCGGCGCTCGCATCGGCCCGTCGCCCGCGATCACCAGGTGCGCGGGCGTCCCTGAGCGGTGGAGCCTGTTCAGCGCGGCGATGCTGCGGTCGGCACGCTTCTCCACCGAGAGGCGTCCACAGTGGGCGATGAGAGCTCGGGTGCCGTCGGACCACCGCGCGCCCAAGTCCGGGTCGAGGTGTCGCGGGTCGAAGATGTCGAGGTCGACACCCAGTGGGGCGCGTACGACGTTGGTCGCCGCGACGCGGTCGAACTCGGCGGCGGCGAAGTCGGTGGTGCAGACGACGGTGTCGTAGTCCCGGGCGGTGGCCGCGTTGGCGCGGTCGGCGAGCGCGCGTGCCGTCGGGCCGGGCATGATCTGGCCGAGCAGCCGGTCGAGACGCTCGTGGGAGACCATCGTCGAACGGACGTCCCGAGTGCGCGCCCATCGGCCGAAGCCGCGGAGCGTCAGGCGGTCGGACACTTCGAGGGCGTCGGGACGAAGATGGCGGAGGACGTCGGCGACGCGTCGGGCCGAGGCCAGGCGGTAACCGCCCGACGCCGGGATGCGTGGTGCGGCAACGGTGATCCGGGTGACGCCCGAGGCCAGCACCTCTTCGCCGGAGTCGGCCCCCGGAACGATCAGGACGACGTCGTGACCTGCTTCGACGTAGCCGGCACCCCAGCGGTCCACCGCGGTGCGCAGACCGCCGGAGCGTCCGCCGTAGAAGTTCGCGAGCTGGACGATCTGCACGGGGTCCAGTCAGCCGGACCCGGGTGAACGAACGTCCAGCACGAGGAGATCAGAGGTTGAACTGCGCCTTCACTTCCTGGGTGCGCTTGTGCTCGAACCAGAAGGACAAGAAGGGAATCGTGCCGGCGATCGCCGTGATGATGGTCTTGCCCGCACTCCAGCGGACCTTGATCGCCAGGTCGATCGCCATGATGAGGTAGACGAAGTACACCCAGCCGTGCACGAACGGCACGAAGTCCAGTGCGTGGTTGTCGAAGCCGTACGTCAGGACGAGTTCGACGACGAGCAGCAACAGCCACACGCCGGTGATCCAGGCCAGGACGCGATACCGCAACAACGCACCGCGGACCTTCTCCACCGGGGCGGCGAGGGCGGGGGTGGTGGATTCGGTCTCGGTCACTGCGGGCCTTTCGATGAGGGAGCGGGTCGGGCGTCCGCCGAGTGTTCGTCGGCGGCGCGGAGTTCGGCCAGATAGCGGTTGTACTCGACAAGAGCAGTGTCGTTCGCGGGGTCCGACGACGCCAGCGAGGACGCACTGGGCGTCGTCGGGCGCTCGGGGAGAATCCCCTCGGGAATCTCTGCGATCGAGTCACCGGAACCGACCTTGCGAGCTTCGTCGGGATCGCTTTCCAGGATGACGAAACGTCGGTAGGCGTAGATCACGGCTGCCGCGAACGCCGGCCACTGAAGGGCATAGCCGAGATTGAGACCGGAACCGGAGGCGGACTCGTACCGTGACCATTGCCACCACGCGAGCGCCAGACACACCACGGCGGCCGAGACGGCCAGGACCGTGAGCGCGGGCCGGTGGGTGCGGCGACGGGTGGGGGACATGCCTACGACGGTACCTGGCCTGCGGTGATCAGAACGCGGCCGGTAGGGTGGTCGCCGTTACACTGCGTGACTCGCCGCCTTCGGCCGGCGTCACGCCCACGCGCGAGTGGCGGAATTGGCAGACGCGCTGGATTTAGGTTCCAGTGTCTAAGGACGTGGGGGTTCAAGTCCCCCCTCGCGCACTCTGTACTTGTTCGGCGCCGCCCGGCGAGACGGCGACCGTCGGCGAAAGCGGGGCGCGCACATGGTGGACGACACGAGTTCGTCGCCATGGAAGCGGGTCTGGACTTACGCGTTGGTACTGGTGTCGGTCGTCGCTCTCGCGTTTGTGGTTGTCGGCCTCGTGCTTCCGTCGCCCGATCCCGAACTCACGACCGCACCGCCCCCGTCGTCTGAGTCCCTGCCGACCGACACCGCCGCACCTGAGACGCCGGATGTGGTCAGTGAGCCGTTTGACCAGAACGCGCCCATCCCCGGATGCGACGTCGTCGAAGTTCCCGACGCGTCGGGCTACACGGCGTACACCGGGATGGGAAATTCTTCGTACGACAATCCGGACTTCCCGTGGTTCAGTGGGCCGAAAGCAACCGCGATGTCCGCCGCGCTCGCAGCAGCGCTCCCGGCCCGCGCCGAGATCGCCTTCGCGGGCCCCAGCCAATCGCTGATCTTTCAGCCGATCACCTCTCTCGGTGACCCGGACCCTGAGCCCCGAGGATCTACCGTCGCCTCGGGAGAAGTGGTCAGTGGTGACGTCAGGGGCACTGTGTCCGTCCAAGTCCAGCGCTCGTCGGACGCGGTTCCGGCATGTGTCCCTGGTCAACTCGACCAGCGTCGCACGCTGCCCGACGGGGTGGTGGTCGACGTCCACGACACCTGGCAGGAAGTGGACGGAGTCCGCGCCCTGAGCCGAACGGCACGCGCGTACGTGCCGGACGGATCATGGATCATCGCGTGGGCCAGTGACGCAACCGGTACGAACCAGCGGGACAAGAGCGGCTCGGTTCCGTTGACGATCGACGACCTGGTGCGGATCGTCGTCGATCCGGGGCTACGCGTCAGCACTCCGGTCGCCCCGGGTACGCCGGTGCCGATGGAAGACTGCGCCACTGGGTTCGAGTCCTACGAGGGACCACCCGTGACACGTGAGCGAGCACGCGAACTCGACGACACACTCGCCACCGTCGATCTGGGCGGCGCACGGTTGCCTCCGATGGTGCCGGCCGGCCGGTCCGCACAAGGGATGCTGTGCACCGGTGTGGCGGATCTCGGAGGTGGTGTGGGGATCGATGTCACGATCGTCGGTGGTCAGCCGGTCCCAACTGGAGAACGCCCGGTTCCGGGCCGCGGCAGTCAGAAGAAGACACGCACACTTGCCGACGGGACTGTGGTGCAGACAGATGTCACCTGGCAATCGGGTTCGTCGACGACCGACCCGCGGAAACCCATTCGGCGGACGACCCATTCCGTGGTCGTGACCCGCCCGACGGGCACGCGGATCTCGGTCAGTTCCACGGCGGCCTCGCCGAGCGAGCCGATGTCGATTCAGGAGCTCGAGAACATCGCTGTGACACCAGGATTGGAACTCTGACCGATGCGGGACCGAAGTACTCGGGCTCTGGTTGTCGCTGCGGTGGTCGCGGTCGTGACCGTCTCCGCGGCGACGGTGGTGTGGTGGGATCGTGCTCCGACATCGGTCAAGAAGATCACCGGGACCACTGCGGATACGCCAGGTGTCGCCTGGGCCCTCGATCCCGCCGACGACCTCGGTCGTCCGTTCGCCGCGTTCGCCGATCCGCGCGAGGGCACTGCCTTCACGGCCAGCGAGCCCGGGATGATCCGGTCCGGTGACACGCTCCTCACCGTCGTCGGAACCCCCAACGAGGGAACAACTCTCGGTGATCCCGTGATGGTCGGCATCGACGCCAGAACCGGACGGGTGCGCTGGCAGGCTCCGGCTCACGACCTCGTCAGCTGCAGTGAGATCCCGCTCCACGGCAAGATCTACTGCCACGCACTGCGCAAGGAGTATGAACTCGTCACCTACGACGTCGATTCGGGGGAGTCGGTACGGCGCACGGTGGCCGAGAGCATCTTCGCCATCACAACCACGCCGGACGCCCTGTACGTCGCCGAGGGCAGCGTCGAAGAAGACGACGTGCGAGTCCACTCGGGCACCTTCGACGATGTGTCCGCCCACTGGACCGGCCAGTTCGACCTCGGCGCATCCTACGAAGAGGTGCACAGCAGTGAGGCCCTCACCGTGATCGACGGGGTCGGTCTGATCCGCACCGGAGGCGACGTCGCCCAATTCGATGCCGACTCGGGCGCCGAGTTGTGGAGCAACCGCACACAATGCGTCGGAACCTCGTCGCTGCTGGCGGGCGGGTTTCTCGTCCACGCCGACACCGGTTGCGAGTCCGCCGGTCGTGCGTCCGAGCAGTTGCTGAGAGGTCCGGACGGGAAGGTGATCGTGTCCAGCTCACACCCCGCCGTGCAACGACCGGGCTTGGAGTCCGTGACCACCGCCGACCCGGTCTTACTCGGCGACTCCGCCTACGATCGAGAGACCGGCGAGCGCCTGTGGACCAACAGCGATCTTGTATCGGGTGACACCAACGCAACGGGAACGGTGACAGCGGTCGTCGACGGCGTTGCATACCTCCTCGACAGCAACAGCGGCAGCGAGAGTGGCATCGACCTTCAGACAGGTAAGCGCTTGTGGCACAACGTGTGGGGCGAGTACGCGAACGCCACCGTGACTCCAGACGCGTACCGCGATCGATTGCTGACCGGCAGTGATGGCGTCGCACTGACGGCTGTCGACGTGACCACCGGCAAGGTCGCGTGGACGGCGCCGTTCCTCGCCATCGATGCCGACCCGGAGAAGTTCGCAACGGGCCGGGCGCTTGAGTCCTACGGTGACGGGTGGATCTTCTCGTCGGACCGCCAGATGATCAGGCTCGCACCTCTGTGAGCCCCGGCTATGCCGGAATGACCTCGACAGCATCGTCATCAGCGAAGACGATGTCGTGATCATCGGTGGATATGGCCCACCTCCGCAGCCGGGCCACGTGGTCGTTGTCGATACGGGCCTCGACGGCGGTGTCATCGGGTGCGAGGTCGGCGAAGTCGTCGACGATCTCGCCCTCGCGGACCGACCCGTCGTCGAGGGTGACACGTACGCGCGCGGAGATTTTCGCGACAGGCCCACCGCCGTCGCCGGCATGGTCGTCGATGGTGTCGCTGTCGTCGGCCTTGCTCATCGGTCGCCCCCTCGCAGTCCCGTGTCACGTACGCAACTCCCACAGTAACAAAGATTTAGGTTGCGATAGTGAACCGCATGGCGCTGGTGCGGTGACAAGACGCCGATCGCCAGGCCCCTCGCGGGTCCTGGCGATCAGGTTGAAGGTACCTCTGTCAGTGCGCGGCGTTGTATGCCTCGACGACGTCGTTCGGAATGCGGCCGCGGGCCGACACCTCGTAACCGTTGTCGGCTGCCCATTCGCGAATGGAGGCATTCGCCGACGGGCCACTGCCGCCGGAATTCGTCTTCGTCCGAGCTGATGGCGACCGCCGTCGGCCGCCGACCCGAGTCGAGGCCTTGAGTAATTTCGCGACGGTCACCTTTCCCTGTTCGATCTTGTCGAGATTGGCCGAGGACACGTCGAGTTCGTAGTCGACTCCGAGCCATGACCACGAAACCGTTTGCGCGTCTTGGGGATCGAGCTCGCGACCGTCAAGGTCGTCGACAAAGGTCACCGTCTGAATTTTCGACACGGTGTTCACGGTAGTCGATCAACTCGCCGGAATCATGGACGTCTGCATTCCTGGTGTCGGGACTCACGTCGAATAGCTGCGAGATGAGTCCGCCGAATGCGGATCGAATGCGTCAATTCAGGCCGGGAATGCCGAATCGGGGCGGCTCGGGGTGCGGAATAGAGCTTGTCGCGCGCGGCCGTTCTGATCTTCTCGACGCCGACGGTCGGGGGGATTCGCGATTGCGAGTTGTACCGGGACGCGGGGTGGAGTCGGTCGCCATCCGCCGATTCGCCTCGGCGCCCAAGCCGCTCCCGGAGGTGTCGTCGGCACGCAGACACATCGACCGGATCACGTGATGCGCGGTCACCAGCCCGTAGGTCATCGGCAGCCCCAGGACGGTCACGAGCAGTCGGGTCGGACGCAGCGGGCTGTCACCGAGGATCGACGGCTCGATGACGTTGCCGACCTCGCGGATCAGGTGCAGCGCGAGCTTGTAGGCGTAATGCGCCGCGGTGATCGGCTTGCTGACCGTGAGCTCGTCGAGGGAGACGGTTTCCCAGGGGTCCGCCCCATGGCCGAGGTTGTGTCCGATGCCCAGAAGTATGTCGAGCGGGGCGCCGCCGAAGACCGGAATCAGCGAGCCGAACAATGACGCGCCCAGTTCGCCGACCGATCGTTCTTCTGCCGGGTCGAGCGGGATCAGGTTGTGGTGGATGCGGATTCCGCGCATGACGCCGAGGATCCGGGTGGTCTCGGCGCGGATCGGCGGCGCATCGGCGGGGTTGTTCTCCTGTGCCTGCTCGGACACGTACCGCACCAGCCGACCGAGCGTGAGAGAGCCGATCGGCGTGCAGGTCTCGACATCGGCCAGCGCTAGGTGGTCGGCGATCTCGGCCACCATCGGCGGAATCGGGATGTCGAAGCGGACGGTGTCACTCGGACGCCCGGCCTGGGCGCGCTGCTCCTCGGTCACACGTGCGACGCACTGGTCGAGAACGGTCTTCGCGGTGGCGCGCAGGAGGGCCTTCACGGCGAATTCGGCCGAGAAGACGAAGGCGGAGATCAGCCAGTTGTAGGTGACGAACTGTGCCAGGCCGTCGGCATCGGTGCCGGCGAACGGGCTGCCGAGGTCGGGTGCCGACCCGACGAGGAGCCGTGCGGGGATCAGGACCGTGGTGAATATGTACAGCCACACCGTTTCCACGGCCTGGATGACGGTTATGTTCCCGAGCGGGATCGCCTCGGCGTGTCTGCCGTCGCGGATCTTGAGGAGGTTAGAGACGAGAAGCTGCGAGATGGGGTCGCGGTAGTCGAGTGCGGGATCGTCGTCGTCGGCGCCGAGCGTCAGCGGATGCTCGGTCACGGCGAGGGTCGAGATGTGCAACCGGCTCATGTCACGGTGTGCCGCAATGCGGCTGGCGCGCGCCGACGCCCGCAAGGAGGGCGGCAAGACGTCGTAGACCGACTCGAAGATCGAGTCGTACACCACGGACAGGGTTGTGAAATCACCGCTTGCGCAGCGTGTTTCGGCACTGTCGAGCGACTTTGGCGTCGGCAGCAGCGGGCGGGTCAGGCTGTCGATGCGCTCGAGCCGTTCCGGGTAGGTCTCGGTTTCCGGGTCGACCGTCGGAGTCAGCTCGTGGACCGGCGTCGCGCGCAACGGCGACACGGAGAACGGTGCCGTGCTGCCGAGGATCGCGGCCGTGCTCGTCCCGCCGGCGAGGGTGGGCAACGACATCGTCAACGTGAACACGGCAACGATCCGCAGAACCCATGGCTGTACCCGCCGTGCTGCATTGCCCCGACCTGAACTCATGCACCCACTACCCGAATAGTCGTCTGGTACCCCGGCGACAGCGACGCCCGTGCGCCACCGCGGCGTCGTGCGCGACCAGTGCAGTCCGCGAAGGGGAAGTTAGTCGAACGAATCTTAAGGTGCGCGGCGGATGTCCGCGCACCGGGTGACCGGCGGCACTGTCGGTGCGTCGTGCAACGATTCCGAGGTGAGACGTCGAGCGGCATGGTTGTCGGTGGTGATCGCCGCAGTGTCGGTCGCCGTGGGGGCGAGCGCTCTGTTCGTGACCGGGACGGGTATCGACACCGCGCCCGGATCGGGACCACCCACACCGACTTCTCCCGCCATTGGTTCGTCTGCGTCACCGTCACCGCAACCCCAGACCTCGGCTCCCGCCGCCGATCGTGCGCTGACCGACCTCGCCTCGCTTGACGTGAAGGGTCGCGCGCCCAAGACCGGTTATGCGCGGACCCGGTTCGGCAGGGCCTGGGACGACGCGGCCGACGTGCAATTCGGCCGCAACGGCTGCCGGACCCGGGAGGACATCCTGCGGCGAGACCTCACCGGGATCACGTTCCACGCCGACGGTTGTCGAGTCCTCGCCGGCACGCTGGCCGACCCGTACACCGGTACGACGATCCCGTTCACGCGGGGACAGGAGACGTCGGCGCTCGTTCAGGTCGACCACGTCGTCGCACTGTCGGACGCCTGGCAGAAAGGTGCTGCCTCATGGGCTGCGGGCAAGCGCATCGCGTTCGCGAACGATCCGAGAAATCTGCAGGCCGTCTCCGGGACTGTGAACCAGCAGAAGAGCGACGGCGACGCCGCCACCTGGCTCCCGCCGAACAAGGCGTACCGATGTACCTACGTCGGCCGGCAGATCGAGGTCAAGAAGTCCTACGGACTGTGGGTGACCCCAGCCGAACGCGACGCCATGCGACGGGTCCTCGCCTCGTGCTGAACCCGTCCGGCCACGGGCGGCCGCCTCGTCGGTAGCCTTGGCGACCGTGACCGCGGATCAGGGACGACCCCAGCCACTCGCCGACGACGCGACCGGTCATCCGCTGACCGTCGACACCGTGGTCGCGGCGCTCGGTGCCGATCTGCGGTCGGCGGGATACACGAACGACGGCGTCACCGACCTGCTCGGCACCGACGCCCACGAGGCACTCGTCCGGGGCGTCTGGTGGCCGGCCCTCGCCGTCACGCGCGAGGTCACCGGCGAGCACGCTCGGCTCGCCACTCTCATCCGACTGTTCCTGCTGGGTTCGGACGAACCCGACGACGCTGTCGCCGCGGCTTTTCCGACGTCCGGGACGGACGTGCTGGTCGCCCAGGGCGTGCTGGCACGGGTCGACGGTTCGCGGCTCCGCGCCCGCCTGGACATCCGCCCGCACGCCGATGACACCCGCGACTACCTCGTCGTCGCCGATCAGGACGCCGCGATGAGGCCCGGACCCGTTGCTCGCGACCATGTCCTGGGCATCGGCGGCGCGTCGATCTCGCTGGCCCGCGCCGTCATCCGCGAACCCGTCCGCCGCGCGCTCGACATCGGTACCGGATGCGGCATCCAGGCACTGCATCTCGACGCCCACTGTGAGCAGATCGTGGCCACCGACACCAACGAGCGGGCGCTGGCGCTGGCCGCCGCGACCGCCCGCCTCAACGGGATGTCGTGGGATCTGCGCGCGGGGAGCATGTTCGAACCCGTCGCCGGGGAACGATTCGACCTCATCGTGTCCAATCCGCCGTTCGTCGTCGGCGCGGGTGGACAGGACTACATCTACCGCGACTCCGGCGTCGTCGGGGACGGACTGTGCGAGCAACTCGTCCGCGACCTGCCCGCGCATCTGAATCCCGGTGGTACCGCCCAGATCCTTGCCAACTGGGTGATCCGCGACGGCGAACCGTGGCAGGAGAGGGTCGGTTCGTGGCTCGCCGGCACCGGACTCGATGCGTGGGTCGTGCAGCGGGAGGTCGCCGACCCGATCAGCTACGTCTCCCTGTGGCTGTCCGATGCCGGTGAGGACGAATCGACCGCCGCGCGACGAGGATCGGAGTGGCTCGAGTGGTTCGACGCCCACGGCATCGTCGCCATCGGGATGGGGTCGATCACCGCCCGGGCCCCGCTAGAGGGAGAAGACCGCGATGCCGACGTCGTGATCGAGGAGATCACCGGCGCAGGCGAAGAGGTCACCGGATACGAGGCGCAGGCGTTCCTGGCGCGACGTCGCTACCTGCGTGAGACCTCCGACGACCAATTGCTCGCGCGGCGCCTGTCGGCGGCGCCGGTCATGCTCGAGGAACACTCGCTGCCGGGTGACGAGGGCTGGCAACAGGTATCGGCGGCTGTCCGGCGGCCCGGCGGGCCCGGCGCCGTGATGGGCGTCGACGAGATCTCGCGCGCGCTGCTCGCCGGCTGTCGGGGACAGGTTCCGCTGGGCGTCCTGCTCGAACTCCTCGCCGACTTCCACGGCATCGACGCCGATGCTCTCGCCGAGGCCGCGCTGCCCGTGGTCCGCGAAGCGATCGGCCGGGGGATTCTCTACGAGGCGACCTGAGAGTGGTTGCGGCGGAGGCTCAACGAACCGGGAAGGTCGCGTCCAGTGCCGCGGCGAGGTCGGCGACGAGATCGTCGGCATCCTCGAGTCCCACCGAGAACCGCAAGTGTCCCCACTCGCGGAACGGTTGGGGGTAGGCGGCGACCCGCGGCCCGTCGGCACCGACATGCACGATGAGCGACTCGTCGTGACCCAGTGACACCGCCGAGGTGATCGTCGTCAGCGCCGAGACGAAGCGGTTCTGGGTGGCCGGATCGCCGCGGACCGCGAACGCCATCATGCCCCCGAAGCCGCGACCGCCGAATTGTCGTGCCGCGAGGTCGTGTTCGGGGTGCGACGCCAGTCCCGGGTAGCGCACATAGGCGACACGCGGGTCCTCGTCGAGGAAGGCGGCCACCCGCTCGGCGTTGCGTTGGTGCTGAGCGAACCGCAGCGGCAGGGTGATCGCGCCGCGCGCGATCAACCACGCATTGAAGGGCGAGATCACGCCGCCGACGTCGACCATCGCCTGCTCCCGGATCTGTGAGATCAGTTCCGGCCGGCCGAGCACGGCACCACCCATCGCGTCGCCGTGGCCGTTGATGTACTTGGTCAGCGAGTGCACGACCAGGTCGGCGCCGTCGGCGAGCGGGCGGTACAGCACGGGTGGGGTGAAGGTCGAATCGACGAGCAGCAGCGCGCCGGCGTCGGAGGCGATCTGCGCGAGAGCGCCGATGTCGGCGACCTTGGTCGTCGGGTTGGCGATCGTCTCGGCGATCAGCATGCGGGTTCCGGGGCGCAGGGCGGCGCGGGTCGCGTCGAGATCCCCGACATCGACGAAGGTGGCCTCGATCCCGTACTTCCGCGGCAGCAGATCCGACCACAGTTTCCAGGTGGCCTCGTACGTCGTGTCGGATACGACGACGTGGTCACCCGCGGACAGGAAGGTGAAGAACACGGCGTGGAGGGCGGCCACCCCCGAGGCGAGGACGACGGCGTCGTCGGCTTCTTCGAGTGCGGCCAGCTTGTCCTGCAACGCAACCTGGTTGGCGCCGGTGTTGCGCGTGTAGAACAGCTGCTCGGTGCCCGACCAGCTCATCGTCTCGGGTTCGGGCGGCAGGTGATACGAGTTCGCCATCGTGATGGGAGTCCGCACCGACGGGCCCGACGAGTCGTTCCCGGCATGCACACTGCGTGTCATCTCACCCGTCACGGATGAACTCCCATCGGTTCCTCGGTACGTGCCCCGGTTCGACTCGGGCCGGTCCGGTCCGCCTCCGATTGGTCGTCGACGAGCGGTCCGGCTCCCCGGCCGGCGTCCGACGTCTCCGGGGTGGGTACGCCGGGCCCGGGTCCCGGGGTGATCTCGGGTCGGTGCGGACGTATCAGGCGAACCGCCCGAACCGGGAGCTTGTGCAGTTTGTCGACGTGGGCGAAGTAGCGGAACTCGGCCCAGCCCCAGCAGGTGGCGAACACCAGCAGCGCGACGGCGTCCATCGTGACCGTGTCCCACGGGCGGTGCGCGATGTGGATGGGGACCACGACGAGCGCGATCGCCTGGATGACATAGGAGTCGAGGCTGCGGGTCCCGGTCATGACGAGTGGACGCAGCCAGTCGTGATGCCACCACTTGAGTAGTAGCCGGAAGAGCCCGTAGACGGCCGGGATCGCGAGATACGCGCCGATCGCCCGGGCCGGACGGAAGTCGAGTTTGTCGGCGACGTACGGCTCGAGGTGCGCCCAGGGGCCGTAGTCGATGCCGAAGTGGAAGAACAACGCCACCGCGAGGGCGACGGCGACGATCGCGACGAGCCACCGGTCGACGAACTCCGGCACCCGCCAGCGCGACCAGTTCCAGCCGATGACCAGGGCGGGGACGAACATGATCTGCCAGCCGGCGACGTTCTGGATGTGCGGGGCGGCCTGATAGGCGCTCAGGTAGAACCACCCGGGGGAGTAGATCAGCGAGAACACGTAGAGACCCAGCGAGGCGCCGAGAACCCAGACCCACCAGCCCCGGCGCAACAGCGGAAAGAGTCCGAACGCGGAGATCAGCAGAACCATGTAGAGCAGCAGGATGTTGCCGCCGCTCGGCAGGTACTGCATCGTCAGCGCGAGCCAGATGCCGTCGCCCCAGCCGTCGACCGGCAGCAGGAGCGTCAGCCAGCGGTGGCCGGCCAGGGCGGCCGCGACCGCGACGAGCGCGATGGCCAGCTGGCACAGATAGAGCACGATGATCCGCTTGGCCAGTCGCTTGTAGGCGAAGGCGAGGCCGTGACGCGTGACCCACCGTTGGTAGACGAGGCCGAGGACGATTCCCGACAGCATCACGAACGCGGACATGCCGTCGACGTAGGGATAGGCGTGAGTCGGAGTGGCCAGCGTCGATTCATGCGCGAAATGCGCAGTGATCATGCTCCAGATCGCCACCCCACGGGTGGCGTCGATGGCCAGGTCTCGTTTCATTGACTTGCACGATAGACAGCACCGCGGCCCGGGGGCATCCCGGGCCGCGGCGAGTCGTGATGAGTTCTGCTCAGGTGTAGAGGTCGGCGATCGCTTCCTTGTGCGCGTCGTGGATCACGTTGCGCTTGAGCTTCATCGTCGGGGTGAGCTCACCGGTGTCGATGGTGAAGTCGGTGTCGAGGATGGAGAACTTCTTGATCGCCTCGGCGTTGGAGACCTTGGTGTTCGCCTCCTTCACCGCGGCGTCGATCTCCGCCTTGAGGTCGGCGTTCTCGACCAGGTCCGAGATCGGGGTGTCGGCGGGCAGCCCGTGACGGTCCAGCCAGCCGGGCACGGCCTCGGCATCGATGGTGATGAGCGCCGCGATGAACGGCTTGTTGTCGCCGACGACGAGGCACTGGCTCACCAGCGGGTGCGCCCGGATGGTGTCCTCGAGCTGGGCCGGGGAGACGTTCTTGCCGCCGGCGGTGACGATGAGTTCCTTCTTGCGGCCGGTGATGAACAGGTATCCGTCGTCGAGCGTGCCGATGTCTCCGGTGTGGAACCAGCCGTCGCGGATGGCGTCGTCGGTGGCGGCCTGGTTCTTCCAGTACCCGCCGAACACGACCGGTCCCTTGAGCAGGACCTCGCCGTCCTCGGCGATGGCGACGGTGACGCCCGGGATCGGTCGGCCGACCGAGCCGACCTTCTGGTTGTCCTCGTTGTTGGCGGTCACCGCAGCCGTGGTCTCCGACAGTCCGTAGCCCTCGTACACCGGGATGCCCACGCCGCGGAAGAAGTGACCGAGGCGCGCACCGAGCGGGGCGCCACCGGAGATCGCGCCCTCGCACTGGCCACCCAGGGCGTCGCGCAGCTTGCCGTAGACGAGCTTGTCGAAGACTGCGTGGCGGAGCTTCAGGCCGAGTCCGACCTTGCCGGCCTCGATCGCCTTGCTGTATTCGATCGCCGTGTCGGTGGCCTTGTCGAAGATCGACCCCTTGCCGCCGTCGTAGGCCTTCTGCTTGGCGGAGTTGTACACCTTCTCGAACACGCGGGGCACCGACAGCACGTAGTTCGGCTTGAACACGCCGAGGTCGGCCACGAGGTTCGTCAGATCATTGGTGTGTCCGAGGACCACGCCGTTCTCCACACAACCGACCGCGACGACGCGGGCGAAGACGTGTGCCAGCGGCAGGAAGAGCAGCGTCGACTTGCCCTCGCGCATGCCGGCGCCGACCGCGTCGCGGGTCGCGGCGGTCTCGGCCAGGAAGTTCGCGTGGGTCAGGAGCACACCTTTCGGACGTCCGGTGGTGCCCGAGGTGTAGATCAGCGTGGCGGCATCGGACGACAACGCGTTCGCATGACGCTGGTCGAGGTCGGCATCGGCGATCTTCGCGCCGCGCTTGGTGACCGTGGGGAGCGCGTGCTCGTCGATGACCAGGGTTTCCTTGAGGGTCGCCGTCTCGTCGATGACCCGGAGGTGGCGGGTGTAGTGCTCATGGTTCTCGACGAACAGCAACGTGGCGCCGGAGTCCTCGAGGATCCACTGGACCTGGTCGGGCGCGGAGGTCTCGTAGATCGCGACGGTGCACGCTCCGGCGCGCCAGATCGCGTAGTCCAGGACGGTCCACTCGTAGCGGGTGGAGCAGAGGATCGCGACGCGGTCCCCGGGCTGCACGCCCGAGGCGATGAGACCCTTGGCGACCGCGTCCACCTCGTCGGTGAAGTGCTTGGCGGTGACGTTGACCCATTGGTTGTGCGAGCGCTTGCGGAAGAGCGGCATCGTTGGGCGCTCCGCGCGGTAGCGCAGGATCGTGTCGACGGTCGTCGCCTTGTCGTCGATCGTGAGATCGGACGGGGTGGCGTACTGCTGCTGCATGGCACTCCTGAGACGGGAGAACAAATGGACATTCCGGACATCGGTATGCGTGTGACCGGGGCCGATGGCCGGATGAGTGGCACTGACAGTACCAGTATTCGTGGGATGCATCACACCGGTCGACAATCGTGGTTCATGCCCTGCTCACGGGGCCGATGCGACCTCGCACGGGCACGATGCCGACTTTCTGGTGGAGGGCCACTACAGTTGAGGGCGATGAATGAGACTTCCGCCGCATGAGTACTTCCGATCACGGCGAGCACGACGCCCCGGCCGACCCCTCTGTCGGCTCGTTCGACGACCTCGAAATCGATCCGCGGGTCCGCGCCGCTGTCACCGATGTCGGCTACGAGACGCCGTCGCCGATCCAGGCGGCCACCATCCCGACCCTCCTGTCGGGGCGCGACGTGGTGGGCCTGGCGCAGACCGGCACCGGTAAGACCGCGGCCTTCGCCATCCCCATCCTGTCCCGGCTGGACACCTCGGCGCGGACGCCGCAGGCCCTGATCCTGGCGCCGACCCGAGAACTGGCCCTGCAGGTCTCCGAGGCCTTCGGCCGCTACTCGGCGCACATGCCCGAGGTGAAGGTCCTGCCGATCTACGGCGGGCAGTCCTACGGCGTCCAGCTCGCCGGTCTGCGTCGTGGCGCGCAGGTCATCGTCGGCACCCCTGGGCGCGTCATCGATCACCTCGACCGCAAGACCCTCGACATCTCGGGACTCGAGTTCCTCGTCCTCGACGAGGCCGACGAGATGCTGACGATGGGCTTCGCCGAGGACGTCGAGCGCATCCTGGCCGAGACCCCGGACACCAAGCAGGTCGCGCTGTTCTCGGCGACCATGCCCAGTGCCATCCGCCGTCTCGCGCAGAAGTACCTGAACTCTCCGCAGGAGATCACGGTCAAGTCGAAGACCGCGACCGCGCAGAACATCACCCAGCGCTATCTGCAGGTCTCCCACCAGCGCAAGCTGGACGCACTGACGCGGTTCCTCGAAGTCGAGACCTTCGACGCCATGATCGTGTTCGTGCGCACCAAGCAGGCGACCGAGGAGCTGGCCGAGAAGCTGCGTTCCCGCGGATTCTCCGCGGTCGCCATCAACGGCGATCTCGCCCAGGCGCAGCGCGAACGAACGATCAACCAGCTCAAGAACGGTTCGATCGACATCCTCGTCGCGACCGACGTCGCCGCGCGCGGACTCGACGTGGACCGCATCTCGCACGTCGTCAACTACGACATCCCGCACGACACCGAGTCGTATGTGCACCGCATCGGCCGCACCGGGCGTGCCGGCCGGTCGGGCAATGCGCTGCTGTTCGTCTCGCCGCGCGAACGTCACCTGCTCCGCGCGATCGAACGCGCCACCCGGCAGACGCTCACCGAGATCGGCCTGCCCAGTGTCGACGACGTCAACGCCCAGCGGGTGGCGAAGTTCGCCGACTCCATCACGCAGAACCTGTCGTCGGAGAACCTCGACCTGTTCCGCGGGCTGATCGAGAACTACGCGCGGGACAACGATGTCACGATGGCCGACATCGCCGCAGCGCTGGCACTCGAGACGCGGGACGGCGGGTTCCTGATGACCCCGGACCCGCCGCAGTCCGAGAAGCGCCCGGAGCGTGAGCGTGCTCCGCGGCGCCCCGGCGCGAGCTTCGCGACGTACCGGATCGCCGTCGGCCGCAAACACAAGGTCTCGCCCGGCGCGATCGTCGGTGCCATCGCCAACGAGGGCGGCCTGACCCGCGCCGACTTCGGCAACATCAGCATCCGCGACGACTTCAGCCTCGTCGAACTGCCCGACGACCTCGACAACGAGACCCTGTCCAATCTGCGGCACACGAAGATCGGCAAGAATCCGATCGACATCCGCAAGGACATGGGGTCGCCGCGCACACGTGGTGGCGCGAAGCGCGGCGCCGGAGGTCATGGAGGCGGACGAGACGGTCGTCGCGGTGACAGCTGGGGCAAGCGTCCGTCGCCGCGCGTGGCCGGCCGCGGTCGTCATTCCTGAGCCGTCGGCGCCCATCTACCAGAAGATGCGCACAATTGCGCAGTTCTGAGAGCTGCGTGAGAAAACTTGTCAATTCGAGATCGTTCCGTAACCTGGTCAGCGGGGGTCATCCAAGCGCGGATCATCACGCGGTGGTCGACGCGAGCGTGATGAGACACGGATATTTCTAGCAACAGGATTGGTGAGTCACCGGTGTCAGTGGTGAATGCGATTTCAGCAGCAGAGGCAATGAGTCACAGCCGCGAGGGGAACGCGGTCGTCGTGGATGCACGTCCGCAGGTGATGCGGCATCAGGGCAGCCTGCCGGGTGCCCTCGTGGTCGATCCCACCGAGGTGCCGACGCGGTTCGCCCCCACACCCTCGGGCACCTTTCCGGTCATCCGTGACCGCGACACCGAGATCGCCGTGGTGTCGGTCCGATCGGAGGCCCCGCGGATCGCCGAGCAGATCGCCGAGTGCGGCTACACCAACGTGCGCTACGTCGATGGCGGCTACCGCGCGCTGCGTTCCCGCACCAACGGCTGAGACGCCGGTTGGTGATCCGACGCCGTCCCGCGCGACTGCGCGGGTTCCTCTGACCAGCGTCTTGTAGCGTAGGAGTCGCCGGCCACGAGAGGAACACATCGGTATGCAGGATGACGCTCGCGAGATGCTGCGCGATCAGGTCACCCGGCTGATGACGTTTCTGGCCGACCTCGTCCGGTCCCGCTCCGGTGACGTCCACGACATCACCGGCCATCCCGGTCACGTCTGGGTCGGTCCGTCCACATCGGTGCCCGTGCGCTCGAATGCCCTTCCAGGCCAGGTGGTGGTGGAGCTCGAGCACGAGGCGGCCGACGCCGGGTCACCGGATGCTGCATCTTCCCGGCTCGGCGCCCTCGTCGACGCGCTTGTCGACAATCCCGAGGAGCTCGAGCTCGTCGTCGCCTCAGCGCTGGTCACGGTACGAGATGCCGCGGACGACGACGCCGCGCCGATCGTCCGGGAGCACCTTCTCACCCAGGCGCTCGTCGTCGATCGCGACGAGGACGACACGATCCGGCTGTCCCTCGGCGCGGGTTCGTCGCCGGCCGTGCACGACACGCATCTCCTGGCCGCGGTGGACGGACTCGATCTCGCGGGAGCGGTCAAGATCCGCGGCAAGTTGTCCGCGCAGACCTCTGTGCTGTCTCCGAAGACCACCGAGCTGGTGGCCGAGTGGCGCGAGGCGATCGATGTCGACACGGCACGGGTGAGCCTCGAGGTCGAGGCCCGGCCGGCTGTTGTCCTGCGCCGCCGAGGGGTGGAGAGCTCGCTCGCCTTCTACGATGCCATCATCGCCGACCTACGGGACGAGAGCTCGGAGGTGCCGGTCGGACTGGCGCAGCTCGTCCGGCCGATCGAGGCCGCCGACCGACTCGCCGCACTTCGGGCGCCCGGCGTTCTCGAGCCCGCGGAGCTGGTCGCCGATGCGCTGTTCCCGCTGCCGTCCAACGTCGAACAGCGCGACGTGCTCGCCCGGCTCGGCGCCGACAGCGGCGTGGTGGTCGAGGGTCCGCCCGGCACCGGTAAGACACACACCATCGCCAACGTGATGTCGGCGCTGCTGGCGAAAGGTCAGCGCGTCCTGGTGGTGAGCGAGAAGGCTCACGCGCTCCACGTGCTCCGGGACATGCTGCCGCCCGCGCTGCGGGCACTCACGGTGTCGATCGCCGATGTCTCCCAGGACAGTTCCGAGGGCATTGTCGACGCGGTGACCGAGCTCGCCGAACGCAAGGCGTCATTCACCCCGGGCGTCGCGGACGCCGAGATAGCAGACCTGGCTGCACGCCGGGATCACGCTCTGCGGCAACGAGATCAGACTCTGCGCGAACTGTGGGACCTGCGTGCGGACGAGACCGAGATCCACGAATGGGTCGCGGGGGACTACCGCGGCTCTCCGGCGCAGATCGTCCGACGGGTACGGGCCGACGCCGCCGCGTTCGACTGGCTGCCGGGTCCGGTCCACGGCGCCGTTCCGCCGCTGGACTCGGCCGAGTTCGTCCGGCTGGCGGAGTTGCTCGCGAGCACCGGGGGCTCCGATTCACGTCTCACGCAGCGCTTCGTCGACCTGAAAGACCACTTGCCCGAGCCGGGGGAGATGGACGCGATCTGCGATCGGATCGCCGCCCGGCCCCGCGAGCCGATGGCCGGTGCCGGGACACTGATGTCCGTGCTCGACGGGGTCGACAGCGCCCGGCTGGTCCGGATCAAGGACATCTGCGATGACCTGGCGGTGGCCTCCGGCGAGGTGGCCTCGTACCCGGATCCGATCATCGACATGGCTGACCGGCTGCTCGCCGGGAGAGCCGCACATCTGTGGTCGCGTGTGACGACGTTGTCGCCGGTCATCGCCGAGGCGGCTCGCCGGGATCGTGACCTGGGTGCGCACACCGTCGTCGTCGACGGGAACCGGCCCGGGGACGCCGCACTGTTCGACGCCGCTGCCGACTACCTGCGCGACGGCGGACAGTGGCGGGGACGGTTGCGTCGTTCACCCCAGCAGCGCGCACTGGAAGACGCGCCGGTCCGGGCCACGGTGGAAGGTCGCCCGCCCCGGGACGAGGCGACGCTCCGCCGGGTCGCCGATCACCTCACCGTCGTCGACGCGACCCACCAGGTGCATCGCATCCTCGCGGACCTGCACGTCCCGGTCGACGCCTCGGGCTCGCGGTCGGCACAGCTCGACCACCTCGTCCGCCTCGACACCCAGCTGACATGGATCTCGCGGCTGCTCACCGGGCGCGAACACCTGGTGCGGGAACTCGAGGCGGTCAGTCCTGGCGGGCCGAGGCCGCGCACCGTCGCCGAGGTGGCCGAGGTCGCTCATCAGGCGCGATCGGTCGCCGCTGCCAACGACGCGGTCCTCGCCGAGCAGGAGCTCGCCGACCATGTGTACGGACTGACGACCGAACTCGAGAAGGGGCCGTCTCCGGAGGGGGACGCGCTGGTCTCGGCACTCGGCACGGCCGACCCGTCCGCGATCCGGGACGCGCGCCGCGCGTTCGCGGCCGCCGCGGCCGAGGCCGAGCAGCAGAACGCCCTCGAGTTGCTCGGACTCCGACTGCGCAGCCGCGCACCCGAACTCGCGAAGACCATGTGGGCGAGCGCGCGGGATCCGATCTGGATCGAGCGCGCTCGGGACATGGGTGCGGCGTGGGCATGGCGGTTCGCCCACACGTGGGCACAGGACCGTAGTGATCCGTTCGCCGAGGACCGGTTGCAGTCCTCGCTCGACGCGATCGAGGTCGACATCGCGTCCCTGACCACCCGTCTCGCGTCCGCGCGTGCCATCCGGGAGTTGCTGGCGCGCACCACCGCCGGCGAGCTGCAGGCCGTTCAGTCCTATCGCGACCACATGATCAACCTGGGCAAGGGATCAGGCAAGCACGCCAATCGCTTCCGGCGCGCGGCGCGCGAGGCCATGGTGGAGGCGCAGAACGCCGTCCCCGCCTGGATCATGTCGATCAGTCAGGTGGCCGAGACGCTGCCGCCGCGCCGCAACTCCTTCGATGTGGTCATCGTCGACGAGGCGTCGCAGGCCGACATCACGAGTGCCTTCCTCCTCTGGCTGGCGCCGCGGGTGATCGTGGTCGGCGACGACAAGCAGTGCGCGCCCGCCGGTCTGGGCGGCACCACACTCGATTCGGCGTTCGCCGAGCTCGATGCCGCGCTGCCCGATCTGCCGACCTACCTCCGCGACGGGCTGACGCCCCGGTCGAGTCTGTTCTCGTTGCTGCGCAGCCGATTCGGCAACGTCGTCGGTCTGCGCGAGCATTTCCGGTCCATGCCGGAGATCATCGAGTTCTCGTCGCGCCAGTTCTACGGCTCCGCGCCGCTGATCCCGGTGCGCCAGTACGGTTCCGACCGGCTCGAACCGCTGCGGGCGGTCGCGGTCGAGGGGACCGCGACGGGAACCGGCAACGGTGTCACCAACGACGCCGAGGTGGCCGCGATCGTGGAGGCCTTACGAGGTTGTCTGGCCGATCCGGCCTACGACGGACTGGACTTCGGCGTGATCGCGTTGCAGGGCGTCAAGCAGGTCGAGGCGATCGAGAAGGCGCTACGCGCCGAGATCGACTCCGACACCTGGCGTTCGCGGCGTATCCGGGTCGGGTCCCCGCCGGACTTCCAGGGCGACGAGCGACGCGTGGTCTTCCTGTCGATGGTCGTCTCGGACGCCGGCGCGATCTCGGCGCTGAGCCGGGCGGAGTCCCAACGCCGAGTCAACGTCGCGGCGACGCGTGCCATGGACCAGCTGTGGCTGTTCCACTCGATCGGTCTCGACGAGTTGCGGCCCAACGATCTTCGTTACTCGATGCTGTCCTATGTCACGGCCAACGAGGGACCCTCGATCGGGGCGATGCCCAGTGACGTCCCCGACGATCGCCGCGTGCCCCCGTTCGACAACCTCCTCGAGCAGCGGGTGTTCAACCGTCTGACGGCACTCGGCTATCACGTGAGCCCGAAGGTCACGGTCAACAACCGGGTCGTCGATCTGGTCGTGTTGGGGGCCGACGCGCGCATGGCCGTCGAATGCGATGCCGACGAGTTCGCCGGGACCGGGCAGCAGGCACGGTCGGATCTGGAGCGTGAGCGTGAATTGCGCCGCTGTGGTTGGCAATTCGTGCGAGTGCGGGAGTCGGAGTTCGAACTCGATCCCGATCGCGTCCTGGATCACGTCGCGACCGTCCTCGACGAGCGCGGATGCAAGCCGGGTTCGCTCGTGGCGGTGCAGAATCAGGACAGCGCGGTGCGGGACGCCGTCAGGTGGCAACCGATCGACCTCACCGCGGGGGAGTGACGCACCTCTGCCGCCGGGCCCGCCGACGCCGTCGGTCAGCCGAGTGATCTGAGCAGCGCGGGCAGGCCGACCGCGGCCGGCATCCGCAGGCTGTGGGTCACGACGTCGGAGAGAGCGGACGGCGCGGGGTTGAACTCGATGACCGGGATGCCCGCGCGAACCGCTCGTTCGGGCAAAGCCGCCGCCGGGTACACGATCCCGCTGGTACCCACCACGAGCACCACCTCCGATGCGCGAAACGCCTGATCCGCACGCTGCCAGTCCGATTCGGGCAGTGCTTCGCCGAACCAGACGATGCCGGGCCGCACGGCCCCACCGCAGCGCGGGCAGGTGGGCGGGACCACACGGGGGTCGTCCGACGCCGCGCCGGGCTGGTCGTCGGCAGGATCGGGGCGCGCACCGGGTCCGTCGTAAGGGGTCCCGCAGACCGAACACCTGGGGGCGAACAAACTGCCGTGCAGATGGCTGACGACGTCGCTACCGGCCCGTTCGTGGAGGTCGTCGACATTCTGCGTCACGACCATGACGGTGCGTGAGGCGGCGAGTTCGGCGAGTGCGAGGTGGCCGGCATTGGGTTGCGCGGCAAGCACTTCGCGGGCGCGCCAGCGGTACCATCCCCAGACCAGTGCCGGGTCACGTGCCCACGCCTCGGGGGTGGCGAGTTCGGCCGGGTCGAACTTCTCCCACAACCCGGTCTGGACGTCCCGGAAGGTCGCGATGCCGCTCTCGGCCGACATGCCCGCGCCGCTGAACACCGTGATCCACTCCGCGTGGCGCACGAGGTCGGTGACCGCGGCCGGGATCGGTGTACCGGAGTCCGCGCCGGGCGGCCCGGCGAAGGTCATCCGGCGGACTCGATGCAGGCGCGGACCAGGGCGGCGGTCTCGTCGGGGTCGGAGTCGCGGCGGACGAGGAAGCCCTTGGCGAAGCTGAGCTTGTCGCCGTCGTGCCGGGGCACGACGTGCAGATGGGTGTGGAATACGGTCTGGAAGGCTGCTCGGCCGTCGTTCACCGCCAGGTTCACACCGTCGGCCGACATCGGCCCGGTCTTCATGGCGGTCGCCAGTCGCTGGCCGGCGCGGAAGAGCGCGGCACCGATCGTCGGGTCCAGGTCGTCGAGGCCGGCGGAGTGGACGCGGGGTACGAGAAGGGTGTGTCCGCGGGTGATGGGCCGGATGTCGAGAAAGCCGACCACGTCGTCGTCGGAGTAGACGATGCGCCCCGGGGATGTGCCCGCGACGATGGCGCAGAAGATGCAACTGCTCATGCGGCCGACTCTAGGTCACTCGCTGTCCGATCACGTCGGGTCACGACGCGCGGCGGGTGCTTCACATCACATAACGTTTCCATAACGGTTGACCGAGCGAAGACTCGGCCATCGGCATACCGCCGGGTATGTAGCCTGGCCTGGCGCTTTTCGGACCCTTCCCATGCCGGTTGACATGGTCCCCTAAGTTACCGGCGCGGTTACTGGCCGGTATACCGACAGGTCACCGCCAAACATGAGGGTTCCCTCACTTTCGTGTGTCATCATAGGAGTCACGTTCACGCCGACGCCGGCTCCCGACGAGTCGGTTGTCGTCAATGCTGTTGTGCAGCAGGCGTGTTCATTTGTTGTACCAGCTAGCTCGGCCCGGCAGTGTCGCCATGGCGGCCGGTCGTGCGCGCGCCGTCGACGAGTCCTTTCACGGCAGCGCACGAAAACCGGGTGCTGACAGCGTTTCTCGTGACCGACGCGAGATCCACACCAACTGCACAACACCCCCGACATCTACCGCACCTACACACTCCGCAAATCCACACTCTGAGACCGACCACCACAGAGGAGTATCCGTGACAGTCGACCAGTTCCGCTCCGGCTCGCAGGGCGCCGCCAACGCAGAACGCCCCACCACCACGCTCATCGAGCGGCTCACGCAGGGCGAGCCCTATGCGATCAGCTTCGGCGGGCAGGGCGGCGCGTGGCTGCCCACGCTGACCGAGCTGGTCGTCGACGCCGACCTCGAGCACCGTGTCGCCACGATCGTCGACGCCGCCGAGCGTCTGGTCGAGCCGGTCGCCGACGAGCTCGTCGTGGCACGCGTGTCCGGGTTCCACCCGCTCACCTGGGTCCACGCGCACGACGCGGGAGACGACGTCCCCGCCGAGGCCGCTCTCGCCGACTTCACCCTCTCCGGCCCGGGTGTGCTGCTCACCCAGCTCGCCGCCGTGGAGGCGCTCCGCAAGCAGGGTCTGGACACCGCCGTGCTCCCGCCGAATGCCGTGGTCGGGCATTCCCAGGGGTCGCTGGCCACCGACGCGGTCGGCGCCGAGGGCCGGATCGCCGAGTCCGGTCAGGGTCTGCTGCTGGCCGTGGCGCACCTCATCGGTGCCGCCGGCTCGCTGATCGCGCGTCGCCGCGGTCTGGGCGTGACCACCGACGGCACCCCGATGCTCGCCCTGGCCAACATCAGCCCGGCTCGCGTCGACGAGATCCTGGCCCGGTACCGGGACGGTCTGCACGAAGACGATCTGGCGACCGCGCCGGTCGTCGCCATCAAGAACAGCCGCACCGCGGTCGTGCTGTCCGGCGCGCCGCGGCACCTCGCCGCGTTCGCCGCCCTCTGCGAGCGGATCGCCGCGACCGAGGCCGACGAGCGCAAGCGCAGGGTCACCGGTGGGGCACCGTTCGCGCCGAAGTTCGACCAGCTGCAGGTGTCGGTCGCGTTCCACCACCCCGCGATGGCCGAGGCCGTCGAGCTGGTCGGCCAGTGGGCCGATCGCTGCGGCATCGACCGGGACCTCGCCACCCGTCACGCCCATGACATCCTCGTCGGCCACGTCGACTGGGTCGCGTCGGTCGACGAGATCGTCGCCGGCGGCGCCAAGTGGGTCCTGGACTTCGGTCCCGGGGACATCGCCACCCGTCTGACCGCATCGCTCGTCCGCGGGCAGGGCGTCGGACTGGTTCCGGCGGCCCTGCGCGTCGGACAGCGCAACCTCTTCAGCCCGGGCGGCGTCCCCGAGGTCGCCACCCCGTGGTCGCAGTTCGCACCGACCCTCGTCGAGCTGCCCGACGGCCGCACCGTCGTCGAGACCTCCTTCACCCGCCTCACGGGTCGTTCGCCGATGCTGCTCGCCGGCATGACGCCGACGACAGTCGACCCGGCCATCGTCGCCGCCGCGGCCAACGCCGGGCACTGGGCGGAGCTGGCCGGCGGTGGTCAGGTCACCGAGGAGATCTTCGCGCGCAACATCGCGACCCTCACCGACCTGCTCGAGCCGGGCCGCGAGGCGCAGTTCAACGCGCTGTTCCTCGACCCGTATCTGTGGAAGCTGCAGCTCGGCGGCAAGCGCATCGTGCAGAAGGCGCGTGCGCAGGGCGCCCCGCTCGACGGCGTGATCGTCTCCGCCGGTATCCCCGAGCTCGAGGACGCCGTCGCGCTCGTCGACGAGTTCGTCGAGGCCGGACTGCGTTTCGTCGCCTTCAAGCCCGGCACCGTCGAGCAGATCCGGTCCGTGGTGCGCATCGCGGCCGAAGTGCCGCACCACCCGATCATCGTCCAGATCGAGGGCGGCCGCGCCGGTGGCCACCACTCGTGGGAGGACCTCGACGACCTGCTGATCGCGACCTACGGTGAGCTCCGCGCCCGCCCCAACGTCGTGATCTGCGTCGGCGGCGGCATCGGGACACCCGAACGCGCCAGTGAATACCTCACCGGCACCTGGGCGGCCGCCCACGGCTACCCGGCCATGCCGCTGGACGGCATCCTCATCGGCACCGCGGCGATGGCGGCAAAGGAGGCGACGACCACCCCCGAGGTCAAGCAACTCCTCGTCGACACCGTCGGTATCGACGAGTGGATCGGTGCCGGTCACGCCACCGCCGGAATGGCCTCGGGCCGTTCCCAGCTCGGCGCCGACATCCACGAGGTCGACAACACCGCGTCGCGCTGCGGCCGGTTGCTGGACGAGGTCGCCGGTGACGCCGAAGCCGTGTCGGCCCGCCGCGACGAGATCATCGCCGCGATGGCCGACACCGCGAAGCCGTACTTCGGCGACGTCGCGGCCATGACCTACCGCGAGTGGCTCGACCGGTACGCGGCACTGGCCGTCGGCGACGCCCGCGGTGAGCAGGTCCCGTGGGCCGACATCACCTGGCAGCAACGCTTCGTGGAGATGCTGCAGCGCACCGAGGCGCGCATGCATCCCCAGGACTCCGGGCCCATCCCGACGATGTTCGCCGAGGTCGCCGCTGCCGCCGATCCGCATGCCGCGATCGACGCGCTCGGCAGCGTGTACCCCGAGATCGACACCGACGTCCTGCATCCCGCCGACGTCGCGTTCTTCCTCGAGCTCTGCCGTACCCCCGGCAAGCCCGTCAACTTCGTGCCGGTCATCGACAAGGACGTGCGCCGCTGGTGGCGTAGTGACTCCCTGTGGCAGGCGCACGACCCGCGCTACGGCGCCGACGCCGTGTGCGTCATCCCCGGGCCGGTCGCCGTCGCGGGCATAACCCGTGTCGACGAGCCCGTGGGCGAGCTGCTCGACCGCTTCGAGGCGCAGGTCGCGGCCGACCTGCAGGCCGCGGGGGAGCGCCCGTCTGCCGTCGCCTCCCGGCACCGCGCCGGATTGGCCGAGGAAGCCGGTGTGCTGACCGCGGTGCTGGAGTCCGACGACGTGAGCTGGGCGGGCCGGATCGTGGCGAGCCCGATCGCGCTGCTCGGCGATCGCGACGCCTGGACCGTGGTCGGACCCGAGCGGGCCGAGCACGCCGTCAGCGGAGCGTTCCTCGAGCAGGTCGCCGCCGATTCCGATTCCGACGCCGCCCGTTTCGACCTCGTCGTCCCCATCTCGGGCGCCTCCGTGCGCATCCCGCTGCTGGCCGGTGAGAGCCTGCGCGACGGTGGTTCGCCGCTGGTCGGCCTCGCCGACGCCTCGGACGCGATGCGCGAGATCCTCACCGTGGCCGCCGGCGGAAGCCTGGCCGAGGTGAACGACGGTGCGTCGGTCACGACTGTCTCCTGGCAGCCCGATTCGGTCGCCGACCACGCCGCGGTGACCGGTTTCTCGCTGCCGCCGCACCTGCGTCCGACGACCCCGACCGCCCCGTTCGGTTTCGCGGTGCCCGACACGCTCGTCGGCGCCTGCTGGCCGAGCGTGTTCAGCGTCATCGGCGCCGCGCGGACCGATGCCGGTGACCCGGTCGTCGAGGGTCTGCTCGACCTGGTCCACCTCGACCACGCGATCGCACTGACCGGTGAAATTCCCTCCACCGCAGCCGAACTCACCGTCACCGCGCGCGCCGGCGCAGTCCGTGACGCCGAGGTGGGTCGGGTCGTGGAGGTCTCGGTGCAGATCGCCGGGCCGTCCGGCCCGATAGCGACGCTCGACGAACGCTTCGCGATCCGTGGACGCCTGGGCGCGGCCGAGCTCACCGACCCGGCCCGGGCCGGCGGTGCGCCCGTCGCCGAGCAGCCTGCCACCCGCAAGCTGATCCGGACCGCCACCATCACCGCGCCGAACCGGATGAACGGATTCGCCGTCGTGTCCGGTGACCGCAACCCCATCCACACCGACACGGCCGCGGCGAAGCTCGCCGGGCTCGGTGACCCGATCGTGCACGGGATGTGGCTGTCCGCGGCCGCCCAGCAGGTCGTCACCGCGACCGACGCCAAGAACCCGACGCTGTCGCCTCGTCCGCTGATCGGCTGGACCGCCCGCTATCTCGGCATGGTCCGGCTCGGGGATCGCATCACCGTGCGCGTCGACCGCGTGGGCCTCGACAACGGCCGCGAGGTCGTCGAGGTGAGCGCCAAGGTCGGCGACAACCTGGTGATGAGCGCGACCGGCCTCCTCGCCGCGCCGCGGACCGTCTACGCCTTCCCCGGCCAGGGCATCCAGAGCAAGGGCATGGGACTCGACGCACGTTCGCGGTCGAAGGCCGCGCGCAAGATCTGGGACCGCGCCGACAAGCACACCCGTGCGGCACTGGGCTTCTCGATCCTGGCCGTCGTCCGCGACAACCCGACCACCCTCGTCGCCAACGGGACCACCTACAACCACCCGGACGGCGTGCTCTACCTGACGCAGTTCACCCAGGTGGCAATGGCCACGCTGGGCGTCGCGCAGATCGCCGAACTCAAGGAGTCCGGCGGCTTCGTCGAGGGCGCCATCACCTGTGGTCACTCGGTCGGTGAGTACAACGCGCTCGCCGCGTGCGCCGGCGTCCTCCCGCTCGAGGCCGTCCTCGAAGTCGTGTTCCAGCGCGGCGAGGCAATGCACCACCTCGTCCCGCGAGATGAGAAGGGGCGCAGCGACTACCGGATGGCGGCCATCCGGCCGAGCCAGTTCGGTCTGGCCGACGCCGAGGTCACCGGTTTCGTGTCCGGCGTCGGCGAGCAGGCCGGGGAGTTCCTCGAGGTCGTCAACCTCAACCTGCTCGGCTCGCAGTACGCGATCGCCGGCACGGTTCGTGGCCTCGAACTCCTCGAAGCCGAGATCGACCGCCGCCGCGCGGAGTTCGGCGGCAAGCGCGCCTTCATCCTGATCCCCGGTATCGACGTCCCGTTCCACTCCAGCGTGCTGCGCGCCGGCGTGCCGGAGTTCCGCGGCAAGCTCGCCGAGCTGCTCCCGGCCGACATCGACATCGACATCCTGGTCGGCCGCTACATCCCGAACCTGGTGCCGCGCCTGTTCAACCTCGGGCGCGACTTCGTCGAGGAGATCGCGGCACTCGTGCCGTCGGATCCGCTGAACGAGGTCCTCGCCGACTGGGATGCCTGGGAGGCGACTCCGAGCGAACTCGCCCGCGTGATCCTGATCGAGCTGCTCGCCTGGCAGTTCGCGAGCCCGGTGCGGTGGATCGAGACCCAGGAACTGCTGTTCAGCGGTCCCGAGCGGAACGGGCTGGCGGTCCAGCGTTTCGTCGAGATCGGTCTGAAGGGCGCCCCGACGCTGTCGGGTCTGGCCACCAACACCCTCAAGCTCGACGACTACGCCGCGGCCACCACCGAGGTGCTCAACGTCGAGCGCGACACCGACACGATCCTGGCCAAGGACGCCGGGCACGAGCCCGACGAGGACGAGCTCGACGTTCCCGCAGCGGCCGAGACGTCGGCGGCGGACGCGGCTCCGGCCGCCGCGGCGGCGCCCGCGCCTGCTGCTCCCGCGGCACCGGCGGCACCCGCCGCCGGCCCGCGTCCCGACGACATCGCGTTCACGCCGTCGGATGCGGTGAAGTCCGTGATCGCGCTGTGGACCAAGATGCGCGTCGACCAGATCGGGTCCGCGGACACGATCGAGGCGCTCTGCGACGGTGTGTCGTCGCGTCGTAACCAGCTGCTCCTCGACATCGGCGGCGAGCTCGGACTCGGCGCCATCGACGGTGCCGCCGAAGCCGACATGACCGCGCTGTCGTCGACCGTGGAGACCCTCGCCCGTGGCTACCGGCCGCTGGGTGCGGTGCTCACCGATGCGGTCAGCGACCAGGTCCGCAAGGTGCTCGGCCCGCTGGGTAAGCGCCAGAACTACATCACCGACCGCGTGTCGGGTGTGTGGCAGCTGGGTCCGGGGTGGGGTCTGCACACCACCGTCGCGCTGGCGCTGGGCACCAGGGACGGCGCGTCCGTCCGCGGCGAGGCGCTGGGCAATCTGCTCGACGGCCCGCTGACGAACACCGATTCCCTCGACGCCCTCATCGACAAGGCCGTGTCCGCGGTGGGTGCGGTCAAGGGCATCCCGGTCGGCAAGCCGGCCGCCGAATCCGGTGGTGGCGCAACGGTCGACGCCGCGGCGCTGGGAGAGTTCACCGAGCAGATCACCGGCCGGTCCGGCGCGCTGGCCTCGGCCGCGTACACCCTGCTGGACAAGCTCGGACTCGCCGAGGTCGCCGATCTCGCCGAGGCCGCGGCCGACCCGAACGCCGAGCTCGCCGAGCTGGTCAGCGCCGAACTCGGGTCGGACTGGGCCCGTACGGTGGCGCCGGCCTTCGACGCGGCCAAGGTCGTCCTCATCGACGACCGGTGGGCAACCGCCCGTGAGGATCTCGTCCGACTCTGGCTGACCGACGAGCAGGACCTCGACGCCGACTTCGACACCATCGTCGGCGGGTTCGCCGGAGCCGGTGACACCGTCGCCGACCACGCCACCTGGTGGCAGGGCAAGGCCCTCGCGAACGGAAACGCCGTGCACGGCCGCGTCTTCGGCGCGATCGCGCACGCTGCGGAGAATCCCGAGAAGGGTGCCTACAGCCGCGAGATCGCCGTGGTGACCGGTGCCAGCAAGGGTTCGATCGCCGCCGGCGTGGTCGCCGGGCTGCTGGCCGGCGGCGCGACCGTGGTCGCCACGACGTCGCGCCTGAACTCCGACCGTCTCGCCTTCTACAAGAAGCTGTACCGCGAGAACGCCCGGGCCGGTGCCGCGCTGTGGATCGCCCCGGCGAACATGGCGTCGTACGCCGATGTCGACGACCTCGTCGGCTGGCTCGCGGGGGAGCAGACGGAGAACCTCGGTGGCACAACGGCAGTGGTGAAGCCGGCGATGAAGCCGACGCTGCTGTTCCCGTTCGCCGCACCTCGGGTCGCCGGTGATCTCACCGACGCCGGCGGTCGCGCCGAGCTGGAGATGAAGGTGCTCCTCTGGTCGGTGGAGCGGCTCATCGGCGGTCTCGCCGACGTCCATTCCGATCACGACATCGCCGCCCGCGTGCACGTCGTGTTGCCCGGTTCGCCGAACCGCGGCATGTTCGGCGGCGACGGTGCCTACGGCGAGAGCAAGGCCTCGCTCGACGCGCTCGTGCAGCGCTGGTCGGCCGAGGAGTCCTGGGGTTCCAAGACGACGCTCGCCCACGCCCTGATCGGCTGGGTTCGCGGCACCGGGCTGATGGGTCACAACGACGGGATGGTCGACGCGGTCGAGGCGGCGGGTGTGCGCACTTGGAGCACCGACGAGATGGCGGCGAACCTGCTCACGCTGTGCAGTCCCGAGCAGCGGTCGGCCGCGGTGAGTGCGCCGATCCTGGCCGACTTCACCGGCGGGCTGGACAGCTCGACCGACCTCAAGGCGCTCGCGGCCACCGCGGCGGCGACCGCCGAGGAGTCCGCGGACACCGACGAGGAGTCGGCGACGACCGTCGCGGCGCTGCCGGCACCGGCGCGCGCCCCGAAGGCGATGCGTCCGCAGTGGCCGTCGATCGATGCCCGACCCGAGGACCTCGTGGTCATCGTGGGTGCCGGCGAGCTCGGCCCGTTCGGTTCGGCCCGCACCCGCTTCGAGATGGAGGTCGACGAGAAGCTGTCGGCCGCAGGCGTTCTCGAGCTCGCCTGGAACACCGGACTGGTGCACTGGGATTCGGCGCCGAAGCCGGGCTGGTACGACACCGCGTCCGGAGACCCGGTGCCGGAGAGCGAGATCGCCGAGCGGTACCACGACGAGGTCGTCGCCCGCTGCGGTATCCGCCGCTACGCCGACGACGGGGCGATGGTCGACAACACCTCGCCGCTGCTGACCTCGGTCTTCGTCGACGAGGACCTGACCTTCACGGTCAACTCCGAGGCCGAGGCGCGAGCATTCGCCAGTGCCAACCCGGAGAAGACCCGGGTCACGCAGAACGCCGACGGCGACTGGCAGGTCACCCGGTTGGCGGGCACCGAGATCCGCGTTCCGCGCCAGTTCGCGCTGACCCGGACCGTGGGCGGGCAGATCCCGACCGGTTTCGACCCGACCCGCTGGGGTGTCAGCCCCGACATGGTCGAGTCGATCGACCGGGTCGCCCTGTGGAACCTGGTGGCCACGGTCGACGCCTTCCTGTCGTCGGGCTTCACGCCGAGCGAACTGATGCGCTGGGTGCACCCCGGTCTGGTCGCCAACACGCAGGGCACCGGTATGGGCGGCATGACCTCCATGCGCGACCTGTACGTCAACACCCTGCTGGGCGAGGCCAACGCCAACGACATCCTGCAGGAGGCCCTGCCGAACATCGTTGCGGCACACGTGGTCCAGTCGTATGTCGGAAGCTACGGCGCGATGATCCACCCGGTGGCGGCATGTGCGACCGCCGCGGTGTCGGTCGAGGAGGGCGTCGACAAGATCCGCCTCGGCAAGGCGCTGTTCGCGGTGGCGGGCGGCTTCGACGACCTGGGTATCGAGGGCATCGTCGGCTTCGGCGCGATGTCGGCGACCGCCGACTCGGCGAAGATGACCGCGCGTGGCATCGACGATCGCCGGTTCTCGCGTGCCAACGACCGCCGACGCGGCGGGTTCGTCGAGTCGGCCGGCGGCGGCACGATCCTGCTCGCCCGCGGCGATGTCGCGGCCGAGATGGGTCTGCCGGTGCTCGGTGTGGTCGCGTGGGCGCAGAGCTTCGGCGACGGTGTGCACACCTCGATCCCGGCTCCGGGTCTCGGTGCCCTGGGCGCGGCTCGCGGGTCGCTGTCCTCGCCGCTGGCACGTGCGCTCGGTTCGCTCGGCGTCAGCGCCGACGACGTGGCGGTCGTGTCCAAGCACGACACCTCCACCAAGGCGAACGATCCGAACGAGTCCGAACTGCACGAGCGGCTCGCGGCGGCCATCGGCCGCGGCAAGGGCGCACCGCTGTTCGTGGTGTCGCAGAAGTCGCTGACCGGTCACGCCAAGGGCGGCGCGGCGGCCTTCCAGCTCATCGGCCTGTGCCAGATCCTGCGCGACGGCGTGATCCCGCCCAACCGCAGCCTCGACTGTGTCGACGACAAGATGGCCGAGTACCCGCACCTGGTGTGGCCGCGGGAGACGCTGCAGCTCGGCGAGCGGTTCCCGCTCAAGGCCGGCCTGCTGACCAGCCTCGGCTTCGGTCACGTGTCCGGACTGATCGCGGTGGTGCACCCGGAGGCGTTCATCGCCTCGCTGAACCCGGAGGAGCGCGACGCCTACCGTCAGCGCGCCGACGAGCGGACCCGCCAGGGCAGTCAGCGCTTCCTGCAGTCGATCTGCGGTGGCGAGCCCGCCTACCAGCGACCGCCGAACCGTCGCTTCGACGAGTCGGTCGACGAGCACGACGCCGAGGCGGGCATGCTCCTCGACCCGCAGACCCGTCTGGACGGCGCCGACGTCTACGTCGCCGGTGAGCCGGTGGCGGGTGGTCGGTGACACCCGGTGACGCGAACGGCGCGAGTGACTCCCAAGGGATGAGCGTGCTCGGTGTGGGCATCGACATCGTGTCGATCCCGGAGTTCGGCGAGCAGCTCCGGCAGCCGGGTACGACGTTCGCCGACCGGTTCACGGTCGGCGAGCGTCGGGACTCGGCCGCCGGGACCGGCGACGACGCCCGGCATCTGGCCGCCCGCTGGGCGGCCAAGGAGGCCGTCGTGAAGGCGTGGTCGGTGAGCCGCTTCTCGCGGTCTCCGCTGCTGCCGCTGATCCGACACAGCGACATCGAGGTCGTGACCGACACGTGGGGCCGTCCGGCCATCCGCCTGTCCGGCGAGATCGGCGAGCATCTGCGCGACACGACCGTGCACGTGTCGCTGACCCACGACGGGGACACCGCTGCGGCGGTGGCCATCCTCGAGGGCAGGTAGCCCGCACGGCTCTCAGACCGTCGTCGACTCCTCGAGCAGCAGATAGCCCGCGAGCATCCGCTTGAGTTCGGCGACGGTCTCGTCGTGGTCGTGGCCGTCCTGTACGGAGAAGCTCAGCAGCGAGTAGGCCGTGTGGACGAGCACCTGGGACATCATCTCGCGGCGTTCGCGCTGCGACGGCGTGAGCGGCGCGATGATCCGCGCGACCTGTTCGGCGAGCACCCGTTCGTTCAGCGACGCCGTGGCGCGGGTCGCCGGTGTCGACTGGACGGCCAGCCACACCGCCCGCCGCGACGGGTCGGTGCGCCACAGGGCCGCCAGGTGATCGAGGAACTTCTCGAGCAGGCTGGGCCACTCCAGGGACGGCACCTCCGAGGAGAACGCCGTGAGTTCCTCGCGGACGTCGACGGTGTCCTGGCGGTCCAGCTCGCACACGATGACGTACTTGTTCGCGAAGTACTGATAGAGCGTGCCGATGGGGACCTCGGCCCGGGTCGCGATCTCCTCGCAGGTCAGCGATTCGAACCCGACGTCGATCAACAGCTCGCGTGCTGCTTCGAGCATCGCCTGGAACTTGCGCTTGCTGCGTTCCTGAGTGGGCCGCTTGCGCGGCACCAGCGGTTCGGCGGACTCGGGCATCGGGGCCGGCTCAGACGGACAGGTCGCGGCGCAGCTTGGCGACGTGTCCGGTGGCCCGGACGTTGTACTGCGCGAGTTCGATCGTGCCGTCGGCGTCGACCAGGAACGTCGACCGGATGACGCCGGTGACGGTCTTGCCGTACATCTTCTTCTCCCCGAATGCGCCCCACTCGGTGAGCACCTTCTTCTCCGGGTCGCTGAGCAACGGGAACGTCAGGCCCTCGGCCTCGACGAACTTCGCCAGCTTCGCGGGCTTGTCGGGGGAGATGCCGAGGACCGCGATCCCGGCCTCGTTCAGCTCGCCGAGGTTGTCGCGGAAATCGCACGCCTGCTTGGTGCACCCCGGGGTGGCCGCTGCGGGATAGAAGTAGACGACGACCTTGCGGCCGGCGTAGTCCGACAACGAGACCGGGTCGCCGTTCGCGTCGGGCAGCGTGAACGACGGCGCCGTGTCGCCCACGGACAGTCGGGTGGTGGTCTCAGCCATGAGAGCCAGGCTAGTGCATGGCGACATGCCCGGATGCCGGGATGTCGTAGCATCGAGACGCTGCCATCTGGCGGTTCGTCCCCGGCGCCGAGAGGTCGTGCGGCGGCCGGGAAGTGAGAAGACCAACGAGAAGCGCCGGAAGGATGCAACGTGGCCGGAGATACCGAACGTATCGAGCAGGACATCGCCAAGGCCCGTGAGGACCTCGCCAGTACGCTCGACGCGCTGGCCGAGCGCGCCAACCCCCAGCGGCTCGCCGACGACGCCAAGTCCAAGGCCCTCGCCACGCTGCAGACGCCCGCGGTGAAGTACGCGATCGCCGGATTGGGTGCGCTGGTGGTGCTCATCGTCGTCCGCAAGGTCACCGCCAGGTGATCCGGTGATCCCGCCGGTGGGGACAGGGACTCGTCCGCGCAAGCCCGTCGGGCGGCAGAAACCGCGCCGACCAGGCGATTTCACTTCTGCCGCGCGGGTCCTGTAAGGTTCCATCTCGCACCGGCAAGCGCCATTAGCTCAATTGGCAGAGCAGCTGACTCTTAATCAGCGGGTTCGGGGTTCGAGTCCCTGATGGCGCACAGAGTTTCAAGACGCCTCGCATTCAGCGGGGCGTCTTGTGTCATCTCAGAAGGTTTTCGGTCGCGCGCGGGTGCTTGATGAACAGCAGGTGAACGTCCGGCGTTTCGCGTGCGCAACACGCCACTCGAACGGATGACCGGCGAAGCGTTCGGTGCGATTTCTCGTACACTGGTCGGCGACATCGGGTTCGGAATGTCCGGTTCGGCGGTTCGGGGTTCAGGTGTCAGGTTTTCACAGGTTGCGGGGCAGCGTGACCGGCCGGTTCGGGGTCGGGACGCCGACAGGCGGGAGTGAGATGGGGATGGGCCGTACTCGGCGGATGCCGCTGATCATCAGCGGGGTGATGTTGGCGATCGTCGCGCTGGTGACGTCGTGCACGCAGGAAGCGTCGTACTCCGACAACGTCAGCAGTTCCAGTCTTTTCGACGACCTGCTCAAGCCGGGTCTCGAGATCACCGAGTGGGCCGAACGTCCCCTGAACGACAACGCCGTCGGCGTGCAGCCCGGCGCGCCCATCAAGGTGAAGACCAGCGAGGGCACCATCAGCCGGGTGCTGATCAAGAAGTCCGACGGCACTCCCGTCAAGGGCACCCTCGCGGACAACGACACGGTGTGGGTCAGCGACGAGGCCCTCGGCTACAACCGCACCTACACGCTGGAGACCGACGCGGTCGGCATCGGCGGAGCGGTCACCAAGAAGGTCACGTTCACGACCAGCAGTCCCAACAACCTGACGCAGGCGTACCTGACCCCGAGCCCCGGCGAGACCGTCGGCATCGGGCAGCCGGTCGCGGTCAAGTTCGACGAGCCGATCGCGGATCGTCGTGCGGCGCAGCGCGCCATCCGGATCACCACCGATCCTCCCGTGGAGGGCGCCTTCTACTGGATCAGCCCCAGCGAGGTCCGGTGGCGGCCGGCGGAGTACTGGAAGCCGGGCACCAAGGTGCGGGTCGCGGTCAACACCTATGGCATCGACCTCGGTGACGGACTGTTCGGCCAGGAGAACGTGCGTACCAACTTCACGGTGGGACGCTCGATGGTCATCACCGCCGACGACAACACCAAGCAGGTCGTCTTCGAGCGTGACGGCAAGGTCATCCGGAGCATGCCGACGTCGATGGGCAAGGCAGGCGACGAGACCGACAACGGCGTCTACCTGATCGCGGACAAGCACGACCACATCATCATGGACTCTTCGACCTACGGTGTGCCCGTCAACTCGTCGAACGGCTACCGCACCCCGGTCGACTACGCGACCCGGATGTCCTACAGCGGCATCTTCTTCCACTCCGCACCGTGGTCGGTGTGGGCGCAGGGCAACACCAACACGAGCCACGGCTGCCTGAACCTGAGCCCGGAGAACGCGCTGTGGGTCATGGAGAACACCCTGCGCGGCGACCCGGTGGTCGTGAAGAACACGACCGGCGGAACCCTGTCGGGCACCGACGGACTCGGTGACTGGAACATCCCGTGGTCGGTGTGGCGCAAGGGCAACGCCGACAACGCCTGACGCCAGACAGTTCCCGGACGCCACCGAACCCGCATCGCGGTCGGTGGCGTCCGTGCGTCGGGCGGAGGATCAGCGCGACGCGACGAGGAACGTACGGCTCGTGCCGGTGACGGGTCTCGTCGTCCCGCTCGCATCGCGTCGGTCCCCGAAGTAGCGGATGCGGTATTCACCCGACGCATCCGCCGGCGGACGCCAGGTGATGGTGATCCGCGACGTGTCCGGGCTGCCGGCCGGTCGCGCCCACCGGAACTCCGTGGACCAGTCGTTGTCGTCGGCGACCGTCGTCCACCCGTACCCGGTGCGCCGTTGCACCTCCAGGTAGGTCCGCCCGTGCCGGAAGTCGTTGTTGGGGTGGGCGCCGACGAACTGCACGGTCACCGTCGAGCCGGGGCGGTACCTGGCCTCGGGCTGGCGCAGGACGTCGCCGTAGCGGTGGCCCGGTATCGGACGGTCCGCGGGGACCGGTGGCACCAGATCGGGTTGCAGGCCCGACTTGTCGACCGGCGCGGGACCCCGGCCGATCCCGCGTCCGGATGCCATGGCCGCCGCGAGCGCGGCGAACTCCTGGAGATAGGCGGACAGCGTGTATCGGCCGTACTGGGTCTCCCCGCCCTCGTAGTGCTGCAGGTCGTATTCCTCGGGCGTGGTCACGTATTGGGTGTAGGCGTTGGAGAATCCCTGCACGAGAACGTTGTCGAGATCGATCCGCAGTTCGTCGGCGACCACCTGTCGAAGTCGCAGGCCTGCGACGACGGTGACCTCGGCGGGCACGCCGACGAGCACGATCTCGCCGATACGCATGAGCTGCAGCGGTACCACCGACGGGATCCAGCCGGAGGGCGGCAGCAGACCGAGCGGAAACGCGATCAGCTTGGGCGCCTGCATGTCTCGCATCCACGGTGCGATCGGCGGGACGCGATCGCCGCCGAGGGCGGTGACGAGAGGGTTGGTCATGCCCTCGACGAGGAAGGGGAGCGGCTGCTCGTAGTTGTCCTCGCTGCTCGTCGCCACCGCACCGGCACCCATCATCGCCGGAGTCGTGGAAGCCGGCCGGCCGTCGGGCGTGTAGGTGCCCGAGATCGTGACCGATGACATGTCGACGTACCGCACGATCGAGTCGACGCCGCCGCGCGTCATCGGGCGAGCGCTGTCGAAGGCCCGCCGTCCCGCGACGTACTGGCGCTCACCGATGAGTTCGCAGTTCCGTCGGTTGTTCGAGGTCGGTCCGTTCGGATGGAACTGTGCCAGCGCGAGATTCGGCGTCATGTCACCGGAGTTGGTCTGGGGGAACGCGGCGACGAACCCTGGTTGTGCACGTTCCCACAGGTGGCTCGCATAACCCTTGTTGTCGCCGGCGATGAGGACGTTGCGGTCGGTGAGGGATGTGCCGTGGGTCGGGAACCAGGTGATGGCGCCGACATCCCGGCCGCCGGAACCGTCGTGCTGCCGTAGTCGCAGCACCGTGACCCGGGGGTCGATCGCGTTCGGGAAATGACGTTTGTCCCACGACGGATTCGCGTCGAAGGCCACCCGGGACCGGTTGCGGCTGGCGTCGTGCAGTTCCTCACGGCCGAGGGTGAGGGTGCCGGGCGCGAGGTCGTCGTGCGCGCGGACGATCGCGGCGAACATGCCGTCGACCTCGGCGTCGTAGGAGTTCTTCTTGAACCCGAATGCGGCGAGGGAGTACGCGTAGTCCCACGACGTGCCGCCGCACGAGGCGTGGGTGTGCTGCGCGTTCAGGTTCACGTTCGATTCGGTGTAGAGAGACCCGAACCTGGTGCGCAGCTTGGCCATCAGGCCCATGTGATGCGATTGGAACAGACAGGCGAGGTCGGCGGTGAGGAAGACGACGCGTTCACCGGTGGCGCGGTCGACGATGATGTAGGCCCGCGCCCAGCAACGCTGCAGGAGCCCGGCCGCGACCTGCTCGGGATTGGAGTAGCCCATCATGCCCTGGCCGGCGACCGCGCCGGTGACGTCGGCGATGCCGCAGCCGACGAGGTAGTTCGTCGACCCCGGCGGCGAAGCGCCGGCGCGCCCGGAGGTGAGGGCGGTTCCGAGGCCCGCGGCGGTGGCGGTCGCCGCGGCACCGGCCATCACCTGTCTGCGAGTGAGTTCCACGAGGCGTCCTTCCGGGCGTCGGACGACACCGGCAGACGTGCGGTGTCATCGCGGCAGCACCCCGACGGTGCGGCCGCGTGGGCTCCGATCAGGTCAGGTCGGCGGAGCGTCCGACCTCAGTCCTTGTCGCCGCCGCCAGGGATTCCGACGATGAACCCGATCCCGATGATGATGCACGAGATCAGCGCGACGGCAGGCATGACCCAGTAGGAAGGCATGGAGTGGACGTTACTGCGCACCGTCCTGATGTGCCGGGCTTCGGAGGCTTTTGAGGTCGAAGGTCCCGGAGGGTCGTCGACCGCTGTGGCTCGCCGTCCCGCCGGGAAACGCCCGTCAGTCGGCGTCGTCCGCGCGAGCGAACGCGCCGGAGTACTCGCTGACATCGATCTCCTCGGACACCACGGTCTTCTTGTCGTTGTAGACGTCGCGGTCGATCTCGTCGTCGGCGTTGGCCACGAGCATGGCGACGAAGGTGTCCCCGTTGACGTTGAGGAATGTCCGGAAGATGCCCGCGAACCAATCCACGGCGATGAGAATGCCCACGGCTTCGAGCGGGAGGTCGAGTGAGGTCGCGAGAAATGTTGCGATGACCGGGAATCCGCCGGGGACCGTGATCGTGCCCATGTTGAGCAGGATCGCGAGGCCCATTCCGAGCGCGATGTCGCCGACGGAGAGCTCGACGTTGCCTGCCTGGGCCAGGAACATGACGACGATCATGTAGTTGAGAACCGCGCCGTAGGAACCCATGGTGAGGCCGATCGAGAGCGTGAAGTTGGCGATCTTCTGACTCACGCCGATCTTCTCGACAGTGTTCTTGAGGACGGTGGGGAAGGTGACGGCCGAGCTCGTCGTGGTGATCGCGATGGTGGTCTGTTCCGCGAGTTTTCCCGGCAGCCGTGCCGGGTTGAGGCGGGTCCGGGCGGTGACGACCACGACGAACAGCACGAACAGGATCGCCACGCCGAGCGCCGTGGTGCCCAGGTACTTGACGGCGGTGGTCACCACCGAGAGCCCGACGTCGCCGGCGAGTGAGGCGAGAAGGCAGAACACACCGATGGGTGCGATGTACATGACCAGCCGGATCATCGTCAGGATGATCTGCTGGATCTGGTCGATGAACGTCAGGACGCGGTCGTCGCCGGACTTGGTGATCTGCATGCGCAGCGCGACGCCGAACAGCAACGCGAAGATGATGATCGGCACCATCGTGGCCGTGGACATCGCCTCGAAGACGTTCTTGGACACGAAATTGAGGAGCGTGTCCTGCCATCCTGTTGTCTGACCGGCCTCGTCTTCGAGTGTCGGGTCGAGCTCGCCGTCGAACACCATCCCGGCGCCGGGTCTGATCAGCACACTCAGTCCCCATGCCAGTACCGCCGCCACGACCGAGAATCCGAGCATCCACTTGACGGTCCGAAAGGCGATGCGGCCCGTGCCCGCGCCCGACATCGACGCTGTTGCCACGATCACCGACGCGAGAACGAGCGGCACGATGGACATCTGGATCAGGCGGATGAACATGTCGCCGATGAACTTCAGGTTGGCGGCCCACTCACCGACGACCAACCCGAAGATCAGGCCGGCGATCGCACCGAACCCGATCTGCAACGCGGGATGCTTCAACGCCTTCACGGACTCTCCTCGGACGCAGGGTGCGGCCGACGGCCGCGTGTCACGGCCTCTCGCCGAATGTGGGCGAGACGCTAGTGCGACGTCGCTTCGACGGTGTGTCATCGGTTTTACGGCCGGGTTTCGTCGCACGTCGGCGGGCGGAAGAATGCGGCTCCTGATGGGAGTTCACCGATCGGTCGGCGTCTCGTTCACGAGGCCCGACAGTGCGTCGGCGAGATAGTCGTCCTCGGCGACATTGCCGGGCAGCTCGAGCGCCCGACGGTACGCGTCGGCCGCGCCGCGGTCGTCGCCCAGTTCGGAGAGCGTGAGCGCCCGGGCGATGTGGAAGGGCCGGAAGCGGTCGAGCTGCTTGTCCGACCGCAACCGATCGAGCATCTCGATGCCACGAGCCATCCCGTAGGCGCGGCCGACGGCGACGGCGCGACCGACGCGCACCACGGGCCCGGGATCGTGTGCTTCCAGAAGCCGGTACAGGACCGCGATCTGTGTCCAGTCGGTCTCGGGGGCCGTGGGTGCTTCGGCGTGCACCGCGGCGATCGCGGCCTGGATCGTGTAGGGCCCGGCATCGGGCTGTGCCGCAGCGCTTTCGGCGAGTGTGATGCCCTCGACGGCGAGGTCCCGGTCCCACAGCTCGCGATCCTGGTCGCCCAGCGGAACGGGACGCCCGTCGGTGTCGAGTCGCGCCGGACGACGGGACTGGGTGAGCAGCAACAACGACAGCAGCCCGGTCGTCTCGGCGCGGGGGAGCAGCGAGCGCAGGGTTCGTGCGAGAGAGATCGCTTCGTCGGTGAGGTCGTCGCGTACGTGCGAGTCGCCGGCCGAGCGGGCGTAACCCTCGGAGAACATCAGATAGACCACCCGCAGGACCCCGCCGAGCCGGGCGGGGAGATCGTCCTCGTGCGGTGGGGTGAACGGAACACCCAGCGCGCCGATCCGTTTCTTGGCGCGCACGATTCGCTGCTGGGCCGTCGGGACCGGAATCAGCAAGGCGTGCGCGACCTCCGCGGTGGTCAGCCCGGCGACGAAACGCAGGGTGAGTGCGATCCGGTCCTCGGCGCGCAGCACGGGGTGGGTGCACGCGAAGAACATTCCGAGTCGTTCGTCGGGCAGTTCCGGTGGCGGCGCATCTGCCGGGTCCGCGAAATCCGGATGCAACGGTACGCGTTCGGTGTCGGCGTGCAGGCGGGCGAGCTTCCCGGCGAGGACGGATTCGCGGCGTATCACGTCGAGTGCCTTGCGTTTGGCCGTCGTCGTCAGCCACGCCTCGGGCGAGTCCGGTACCCCGGTTCGGGACCAGGTGGTCAGCGCCTGCGCGATCGCATCCTGCACGGCGTCCTCCGCGAGGTCGAGGTCGCCGAATCTCCTGGTGAGAGTGGCGAGTACACGCGCGCGGACGTCTCGGTCGACGGCGGACACCGCCCGGCGGGCCACGGATTCCGCGGACTCCGTGGTTGCCGGGCGGTGGGGAGGACTCGTCATCGATCAGTACGGTGCGAGCGGCCGGATCTCGACGTGACCGCCGGGCGCCGAGCCGGGGCTGCGTCGGGCCCACTCGATCGCCTCGTCGACGTTCGCGACGTCGATGACATAGACCCCGCCGACGAACTCCCGCACTTCCGCGAACGGCCCGGACGACGCCACCACCCGCTCGCCGCTGTCGTCGGTGTGCACGACCGCGCGCTCGTCCTCCAGAGCGAACGAATTGACCACGACGCCGGCCTTGGTGATCTCCTCGTCGAAGGCGAAGAACTCCTCGGGGCTCGCGCCCCCGTCCTCACCACACGCCGGATCGTTGACGTGTCCCATGAGCAGCAATGCGTACTTCATCGTTCCTCCAGTTCTCGGCCGCACTTCTCCGCCGATGTGGCTTCGGTGCCGAACCGGATCGGTCCGACACCATGGTGACGTACGGCGAGCACGGGTATCGACAGCAGGACGAAAAAAGTTCCGAGACGCGAAAAACCCCGCCTGCGGCTCGCAGGCGGGGTTTCGTCGGGGTGGATGACGGGACTCGAACCCGCGACAGCCAGGATCACAACCTGGTGCTCTACCAACTGAACTACATCCACCATCGGCGTCGGAAACCTGGGCATACGCGCCGGGCCTCAGAGCCATCAATACTCTAGCGGGTCGGTGCCGTAGAACTCCAATCGGTTACCGGACCAGCGTGTTCACGCGGGGCCGAGGTCCTTGACGATCTCGGCGAGGGCATCGGTGTCCGGGCCGGGAGCGGGTACGAACGCCGCCGCGCGGTAGTAGCGCAGCTCGCGGATCGACTCGCGGATGTCGGCGAGCGCCCGGTGCGCGAGGCCCTTCTCCGGCTGACCGAAGTAGACCTTCGGATACCAGCGTCGACACAGCTCCTTGATCGAGCTGACGTCGACCATGCGGTAGTGCAGGTAGGCGTCGAGTTCGGGCATGTCCCGGGTGATGAAACCGCGGTCGGTGGCGATCGAGTTGCCGGCAAGCGGCACCGCTCCGGCGGTGGTCACGTGCTCGCGGATGTAATCCAGGACCAGCTTCTCGGCCTCGGCGAGGGTGACCGTGGACGCCCGCACCTCCTCGGTGAGACCCGACGCCGCGTGCATCTTGGTCACGACGTCCGGCATCGAGGCCAGGGCGGCATCGTCGGCGTGGATCACGACGTCCACACCGTCGCCGAGGATGTTGAGGTCGCTGTCGGTCACGAGGGCCGCGATCTCGATGAGTTTGTCCGACTCGAGTCGGAGTCCGGTCATCTCGCAGTCGATCCACACCAGTTTGTCCTGCACCCGACAACCTTAGCCAACCTCATCCGCAGATCCGCGGGAGATCGGCGCCCGCGGGCTATCGTGTGCTCGTGACCGAAGCCTCCAGTCCCGCCGAGGGCAGTCCAGCACAGGGCAGTCCAGCACAGAGTGTCGCCGCCGGATACGCGTTCACCACACCCACACTCGAACTGGGGGCGGTCTCGGTCTCGGGGCAGGTCGATCCCGAGGCCAAGGTGCGTATCCCGTTGTCGATGATGAACCGGCACGGACTCGTCGCCGGAGCGACCGGGACCGGGAAGACCAAGACGTTGCAGCTGATCGCCGAGCAATTGTCGAGCAACGGCGTGCCGGTCGTCATGGCCGACATCAAAGGCGACCTGTCCGGGCTCAGCCGGGCTGGTGCGAGCAACGACAAGATCGTCGACCGAACCCAGCAGACCGGCGACGACTGGCAGCCCGCGGCACACCCGGTCGAGTTCGTCTCGTTGGGTTCGGACGGGATCGGGGTGCCGATCCGCGCGACCATCACCTCGTTCGGGCCCATTCTGCTCAGCAAGGTGTTGGGGCTCAACGCGACTCAGGAATCGACGCTGGGCCTGATCTTCCACTGGGCGGACAAGAAGGGCCTACCGCTTCTCGATCTCAAGGACCTGCGGTCGGTCATCGCATTCCTCACCGGCGACGAGGGCAAGGCCGAACTGAAAGGGATCGGCGGGGTGTCGCGACAGACCGCGGGCGTGATCCTGCGCGCGCTGACGTATCTCGAGGCCGACGGCGGTGACACGTTCTTCGGCGAACCCGAAGTCGATCCCGCCGACCTCATCCGGACGGCGGCCGATGGGCGCGGAATCATCACGCTGTTCGAGCTCGGCACCCAGGCGGCCCGACCCGCCCTGTTCTCCACCTTTCTCATGTGGATCCTGGCCGACCTCTTCGAGTTCCTGCCCGAGGTCGGCGACCTCGACAAACCCGAGCTCGTCTTCATCTTCGACGAGTCGCATCTGCTTTTCGACGACGCGTCGAAAGCGTTTGTGGACCAGGTCGTCCAGACGGTCAAACTGATCAGGTCGAAGGGCGTCGGCGTGTTCTTCTGCTCTCAGCTGCCGACCGACATCCCCAACGAGGTGCTCTCGCAGCTCGGTGCACGAGTCCAGCACGCGTTGCGTGCCTTCACCCCCGACGACCAGAAGGCGCTGCGCACGACGGTCAAGACCTACCCGGTGTCGGAGATCTACGACCTCGAGCAGGCGCTGACCTCCCTCGGCACGGGCGAGGCGATCGTGACGGTGCTGTCCGAGCGCGGCGCGCCGACACCGGTCGCCTGGACGGTGATCCGAGCGCCACGGTCGGCAATGGAGGCGATCGGCGCCGACGCGATCACGGGGGCCGCGAAATCCGGAGCGCTGTATGCGAAGTACGGCACGCCGGTCGATCGGGACTCCGCCTACGAGATGCTCGCGGCGAACACCCTCGGACCTGGTGAGTCCGCCGACGCGCCGGCGCCGGTTCCGACACCACCGCCTGCGCCCGCCCCGACACCCGCACCGGAGGAACCAGGGCTGCTGACCGAGGTGCTCACGAGCAAGCCGATGCAGAGTTTCCTGCGATCGGCGGCGAGCGCGGCCGGGCGTGAGTTCAGCCGCGCGATCTTCGGCACGGGGCGTCGCCGGCGGCGCTGACCGCCGTTATTCGGCGCTGAACTTGCGGTAGAACCCGCCGACGATCGGCGCCACCACTGCGCGTGGTGTGTATCCACCGGCGACCGACATCGCCTTCGACAGGCTGCCGGGTACTACGCGCATCTTGTTGTGCGCCAATGCATCCAGACTCATCTCGGCGACCTTGGCCGACGAGTGCCACAGAAAGTCCGGCACGACCTTGTCGACGATCGACGCCTCGTCGGGGGTGGGGGTGTGGGTACGTACCGGTCCGGGTGCGAGGAGGGTGACGTGGACGCCCTGCCCGGACACCTCACCGCGCAGCGACTCGCTGAAGCTGTTCACAAAAGCCTTCGACGCCGCGTACGTCGCATTGTTGGGGATCGGCATGTTCCCGGCCGCCGAGCCGACCATCAGGATGCCGCCCGAGCCGCGTTTCACCATCTGCGGCAGCACTGCCAGGGTGAGGTCGTGGACGGCGTTGACGTTCAACTGGACCTGCGCGCGTTCGTAGTCGGCGTCGAGGTCGGCGACCGGACCGAACGTCGCGATGCCCGCGTTGTTGCAGAGAATCGAGATGTCGCGACCAGCGAACTCGGCGGCCAGCACCTCTACCTTCGTCGGGTCGGACAGATCGACGGCACGGACCTCGACCGAGACCTCATGTGCCGTGCGCAGTTCGCCGGCGAGCTCTTCGAGAAGCTCACCGCGGCGGGCGACGAGGACCACCGAGTGGCCACGAGCGGCCAACGCGCGTGCTAGTTCCCGTCCGATCCCGGACGAGGCCCCGGTGACGACGGCGCGGGCGGTGGCGGAGGGCGGCGGTACCGGCATGTCGCAATGGTAGCCGCCGCCTCTCACGCCGAGGCCGACCGTCAGTCGATACCCGCGGCGACCTCGGTGCCCTGCCGGATCGCACGCTTGGCGTCGAGCTCGCCCGCGTAGTCGGCGCCGCCGATGACGTGTGTGGTGACACCGGCCAACGTCAACGGGTCGATGAGATCGCGTACCGATTCCTGGCCCGCGCAGATCACCACGTTGTCGACCTCGAGGACGCGGGTGTCGGTGACGTTGCCCTCGTCGTCGCGGAAGCTCAGATGCAGTCCCTGGTCGTCGATCTTGTCGTATGTGGCGCCGCTGATCTGCTCGACACCCTTCATCTTCATCGTCGCGCGATGCACCCAGCCGGTGGTCTTGCCGAGCGACTTGCCCTGCTTACCGGCCTTGCGCTGGACCAGGTAGACCTGGCGCACCGGGGGGAGCGGCCGCGGCTTGGTGACGAAGCCGGGCTTCTCCGGGTCCTCGGTGACGCCCCATTCCTGTTCCCATTCCTTGAGGTTCAAGGTCGGCGACTCATCGGTCGTGAGGAACTCGCTCACGTCGAAACCGATTCCGCCGGCACCGATCACGGCCACGCGTTTGCCGATCTCCCGATGCCCGAGCACCGCGTCGGCGTAGGACATCGCCATCGGGTGGTCGACGCCGGGGAAGCTCGGTATGCGCGGCACGACGCCGGTCGCGACGATCACGTCGTCGAACTTCTCGGCGATGATGGAGTCGGCGTCGGCGCGGGTGTTCAGCCGGACCTCGATGCCGAGCACCTCGATCTGGCGGGTGAAGTAGCGGATCGTCTCCTTGAACTCCTCCTTGCCGGGAATCTTTGAGGCGATGGAGAATTGGCCGCCGATCGCGTCGCCGCCCTCGAACAGGGTGACCTTGTGACCGCGTTGTGCGCCGGCCACGGCGGCCGACAGGCCGGCCGGGCCCGCGCCGATCACGGCCACGCGCTTGGCCTTTCGCGTCGGACCCAGGATGAGCGTGGTCTCGCGACCCGCGATCGGGTTCACCAGGCACGACACGTGTTTGCCGACGAAGGCATGGTCGAGGCAGGCCTGATTGCAGCCGATGCAGGTGTTGATCTCGTCGGACCGACCCTCGCGGGCCTTGTTCGCCAGGTGGGGATCGGCGAGGAACGGGCGGGCCATCTGGATGGCGTCGACGCGTCCGTTCGTGAGGATCTCCTCGCCGAGTTCGGGGGTGTTGATGCGGTTGGCCGCGATCAGCGGGATCGACACCTCGTCGCGGAGACGTTCGGTGAACTTCACGAATGCCCCGCGGGGCACCGAGGTCACGATCGTGGGGACCTGTGCCTCGTGCCAACCGATGTCGGTGTTGATCGCGTCGACGCCGTACTGCTCGGCCTTGCGCGCCATCAGTGCGACCTCGTCCCAGGTCTGTCCCTTGCGGATCAGGTCGGCGATCGACTGGCGCAGGATGACGGGGTAGTCGCGGGGAACCTGTCGGCGGATCTCCTTGATCACCTCGACCAGGAAACGCTGGCGGTTCTCGGTGTTGCCGCCCCATTTGTCGGTGCGATCGTTGGTGTGCGGGCAGAGGAACTGGTTGATGAGGTAGCCCTCGCCGCCCATGATCTCGATGGCGTCGTAGCCGGCTCTGCGGGCGAGCTTGGCGGACTGGCCGAACGACTTGATGACGTGGCGGATGATCGGCTCGGTCATCCGAAGGTGCTTGAACGGGTGGATCGGCGACGGATCGGTGCCGGGCGCGACCTTGAACGGGGTATAGCCGTAACGCCCGGCGTGGATCAGCTGCATGGCGATCTTGCCGCCCTCGTCGTGCACGGCTTTGGTCACGCGCTTGTGGCGGGTCATGTCGACGACGTTGGTCATCTTGCCGCCGGCGAACGCGAGCAGGCCGGTCCGGCTCGTGCCGAAACCGCCGGTGATGATCAGTCCCGCACCACCTTTGGCCCGCTCCGCGAAGTAGGCGGCCAGTTTGTCGGTGTCCCAGAACCGGTCCTCGAGGCCGGTGTGCATCGACCCCATGACCAATCGGTTCTCGATGGTCATGCCGCCGATCTGCAACGGCGTGAACAGGTGCGGATAGTGCTGGTTCGGTTGTGCCGTCGGGGCTGACATGGCGCGACCTTTCATCTCGGTGAACCTTGGTGGGCTGTGTAGTTGGGCTGCGAGCGTTGCGAACTCAGCTCTGGGACAGTTCGCGTTCGAGTCCGTGGATGACCTCGTCGCACCATTCGATGTATCCCTGCTCCTGCCGGATACCGCCACGGAGAACGAGGTACTGGTGCAGCTTGCGACCGGTGAGCGCGTCGGGATCGGGGTAGTAGTCGTCTTGGAAACCGGTGTAGAGCTTGAGCTGTGCGAGATGTTCGTCCCGGTGTGCCTTCAGTTCACCGATGATCGCGGCGAGGTCACCGAATTCCGCGGCCCGTAGCTTCACCCCGATGTCGCTGCGAACCGGTTGCAGCGGTGTCGGACTCATCGCCCAGTCGGCGAGAGCGTCACGGCCGGCGTCGGAGATCGTGTAGACCTTCTTGTCCGGGCGGCCGTCCTGGCTGATCGATTCGACGCTGACCAGGTCGTCGTCCAGGAGCTTCTTGAGCGTCCGGTAGATCTGCTGGTGAGTGGCCGACCAGAAGTAGCCGATGCTGCGATCGAACTGCTGACCGATCTCATAGCCCGTTCCCGGTCGCTCGGCCAGCGACACCAGAATCGCGTGTTCGAGCGCCATGAGTGCAAAATACCGTGCAACAACGCACTATGCAACAAGGTGTATATGAGTCGAGTTGCATATGCACGCCGTCTGGGCCGCGGGGGAGGCCCGACCCCGAAGTGAGGCGACGATGACCTCCGTGCCGCAGACTGTTCGGCATGGACGAACCGGAGACGAGGTCTCGGAATCTGCTGTCGTGGAAGCTGACCGACAACGTGGTGGTGGCACCGGAGGAACGGCTGACCTGGCCGCGCACGGTCAGCATCGGTCTGCAGCACGTGGTCGCCATGTTCGGCGCGACCTTCCTGGTACCAGTGCTGACCGGATTCCCGCCGTCGACGACGCTGTTCTTCTCCGGCGTCGGCACGATCCTGTTCCTGCTGATCACCCGCAACCGTCTGCCCAGCTACCTGGGTTCGAGCTTCGCCATCATCGCGCCGGTGACGGCCGCCGTCGCGTCCGACGGTGCGTCGTCGGCGCTGGGCGGGCTGGTGGCGGTCGGCGCGATGCTCGTGGTCATCGGACTCATCAGCCATTTCGCCGGCGTCCGATGGATCGAGACCCTGATGCCGCCGGTGGTGACCGGCGCGATCGTCGCTCTGATCGGTCTGAATCTCGCTCCGGCGGCCAAGAACAACTTCGTCGAGGACCCCGTTCTCGCAACCATCGTGCTGGTGTTGCTGGTCGCCTCCGCGGTCCTGTTCCGGGGCTTGCTCGGACGGCTCGCGATCTTCCTGAGCGTCGTGGTGGGTTATGTCCTCGCGCTGGTCCTCGACCGGATCGACAGCGACAACGACTTCATCGACACCTCCGGTATCGGCGATGCGGCGTGGATCGGTCTGCCCGATTTTCAGACACCCACCTTCGATCTGGGTGTCCTGCCGTTGTTCCTCCCTGTCGTGCTGGTGCTCGTCGTGGAGAACATCGGTCACGTCAAGTCGGTGGCGATGATGACCGGCAAGGACTACGACGCCACCATGGGTCGCGCACTGGCTGCGGACGGACTGGCCACGATGCTGGCCGGCAGCGGCGGCGGTTCGGCCACGACGACGTATGCCGAGAACATCGGCGTGATGTCGGCGACCAAGGTGTACTCGACCGCGGCCTACTGGGTGGCCGGCGGCGCCGCGATCCTGCTGGGGTTGTCGCCCAAGGTCGGCGCCGTGATCGCCGCGATTCCGCCCGGCGTGCTCGGCGGTGTCACGACGGCGCTCTACGGTCTGGTCGGCGTGATCGGCGTACAGATCTGGGTGAGCAACAAGGTCGACTTCTCCAAGCCGATCAACCAGTTCACCGCCGCGATCCCGCTGATCATCGGCATCGCCGACTACACCTGGCAGGTCGGCGACCTCGTCTTCGCCGGCATCTCCCTGGGGTCCGTCGCGGCGCTGGTCATCTATCACTCCATGCGACTCATCGGTCGATGGCGGGGGACGGTCGACGTCGGCAGAAATGGGCAGTCACCACGGGAGACGTAACGGAATGTCGGGGACCGGGCCCGGCAGGTCGATGTCGCCGTCGGCGCGATCGTTGAAGAGGTACAGCCACCACAGCGGGGCGGGCGCACCGAGAGGCGGCGGGAGTTCGGGGACGTCGGGCCGGCGCGGCACGTAGAGGTCGGGGTCTGCGCCGGTGATGACCTTCACCATGTTCTGGAAAGCCGTTGATTCCGGGTCATTCCAGTAGGCGCCGTGCGTGACGAGACCCCCATCGACCGTGCGTCCATTTCCGTCGACTGTGCGCCCGTTTTCGTCGACTGGGCGGCCGGTTACGTCGACTGTGCCGGTGTCGAGCCTGATCACGCCGGGCGCGGTGTCGGGGTCGTGGCCGTGGGGGTTCCCGGGGAAAGACTGCACGTAGTGGATCGGGTCGCCGGGAAAGGTGAGCGAGTACCGCTCGACGCCCGCGGGGTGCGGGGTGGCGTAGATGCCGGTGCCCGCCGATGAGGCGTAGACGACGCGGTCGGGGGACAGGCCGAGTTGTTCGGCCGAGCCCACGACCGATCCGCCGTAGCTGTGGCCGATGTAGGTGGTGGTCGCCGCGGGCGCGTGACGAGCGATCTCGGCGTCGAGTTCGGAACCGAACAACTCCAGACGGTGCGCCATCGCGGCGGCGAAGCTCGTGCTCGCCGCCGCGCGCAGGTCCGGCGGCAGGTCACCGTCGAGGTAGAGGAACACCGGGCCGCCCGTACGCGACGCGAGTTCGGTTGCAGCCGTGCGGTTGCGACCGACCACGGTGTCGAGAGTGGTGCCGGTACCGGGGACATAGGTCGCGGTGTTGGTGGTGTCGGACCGCAGCGATCCGATCATCTCGACCATGCGGCCCCGAGGTGTGTTGACGAAGGTGATGAAGGTCCGCTCGACGAGTCCGTCGTCGCCGCGGCGGGATGCTTCAGCGCTCGGTTCGGGCAGGGGGTCGAGCAGCCCCCGCAGAGTCCGAGCTCGGCGTCCCTGTCCGCGGCCGGCCTCGACCTCGTCGGCGAGCGCGTTGCGGATGTTGATCTCGTTGGCCTGGGCACGGATCGCGAACGGGACACCTGGCAGGTTCCCGATGACATGCGGGTTCGCCTGCATCAGGCGGCGCACATCGGCTGGGCTCATCTGTTCCACGACGTCCCGGACCTGGGTCGGCGTCAGCGTCTCCAACAATCGGACCGCCGCGTCGGCATCGGATGCCGTACCGCCCGGCAGCCGGACATCGGGCTGACCGGTGCTCATCGACGCGAGATCGGCGGCGAAACCCTCGAGTCGTTCGCCATAGCGTTCGTCGAGGATGTCCACGGTGTCGAGGGCGTCGGAGACGGAGGCCGCGAGAAGGGTGGCCTGTCCCCCGAGACCGGCGTCGGGGTGGGTGACGGTGCCGTCGTCGAAGACGGTGAAGCCCAGATTTTCTGCCCCTCGGACGACGCCCAACGCGAAGTCGCGCGCGTGGTCGAGGTCGGCGCCGGCGTCGGTCGCCTCGTCGGCGACCATGTGCAGCACGTTGCGTATCTCGCCGGCATGATCGTGTTCCGCCCAGATGACCTGATGCGCCGCATCATGCGTGTCACCCGACCACGACGACGCCGAGTCGAAGGCTCGGACCGCGGTATCGATGCCGGCGTCGAGGGACTCCGCGACACCGGACGCCGCAGAACCGGCGTCGGCGAACGACTGCGGACTCCACGCGCGCAACTGCGAGACGGTGGGCCGCATCAGCGGTCCTCGAGGTCGCGGAACCGCGCGCCCGAGCGGACGTCGGCGGCACTCGTCGACGCGTCGAACATCCGCAGCATTCTGCCCATCACGGTCAGGCGTTCGCCGATCGAGTCGACCGCCGAGCGCGCGGGGTGGGCGGTCGCGGACAGTGCCCGAGCGACCCGGCTCGACGGGCCGATGACCGCGCCGATGGCCTCGACATCAGCGGCGTGGATGGCGATCCCGGCAGACTGCCAGACGCGGGCGATCTCCTGGACCTCGGCGGGATCGACACCGAACAGCGAAGTCGCCGAGTCGGTTTGGTCACGTCGGCCCGCTGACAGCGGACCGGATGGCAGGGGCGGAAAACCGGAGAGTGGGCCGGGGAGCGTCATGATCCTCCAGGGGTCGCGACCCACCGATCTGTGGGGCAGGACTATGACGCACGGGGTGCCCTGAACGGTTCCCGTTCTGCCGCGCGCGGTCCGCGACAGACACGTGAGGTGCCCCCGGCAGGACTCGAACCTGCGACCTAGGGATTAGAAGGCCCTTGCTCTATCCACCTGAGCTACGGAGGCTGACCGGCGCGCGCGTGACGAGCGACACGAGGCGTCGGGCAGAGAGAGTCTACGACACGGCCGCGGGTATGCCGTGCGCCACCGCGGGCCAGGTCGAATTGGGATCGCGTCAGTTGCCGGTCCTACAGTTGAGGGATGACCCGCACGTCGACGCCCGCCTTCGCGGAGCAGCATCGCGACGCGATGAACGAACCGCGCGGCGTCGTCACCGCGATCCTGTGGGCATCGGGTTGGCTCGCCGCGATCGTCGCTGTCGCCGTCACCGCGATCTCCGCGGCGTCGGCACTCCGGCTGACCGGCGTGCCCGATCCCGGTCCGCTGACCACGTACGGGGCGCCGGCGCTCACTGCGGTCGGCGAGTTCGCCGCGGCGATCGCACTCGGCTCGGCCGTGTTCGCCGCGTTCTTCGTGCCGCCCCAGGCGAGCGGCGTCCTCGACGTCGGGGGATACCGCGCGATCCGGATCGGTGCGGCCAGCGCGTTGACGTGGTCGGTGTGTGCCCTCCTGCTCATGCCGCTGTCGGCCTCGGAGGTCAGTGGGGCGCCCCTGTCGGAGACGATCCGACCCGCCAACCTGCTCACCGCCTACAGCCAGGTCGCCGAAGTGCGCACGTGGTTCTGGACTGCGCTGTTCGCGCTGGTCGCGGCCATCATCGCGCGGATGACGCTGCACTGGGGTCCGACGATCGCGGTGACCGCGTTCTCCGTCTTCAGCCTGATGCCGTCGGCCCTGGCAGGCCACTCCTCGTCGGGTGGCAACCACGACGTCGCCACCAACAGCCTGATCCTGCACATCATCGGCGCGACGCTGTGGCTCGGCGGCCTCGCGGCGGTCGTGGTCTACGCCCTCGCCGATGGACACTGGCGTGCCCTGGCGGTCCGACGCTTCTCGCGCGTCGCGTTCTGGTGCATCCTCGTCGTCGGCGCCAGCGGTGTCGTCAACGCCCTGGTCCGGGTACCGCTGGGTGACCTGTTCACCGACACCTACGGCCGTCTCGTCGTGGCCAAGGTGGTGGCCCTCGTCGTGCTCGGCGGGCTGGGCGCCTGGCATCGCCGGGTGACCATTGCGCAGCTGGACTCCGACGAACGGCCCTCGCTGTTCGTACGGTTCGGACTCGTCGAGTTGGCGGTGTTCGCCGCGACCTTCGGTCTCGCCGTGGGTCTGGGCCGGACGCCGCCGCCCGTCGTCGACACCGCGCAGATCTCCGCGACCGAGAACGCCATCGGGTACGACCTCGACGGTGCGCCGACGTTCGTCCGACTCCTCACCGAGTGGCGCTTCGACCTGATCTTCGGGCTCGCGGCCATCGTGCTCGCCGTCGTGTATCTGCGTGGTGTCATCCGCCTGAGGCGCCGCGGTGACGCCTGGCCGGTCGGACGTACCGTGGCGTGGGTCCTCGGATGTCTGCTGCTGTTGCTGGCGACGTCGTCGGGCTTCGGCCGCTACGCCCCGGCGATGTTCAGCATCCACATGATCGCGCACATGCTGATGTCGATGATGGTGCCGGTACTGCTGGTGCTCGGCGGCCCGGTGACGCTCGCGCTGCGGGCACTCCCGCCGGCCGGCCGGGGCAATCCGCCGGGCCCGCGCGAATGGATTCAGCTGGGTGTGCACTCGGCGCCGTCCCGGATCCTGACCCACCCGCTGATCGCCGCGATCATGTTCGTCGGCAGCTTCTACGTCCTTTATCTGGGCGGTCTGTACGAGGCCGTGGTCCAGTATCACGCGGCGCACCTGCTGATGAACCTCCACTTCCTGCTCAGCGGCTACCTGTTCTACTGGCTGGTCATCGGCATCGACCCGGCGCCGCGTCAGGTGTCACCGGTGGCGAAGCTCGGCATCGTGATGGCCTCGATACCGTTCCACGCGTTCTTCGGCATCGCGCTCATGATGACGACGGCGGTCATCGCCGAGGCCTACTACCGTGGACTGAATCTCCCGTGGAACTACGACCTTTTCGACGACCAGCGCGTCGGCGGCGGAATCGCCTGGGCCGCAGGCGAGATCCCGCTGGTGGTGGTCCTGCTCGCGCTTTTCGTTCAGTGGCAGCGCAGCGACACCCGGCAGGCGCGACGCTACGACCGCAACGCGGAACGCGACCACGACGCCGACCTCGGTAGCTACAACGAGATGCTCAAGGAACTCAACAAGCGCGGTTGAGCGCCGACAGGCTCAGCCGGACCCGGTCGGCACCGCGCAGACCGACGACCCGGCTTGGATCAGGGCACTGATGTGCAGCGCATCGAAGTTGAAACCGTCTGCGGCCGCAGCGGATGCGGCGATCAGCGCCGGTGGGCACCGAAGACTCGTCACGAGTTCGCCCGCGGCCGCCAGTTCGTCGACGATGGCGACGTTGAACTCGTTGATCGCCGTCCGGACCGGGTCGAGATCCGGTGTCGCGGGCGGCGCCGTCTGACCGGGTAGCTGCCACCGGGCGAACAGCCCGCGCTGTACGGTCTTGCTCGCCTCGATCTGGTCGCGGAACACGCTGCGGACGTAGGCGGGGTCGAGGTCGCGATCGAGCGCCAACTGCGACACCGTGTCGAGGACCACCTGTTCGCGTGCCGGGTCGTCGATCGCCGCGCCGGATGCCCACTTGGTCGCGGCGACGGTGTCGGCGAGTGCGAGTCGGCCGGCGATCGCCTCGGTCAGACCCGTCAACTCAGTCTGTGTACTCGGGGCCGCACCCGAGAGGGGCGGCGCAACCAGCATGATGGTCGCCGCGATCAGACCGACCAGGAACACTCGCATCCGCATTCCGCGAGTCTAGGGCGCCGAGCGCCGGGTGCACCGAGATCTGTGGGTAACCCGCCGAGTTCTCCACAGCCGCTCTAGCTCGGCGTCTGACGGGGTCGTCGGGGGTGATGCTGATGCGGCCACACCTTCCCGTGGCCGACACCCGTAGGAGACGACCATGTTTGAGACGTACACGACCGTATACGTGAACAGATAAAGGTGTGTCGTTCCTGGCGGGCGCCGGGGGTGTTGACGCATAGCGTTACGAAATGTCACCCCGCGCAACATGTTTCGTCGCGCGGTGCTTGACGGTCACAGGCGCTCAAGCTACGTTTGATCTATCGCTCCGGTCTCACCGAGCGCGGCGGCCTCCGGGTCGGCGGTGAGACTGCCCGTTTCCGTAGCGCGCTCCACGATCATGTCGAGGCGATGCCCTCCATTCCCGTGATCCCAGGAGCGCATCCCCATGCCTGCTACCTCCGGCCGAACCCGGCTGTTGACCAAACCCGAGGCGGCCGCCGATCTCGGCGTCTCGGACAGCACTCTCCGACGCCACATTGCCGCGGGTGAGATCTCTGTTGTCCGGATCGGTCGGACCGTCCGGATCGACCCCGTGGAGCTGGACCGCTTCGTGGCCGAGGGGCCGAGGTCGGCCGCGCCAGAACCCGACCCCCGCCGCGAGCACATCCTTGCCCTGGTCGCCAGGGCGCCGCGCCTGACCGCCGACCAGGCCAGCAGGATCTCCGACGTCCTCCGGGCCTCGTCATGACCGCGCTCATCCTGGTGAGCCTGGGCGGCGTCGCCCTTGGCGCCATGCTCCGGATCTCCGGCGTGGTGACGGCGGTTCCGACGGTGTCCGAGGTCCTGGGCGCGGTCCCGGCCAACCCGACGAGCTCCCAAGCTCGCGCGTTGGCGGTCCAGACGAGAGGCGCGGTCCCGGACGACCCCGAGGTCCCGGACCACCGCGTCACGTGACGCTTCGCGGACCCAACCCGAATACCGGAGACGCGTCAAGGCCGTTCGGCCACAACACTTTCAAGGGACACACGCCCATGCCAGTAGAACGAGAAACGGCCCCCGGCCAACCCGCCGAGGACCATTCCAACCCGATGTCGATTGCAGCTACCGACACCTCCACGATATCCCAGGCGGGTACGCCAGTGGTGAGCCCTGGACAGCTCCTGGGAATAGCCGATGCGGATATGTCCCGGGTGATCGTGGTCCCCGAGCCCGATCCCACGAGGGCCAAGGATCTCCTGGACGCGCTCCGAGGCGCCGGAGAGTCCGGCGGCGTCGTCTTGGTCGGGGGCTGGGACGTCCACGAGTCGGCCCAGTGGGAGGACCTCACCGACGCCGAGGGCGCGCTACTGGTGTTCCGCGGGCACCTCGGAACACCGACCCCGGACATGGTCCTGGACCACATCACCGATCAATACGGGGCCGACCTGGCCGAGGCGATGGAACCGGCCACCGTGGGAAGCGAGAACCTGGCCGCGCGACTGCGCCGGGGAGAACCGATCACGACTACCTCGGGGTCCTACCTGTTCGGTCCTAGTCGCAAAACCAAGGCGCCCCGGGAACGCGCCGCGTCGGGTACTGGCACCCGCCCCAAGGTGTTCCGGGCCTCCGACCTCAAGGCGGCCGAGCGGCCGAGTTGGCTTGCGCGCGGCCGGATACCGCTGTCTGCCATCTCGCTGCTCGTCGGGGACGAGGGCATTGGCAAGTCGATGTTCTGGGTATGGATCGTCGCCGCGGTGACGACAGGAACAGGACTCCCGGAGTTCGGCATCCCGGCCCGTGATCCCGCGGACGTACTCCTGGTCGTGACCGAAGACGACTGGTCGACAACCGTCCGGCCGCGCCTGGAGGTCGCTGGAGCCGATATGGACCGGGTCGCGGTGATCTGCGCCGAGGAGGACGGCTCCGGTGCGCCGACGTTTCCCGACGACATCGACCTGGTGATGGACGCCGACCCCAAGCCGCTCCTCGTGGTTGTCGATGCCTGGCTGGACACTGTCCCGGCCAAGCTCTCGGTGAGGGACCCGCAACAGGCCCGCCAGGCCCTCCACCCGTGGAAGGAGGCCGCGGGCAAGCTCGGCGCCGCGGTGCTGCTGCTCACCCACACCAACCGGGTGGCATCGGCCTCGGCGCGCGACAAGTACGGCGCGACCGTGGAACTGCGCAAGAAGGCCCGCATGACCTTATTCGCCCAGCGCGGGGACGACGGCCTCACGATTGGCCCGGACAAGTCGAACCTGTCTGGGACATTGGCGGCCTCCAAGTTCGTGGTGGAGCCGGTCCAGTTCTTCCCGCCGTCAGGCGACCACGACGGCACCGTCCCGCGAATGCGCTGCATCGGCCAGGCCGACAAGACCGCGGCCGAGATGATCGCGGAGAACTTCCATGGCCCGACCGAGGACGACAACGACGTGAGCGGTATCCGGGCGTGGTTGCGGACCTACCTCATGGACGCCGGTAAACCGGTGCGGCCGATGGACATCAAGACGGCGGCGACGACCGAGGGCTACTCATCCAGGTCTCTGGAGCGTGCCGCCAAGGCGATTCAGGTGACGGTGACTCGTCACGGGTTCCCCGCAGTCACCCACTGGTCGATGCCCGCGGCCGTAGGTCCGGATGACCTCCTGGGCGGTGGTCAGTGATGCCCGATGCTGCGATCGGTCCTGTTCCAGTCTCGCCATCCCCGCCCGTATCCCTTGGAGTTCTTGTCGTAACTACTACGACCAGCACAAATACATGGCGAAACAGTGGCGAGACAGGGTGGCGGAACTGCGAACGGTTGGCGGAACTGTCTAGAGCCTTGGCCACCTGTCCCGCCACAGTCTCGCCATCGAAAACCCCAGGTCACGCCTGACGCGACAGTTTCACCAAGTGACAGACCCACCCCGCCCAACCCGATGAGCATCGAAGGAGAACGCCCCGTGTCTGACGACCCCGAGGAGTTCACCACCATGTCCGATCCACAACGAGCCGCGGCCCGCGTTGCCGCCAACTTCGCCTCGGGTGACTGCCCACGCGAGCCCCATTCCCGCGCCGCGGTCGCCGCCCAGCTTGGCGCCGTGAAACCGCGTCGGCGCCGGGGCGGTCGGTCGGAGGCGTCCAAGCGTCTCGCCCGGGAAGTCCTGGAGGACCAGTGACCGCACCACCCAAGCCTCGGCGCCACGGTTCCCAGACCCTCGACCAACGGCGACATGACGGCGTCGTGGCCCTCATGGCCGCGATGCTGGAGGGCTCCCAGGATCTCCGCGGCGCCGCGTGCCAGGGCCTGGGTCCACTGTTCGATCCCGACGTCCACCACGGCGATCTCGGCTACGCCACCGAGGAGGACCGAGAGGCGGCGGTGGAGGCCACGTGCGTCGGGTGCCCCGTGCGTGGCGCCTGCTGGTCGTGGGCCTCTCGACAGTCGCCTAGGCGGGTGATGGGTCCCACGGCCGCGTCCGCGACGGTGGCCGGGGCGATGAGGTGGCGGCGTGCTCGGCGTCCGGCCCGCCCAACCGAGCCGGTGTGTGCGGGCGTCGACTGCGACCGCGTGGTCATCGCTCGGGGGCTCTGCGACGGGCATTACGGGCGTTGGCGCCGAGACCCTGCCCAACCGCGTGACCGACTGCTTCGACCTCTGCGCACCGCCGACGACACCGACCCCCGTCCGCCTCGGCGCCGTGGTGCCCGAGCCCGCCGCCGACCATCCATCAACCGAAAGAGGAGCCAACGATGACTAAGCCCAAGGCCCCCCGCGGCACGAACACCAGTGACCGCGTCTACCGCAAGATGAGAGCCCGCTACCGCGCCAAGTGCGAGGCCGTCCAGGCCCCGTGCTGGATATGTGGGCAACCAATTTCGTACCGGGCGGACTCTCCCGATCCGTGGGAGCTGGACCACTACCACCCGCGGAGCCGCCGCCCGGACTTGGCGATCGAACCCGCGAACGCGCGGCCGTCGCACTCGTCATGCAACCGGTCCCGTGGCAACGCCGACGTCCGGCCGACCCTCGGCCAGCCCTCCGAGGACTGGTGACCGCCAGGGGTAGGGGGGGTTCAATCACAAGCCCCCGACCCCGCGACACCTGCCGCCGGTAGGTCGCGCGAAAAACACGCAAGTCTCTGACCTGCACAAATAGGCCCCAGGCATTGACGCCGGCCGAATTTCCACGATCAAGGAGTTCCCACCATGCTCGACACCTCCGCCGTCCACCCCGACGCCATCCGCGACGTCGCCGCCCTCACCAACGCACTCCGCCTCGGTGACACCCCGCCGGACGAACTACTCCAGGCCGACCCCGGCCGTCTCCTCATGGGGGCCTTGGCGCTGCTCCTCACGATCCGCGGGGAGGCCGGGGACGACCCGGCGGCGGTACTCACCGCCCGCGCCGAGGAGTACGCCCGCCTTGCCGAGGGCGGCACTCAGTGAGCGGGTACGACGTCCGCCGCAACGACCGCAACGCCGCGATGGCCGCGCGGTTGGCCTTGGCCGCCGCCCACGAGGACGCCACGGCCGTCAACGCGGTCCTGGCCGAGGCTGGTGGCCATCCGGACACCCTGGCCTCGGTGGCGACGATCCTGGCGTCCTGGGTGGCCGAGGAGGCCGGTCCGGCCAAGGTGGAGGCCGCCGCCCTGGAGGCCGTGGCCCGCCACCACGCCCCGTGGCGCGACTAGGTCCCCGGTTCTGACCGGCCGAGCCGGTATCGTAGGCGTCGGAGCCGTCGCCACCGAGGCCGCCAGCCACACCAGGGTGTGGCCCGCGAAGTCCCCGGCCGCGAACGTATCCGACAACGAATTGCCTAGTGGGCGTTCATCTTTCGTTGTTGTTGATCCACTCCATTTCACATACCCCAAGGAGGGGTTCCATCGTGCTCAAGCACAAGACCGTCACGATGACGGGTATCAAGACCGCGGGCCTGGCAGACGGTGAGTTCATCGGCTGGGCCTCCACGTTCGGCAACACCGACAGCCAGGGCGACCGGGTCGTCAAGGGCGCGTTCGCCACCTCGGTCAAGAGCATCGAGGGCGGTGACGTCGTACCGATCCTCTGGGAGCACAAGCACGACGACCCCCGGATGCAGGTCGGGGAGATCAAGTCCGCCGAGGAGACCGACGACGGCCTCAAGGTCCACGTGGCCCTGGATCTCGACACCGAGACCGGCCGCGCCGCCTACAAGTCGGTCAAGAGTCGCCGGGTCAAGGCGATGTCGATCGGCTACGCCACCCGCCGGGCGGTCAAGGCCGCCGACGGCGTCCAGGAGCTCACCGACCTGGATCTGGTGGAGGTGAGCCTGGTGGCCCGTCCGGCCAATGACCAGGCACTCATCACCGCCTCCAAGTCCGGCAACGGCGCGGCGGCCATCGTCGCCGCCCGGGCCGCCCTGGCCAAGGCATCGGGAGACACCAGCGCCGACGACGAGAAGCCCGAGAAGTTCTACGACGACGAGGCGACCGACAAGACCCACGGGGAGCGTCTCCTGGACGCCCTGGCCGCCGCCACGGCGTCGGCGGAGGCCCTCATCAAGGAGGCCGAGGACGAGGGGCGCGACCTCACCGAGGAGGAGGCCGCCGAGGTCACCAAGCGCCTTGAGTACCTCCGCATGACCAAGACCCAGATCCAGGCGTGGGCGGACGCGACCCCCGGGGAGCGCCACGGCATCCAGCACCAGTACGACGTCATCAGCTCCAAGTCGCTGACCCCCGCGGAGTTTGAACAGCGTTGGGGCACAACGGACACCGCCGCCGACAAGTTCGGCCACTTCGACGCCACCAGCGTCGGCATCACCACCTCGACCAAGGCCAAGGAGGCCCCCACAGTGGACACCACCACCAAGTTCATCGCTCTCGGCTCGGGCCGCAAGGCCGCCGCGTCGGCCATCGCCACCAAGATGTCGGGCGGCGGTCACCGCGCGCCCGGCGACGACGCACCCACCGGTACCAAGGCCCTGACCACCTCCGGCCAGGTCACCACCGACATCCCGGTGGCGCCGACGGTCATCCCCACCGGACGACCCGCGGTGAGCCTCCTGGACGTCATCCCGACCGTGCGGCGCACCGGCCCGCAGTACCGATACATCCGCCAGGTCTCCCGAGCCCTCAACGCCGCCGCCGTGGCGCCGGGCGCCGAGAAGCCCACCAGCACGATGGGCACCGAGACCGTGGACGGCAACGTCTCGGTCGTGGCGCACCTCTCGGAGCCGCTGGACAAGTTCGTCCTGGCCGACGCGCCCCAGCTCCAGCGGTTCGTGGCCGATGAGTTGCTCTACGGCCTTGACGTCGCGATCCAGGCCCAGGCCCTCACCGGCTCCGGCACGGGCGCAAATCAGACCGGCATCCTCAACACCTCCGGCGTCCAGGTCCAGGCGTTCGACACCAGCGCGATCGTCTCGATCCGCAAGGCCATGACCAAGGCCGAGGCCAACGGGTACGTCCCCGGTGTCGCGGTCCTCCGGCCCGAGGACTGGGAGTCCATCGAGCTCACCGCCACCTCCGACGACGCCGTGGCGTTCCGCGGGGTCCCCATCGACCTCCTGGAGCGCAAGCTCTGGGGTCTCCGGGTGGTCCTCAACACCGCCCTCCCGGCCAAGACCGGCCTGGTCCTCGACCCGGCGGCGGTGAGCATCGACAACCTCGGCGGCATCGACATCGAGTGGTCGACCGAGGCCGGTGACCTGTTCGCCCACAACCAGGTCCAGGCCCGCGTGGAGACCCGTATCGGCGTCTCGGTCTACGCCCCGGCCGCGGTCTACAAGGTGGCCACCGCCGCCTGACCCGCCCCTCCCGGCCGAGGCCCTCCAACTCGGTGAGCCTCGGCCGGGACCCGCACCCGCACAACACTTAGGAGGACTCGATGGGGTTCTGGGACAGCATTACCGACTTCGGCGGCGGACGGTTCTCGGGGTCGATGACCTCGGAGGGCTCCGGCGCCCGCGTCCGGGCCGGGGTCCGGGACGTCCCCGTGATCGGGGACGTGGATCTCGTCAACGTCCACGTGGACGGGTTCCGCGACGGCGGCGTCGTGGGGGAGCCTCGGCGTGACAAGGACGGCAAACTCAGAGGCAGGATCACCGAGGCCCCGGCCACCCCTGAGCCGCGACGGCCTCGGATGACACCGTCCCGCATGTTCGGCACCGCGGCCCTGGACAACCGGCCGGGCGCCGACGCCATCCCCGAGGGGACAGCGGGGACGTCGTCGCGGTCCAGGTCATCGTCCGCCGACGTCGGCGGGCACACGCCGGTCAGGGGCGGGTCCACGTCCACGATGGGGCGTCGGCGCCACGAGATCGCCCCGGGCGTGCCGTGTCCCAGTTGCGCGGCGGGGATCACCAAACCCGTCCGCTGACACCGCGCACGGACAACGGCCCCGGACCTTCCCGAGTGGAGGGGGTCCGGGGCCGTCGTCGGTCGTTGGGGGGCTACTGCTGGTCGTCCCGGGACTCGATCAGTGCCTGGACCCGGTCCCAGGTTTCCTCCGCCGATGCCCCCGTTTCGTGCGTGCGGAGGGCCACGAGGACCTGGACCACGGGAACCATTCCGGCCAGGAGTTCCTGGAAGTTCGCGGACGCGGTCAGGCCGAGGTTGACCGCGTCGTCGTAGGTTCCGTTCCCGGCCTGGAGCCGCTTGATGTCGCGCACCAGTTCGCCAAACTGGCGTTGGAGGATCTCGTCGTAATCTAGGTTCTCGTCCCGGAAGAACCCGATTGCGCGCCGGACATTCTCTAGCTGCTTGTCGTCTGCCACCCCGTGAGTTTCGCATGGGTGACCCCGAACGGGAGTGACTAACTGCGCCAGTCGATGACGACCGAGTCCGGGTCGAACGTCCGGCGGCCCCGGACACCTCGACGTAGGCGGACATCACACAGGGCCTCGATGACTGCGCGCTGGGCCATGAGGGACGCGTTGCCGAACGCCTCGGCGGGGTCGGGGGACCCGAGCATCTCACCCAATGCCGACCCGCTGCGCTGGGCACCGAGCTTGCGCTGGGCCTCGTCGATCTCGGCCCGGACCCGCTCCGACGCCGCTCGGTAGCGCAACCCGTCGATGTGTCCGGCGTCGTAGTCGGCGTCAACGCTGGCCTGGCGTTGGCGGAGCTGGGTGATCTCGGCCAGGAGGGGAGCGGCGGCGTCCTCGACCGGCGCGAGGATCTGGGCGGCGTCGGGAAGGCGGAGACGCTCCGAGATCACCTCCAGGACATAGGCATCGACCTGGAGGCGGGACCGGTGGACACACGCCTCCAGGCATCGGTAGGCCCCTGCGCTCCACGTCGTCACGCGGTTCCCGCACTCGTCGCACCGGTAGAGGCCCGACCCGAGGTGTTTCCGGTCGATGCCGTACCGCCGTGTCCGCCGCGCGGGGTCGGAGAGTCGGGCCTGGATGAGGTCGAACAACTCGTCTGAGACCAGCGGCTCCCACTCGCCGCGGACCCCGTCGATGATCTGGCCGTGATAGAACGACCGGCCCGCGTATCGGGCGTTGGTCAGGATGTTCCGGACGCTGGTGACCGTCCAGGGCTTGCCGTACCGCGTCGGCACCCCCTCCTCGTCCAAGGTCCGGCGGATCCCGTTGAGGGACTCTCCGGCGTCGAACAGAGCGAAGATCCGCCGGACCGTCGCGGCCTCGTCGGGGATGGTGTCGCCGGTCGGCGTGTACCCCAGGAGGCGGCGGCCCTTGGGCGGTCGGCCGAGCTGGGCGCGCTGGAGGGCGGCGCGTTTCTGCCTGGCCGATTTGCGCTCCATCTCACCGCGGGCCACGGCCAGCTTGATCCGCGCGAACGTCCGGCCGCCGTCGGTGGTCAGGTCGGCCTCACCGTTGAGGGTCACCAGCGCCAGACCCCGGGACTCCGCGGCGTCAATCCAGTCCTCCAACTGCCTCGGCTGGCGGGTGAGTCGGTCCAGGTCCCAACACACCAGGGCGTCGAACTGGCCCGACTCATACGCCTTGGTGAGCGCGTCGTAACCGGGGCGGACCTTGCGGCGGTCGTAGGCGCCGATGCTGTTGTCCGAGTAGACCGCGACCACCTCCCAGCCGCGGGTGGCGACAAGCGCGCGGGCGTCCTCCTCCTGTCGCGCGACACCGAGACCCTCGCCGGTCTCGTCCAAGGAGATCCGCGTGTAGATGGCCGCGCGGCGGGGCGATGTGGTGGTGGTCATGCCGTCATCATAATGTTTGTTGACGACTAAATGTGACCGTCATCGGAACCGTAGTGTCCGATCCCCGCCGGCGGCAGACGACCACCGGCGAGGACGTGATCTCCTTCCGCGTGGCGTGCACCTCGCGCCGCATCGACAAGAGCACCGGCGAGTGGAGCGACGGGCCGACGCTGTATCTCACGGTCAGCTGCTGGCGACGCCTGCTCACCGGTGTCGGCCTGGCGATCGCCAAGGGGAGGCCGGTGATGGCGCACGGTCAGATCAAGACCAACGAGTACCCGTCGGCGGACGGGTCACGGCGCTCCGACCTCGAGATGACCGCGGTGGCCGTCGGACTCGACCTGAGTCGCTGTGTCGTCACCTATCGGGGCACACCCGCCCAGGGGCGCGGAGCCGATGCACCGGTCCCGGCGACCGCCCAAGCAACCCAGGAGTCGGCAGCGTGACCCGAGGGCACCGGGGTTGGTGACGCGGAAACGGTTCAGGCCGAACGGTTCCGGACCAGGCGCCAGTGGTTCTTGCCGTCGGCGCGGCGGTAGGCGAGTTCGTCGAGGACGTTGATCGCGATGGCCAGTCCTCGACCGCGTTCGGCGAAGTCGTCGGGCAGGCTGACCGCGTCGAGATCGACGCGAGCGGGGTTCCCGTCGTCGGAGTAGCGGGCCTCGATCCGATCAGCTGTGACCTCGAGTTCGAGACGCAACGTGACGGTGGAGCCCTCACGGGCGTGTTCGACGATGTTCGCGCCGATCTCGGCGACCGCGAGTTCGAACTGCATGGCGTCCATGTCGTCGATGGGGCACTCGGCGAGGAGGTCGGCGAGCAGTGCGTGGATGTGGTCCATCGTCTCGAGGGAGGTGATCTCCTCGAGGTTGCGGGTCGCGGTGTTCTCGGTCATCGCGGAGTCCTCGATCTCTGGGTGAGCGGGTCGATACCCGTCAGGCCCCGTCGAATGCGGAATCGGCGGACGGGTGCACGCGGAGAACGCGATTGAGATTGGTCAACTCGAGCACGGTGACCACCTGCGGTGTGGGGGCGGCGATCCGCAGGTCGCCGCCCGCCTGGCGCGCCACCTTGAGACCGGAGACGAGCGCGCCCAGTCCCGACGAATCGATGAAGTCGGTGCCGGACAGGTCGACGACGATCCTCGACGATCCCGACCCGACCAACTCGTGCAACTGGTCTCGCAGTCGTGGGGCGGCAACCATGTTGAGCCGGCCCTCGGGTCGGATCACCACGGCACCCCCGTCGACGCTGCGGGTTGCGAAATTCGCCATCACTGCCTTTCCTCATCGGGACCGCGGTAACGCACCGCGATGATGACAACGCTCAGGATCACCAGGTCGAACAGTACCCAGAACAGGTTCACACCCACACCGAGAACGGAGATGGCGCCCCGGTACAGCTGCACGATGCCGATCACCGACGCCACCACGAGTACCGCCATCGCGATCAGCTGTGGCCGAACGATGTGCCACGGCAGCGCATCCTGCGACTGTTTGGTCTTCGGGGTGACCGCGAATCCGAGTGGACGGTTCATGTAGACGTTGCGGAATGCCGTGGTACAGGCCTTGATCCACACCGGGAACAGCGCGAGGCTGTACTGCTGACCGCGCCACGTCGGCGTGCCCCGGGCGACCACCAGGAACAGCAGTTGATTGACCACGAGGAACGGGATGAGCCGCAGGAAGAAGTCCCAGCTGTAGGCCTGCACGGGCAGGATGCCCAGCACCAGGTAGACCACCGGTGCCGCGATGTAGGCGATGGCCGCGAACCCGGCGAGATAACTCCACATGGTCGCCCAGTACATGAGCCGCTGGGTGATGGTGAGGCCCTTCTGGACCAGCGGGTTCTCCCGCAACATCACCTGGATCGTGCCCTGTGCCCACCGGAGCCGCTGTGTCACCATCGTTTTCAGGTCCTCGGGCGCCAGGCCGAAGGCAAGGTTCTCGTGATGGTAGGCGGAGTTCCAGCCGAGGGCGTGCAGACGCATGCAGGTCGCCATGTCCTCGGTCACCGAGATGGTGGCGAGGGGCAGCATGGGTTGGGCCTCGTCGGATCTCCCGACGTCGACGGCCTCGACCATGGCGCGGATCGATTCGATGGCACCCAGCGGAGACCACTCGCGCTCGGCGAGGACCGCGAGCGCGTCGTAGTCGACGGCGCCGGCGCCCGGTTCCTGTTCGCTCAGCTCGGTGAGCGCCTCGATCGCCTCCAGATCGGCACGCATCGCCTCGACATCGGCGTCGGCGAGGCCGCGCGCCGCCTCGTCGACGCGGGCCTGGAACCGGTAGGTGATGTCGGCCAGCGGTTCCTTCTTCTTCAGCTGTGCGCGTGCGTCTTTGACCGCCGCGTCGACGGCATCGAGGGCGGCCGTGACGGTGGGGTTGTCGCGCCCCACCTGTTTGCGCGTCGACTTGAGCACCGACCGCGCGGTGCGCAGGGCTCGATCGATGCCGTCGGCGACGGCGGAGACGTACTGGGTGATGCCCAGCTGCATCAACGCCTCCCGGCGCAGCACCGCGTTGGACCCGCAGAAGAACGCGGCGTTCCAACCGTCCTTGCCCTGCTGGATCGGCCCGTAGAACAGCGGCGCCTGACTGCCGAGCGGGTCCGAGGGCGGGACGTTGACGAAGTACTGCGGCGTCTGGACGAGGGCCATCTTCTCGTCGTGGAAGTAACCGAGCGTCCGATCCAGGATCTGGGGTTCGGGGATCTGGTCGGCATCGAGGATGAGCAGGAACTCACCGTCGGTCTGCATCAGCGCGTTGTTGAGGTTGCCGGCCTTGGCATGGCGCGGCTTGTCCAACCAGTTCGACGACCGGGTGATGTACCCGATGCCCGCCCGCTCCGCCGCGTCGGCGATCTCGGCCCTGTCACCGTCGTCGAGGATCCATGTCGTGTGCGGATACGTGATCGCCTTCGCCGCGACAGCGGTCCTCATCACGAGATCCAGCGGCTCGTTGTAGGTGGTGATGAAGACGTCCACCGTGGCGCCCTCGGGTGGGGAAGGTGGTTCGGGGCGGTGCTGCAGCCGCCACATCGTCAGACCGAACAGCAACGAGTCGATCAGGCTGTACGTCTCGGCGACGACGAGCGGCACCGCGATCCACCACGCGTCCCAGTTCACCGAGGCCAGCCAGCGCCACACGATGTAGTTGAGTCCGAGGATCGCGGCGGCGACGATCAGCAGGCGCAACCACGGCGACGGCGCCGTCCGTGCGAGGGTGGCCTCCTCCACGCTCTCGCTCATCCGGTCTCGTCACGCCGGATGGCCACGACGGTCACGTCGTCGATCGGCGATCGCGAGGCCACGAGCTCGCTCACCATCGAGCAGACCTCCGAAGGTGTGGCGGTCTCGTCGAAGAGCGCGCGCAGCGCCGCCTCGTCGCCGGACGGCAGCAGGTCCAGCAGACCGTCGGAGGTGATGATCAGCATGTCGCCCGGGCCCAGGTCGACCCGTGCGGTGTCCCAGGTCTCGTCGCGCAGGATGCCGATCGGCAATCCGCCGCCGTTCAATGACTCCACCTGACCGCCGACCCGGCGGACGACCGACAGGCCGTGTCCGGCGTCCACGTATTCGAGCCGGCCGTCGTCGGTGCTCAGCCGCGCGTGGAACGCGGTCGCGAACGTCTCGGTGCCGGCGAAGTCGTCGGCGAGCTGGTCGGCGACCGTGCCCACCACCTGTGCGAGGTCGGTGTCGGTCGCGTCCCGCGCGGCGGCATCGAGGGCACGGGATGCCGCGCGGATCGCCGACCGGACCGTCGCCGTGAGAATCGCCGCGCCGAGGCCCTTGCCCATCACGTCGGCGACGGTGAACACCAGGCCGCCGCTCCACGGGTAGTGGTCGTAGAAGTCTCCGCCGACGGCGAAGGCGGGCAGGCACATCGCCGCGATCGACCAGCCCGGGACGACGTCGAGGGGCGGCGGCAACAACTGGCGCTGCACGAGCGCGGCGCGTTCCAGGTCGTCGGTGTTGGTGATCTCCCGTTGTGCCCACGCGGCCATCTCGCGGAAGGCCGCGTGCTGGTCGGCGGTCAGCTCGCGCGGTCGGGTGTCGTAGAGGCAGAACGTCCCGACAGGGTGCCCGCCGGGGCCGTACAGCGGATACCCCGCGTAGAAGCGGATGCCGTCCTCGGCGGCGATCTGGGGGATTGCGGCGAAGGTCGGGACCTTCGAGAGGTCGGGGATGATGAGGGCCGGGTCCTCGGGGTGCTCGTAGGCGCGGGCCACGGTCACCTGGCAGACCGTCTGCTCGCGCGGCAGGTCTTGCAGCTCGATGCCGTCGGACGCCTTGAACCACTGTCGATCGCGGTCGAGCAGTGACACCGTCGACATCGGTACGCCGAACACGGCTTTCGCCATGCGGGTGATCTGCGCGAACCGGTCCTCCGGCGGCGAGTCGAGAACGTTCAGCTGCTGCATCGAGTGCAGGCGTGCCTCTTCGAGGTCGGCGTCGATGTGTGCGTCCATCACAGTCACCTGAGTCCTGCTTCCTCGAGTGCGCGCGCCATCGCCGCGCCCGCTGCTGCCGTGCTGCCCAAGTTCCAGTCCGCTTCCTTGTCGTGGTCGAACCAGACGAAGCCGGTGACGTCGTCGGCCCTGTCGAGGTAGGTCACCAGGTCCGCGATCCATTCGGCCTTGGAACCACCGGCTTCCGCCGATCCGACCTCTGTGACGAGTATCGGTTTCTCCGGCGACAAGTTACGAAGCTGGACCAGCGAACCGGAGAACAGCTCCTCCGGCGGAGTCCATCGATGGCCGGGCACCGCTCCCCAGTTGTAACCGTCTATCCCCAGGACGTCGACGTACCCGTCTCCCGGATACCAGCGGGACAGGGGAGCGTCGTCGGCGAGGGGGACGTTCGGAGCCCATACCCACTTCACATTGCTCGCGTTCTTGGAGGCGAAGAGGTCGTGCACATGCCGCCACGCGGCGATGTAGAGCTCGGGTGGAGTCCCGCCCGCGGGACTCCACGGGTACCAGTCGCCGTTCGGTTCATGCGCGAACCGCAGGTAGACGACCTGGCCCCAGGCGCGGAGTTCGTCGGCCCAGCGGTACAGGTAGTCGTCGTGGGTCCCGGCGACGATGGAGGACATCGAGAACGCGCCCCGGTCGTAGTCGTCGCCACCGAGATGGCGCCACGGCTCCCAGGTGACCACCGGCTCGGCGCCCGCCGCGACCACCGCATCGAGGGCGGCGATCGGGGGGATGGCGGTGAAGTCCTCGAAGAAGAGATTGACGGTCGGCCGTACCCCGACCAGCTCCGTGACCGCGGCGACCTCGGCCGGCCGGAGCGGGCCGCTCGGGGTGCTGACTCCGAACCGCAGGCAGTCCCCGGCCGGGCCGGACAGGGGTGAGATCGTCGTCGGACACTCTCGTGGCGGCGGGCCGCAGGCGATGACACCCATGGAGCCGACCATCACGCCCACAACCACGGAGACGATCGTCCACCTGGGTACCCCACCCATCGACCGCTCCCATCTCCTCGACGCCGTGCACCGGCACGGCGTCCTCACCCCAGCCCCTCCCTCTTTCCCCACGACATTGTCCCGGCAAACCGTCTCACTTGCGCGCCGACCCGCGAAAGTCGGCGCACAGCGAACCGGTCGCAGCCCACCGGGCCGCCGCCCGGCAACCGGCGGCGACTAGGCTGGATTCATTGTGTGTGCGCTCTCAGCGCCCACCCCCCGCCTCCGCGGCTGACAATCACACGGCATCGAACAGGTCCTAAGGAGTTTTCACGTGGCTGAGTTCATCTACACGATGAAGAAGGTTCGCAAGGCACACGGCGACAAGGTCATCCTCGACGACGTCACCATGTCCTTCTACCCGGGCGCCAAGATCGGCGTCGTGGGACCCAACGGCGCCGGAAAGTCGTCGATCCTGAAGATCATGGCGGGTCTCGACCAGCCGTCGAACGGTGAGGCCTTCCTCGACCCCGACGCCACCGTCGGCATCCTGCTCCAGGAGCCGCCCCTCAACGAGGAGAAGACGGTCAAGGAGAACGTCGAAGAGGGGATGGGCGAGATCAAGGTCAAGCTCGACCGCTTCAACGAGATCGCCGAGCTGCTCGCCACCGACTACTCCGACGAGCTGATGGAGGAGATGGGCAAACTCCAGGAAGACCTGGACAACAACGACGCCTGGGACCTCGACTCGCAGCTCGAGCAGGCCATGGATGCCCTGCGCTGCCCGCCGGCCGACTCCCCGGTCACCCACCTCTCCGGTGGTGAGCGGCGCCGCGTCGCGCTGTGCAAGCTGCTGCTGCAGAAGCCCGACCTCCTGCTGCTCGACGAACCGACCAACCACCTCGACGCCGAGTCGGTGCTGTGGCTGGAGCAGTTCCTCGCGAGCTACCCGGGCGCCGTGCTGGCCGTGACCCACGACCGGTACTTCCTCGACCACGTCGCCCAGTGGATCTGTGAGGTCGACCGCGGCAAGCTGCACCCGTACGAGGGCAACTACTCGACCTACCTGGAGAAGAAGGCCGAGCGTCTCGAGGTCCAGGGCAAGAAGGACCAGAAGCTGCAGCGGCGCCTGAAGGAGGAGCTCGCGTGGGTTCGTTCGGGCTCCAAGGCCCGACAGACCAAGAACAAGGCGCGACTCTCCCGCTACGAGGAGATGGCTGCCGAGGCCGAGAAGACGCGGAAGCTCGACTTCGAGGAGATTCAGATCCCGACGCCGCCGCGTCTGGGCGACGTCGTCGTCGAGGTCTCCCACCTGGACAAGGGCTTCGAAGGCCGGGTTCTCATCAAGGATCTGTCCTTCACCCTGCCGCGCAATGGCATCGTCGGTGTGATCGGACCCAACGGCGTCGGCAAGACGACGCTGTTCAAGACCATCGTCGGGCTCGAGCAGCCCGATTCGGGCACCGTGAAGGTCGGCGAGACGGTCAAGCTGAGTTACGTCGACCAGAGTCGCGCCAACATCGACCCGAAGAAGAACGTCTGGGAGGTCGTCTCGGACGGACTCGACTACATCGAGGTCGGCCAGAACGAGATGCCCTCGCGGGCCTACGTCAGTGCCTTCGGTTTCAAGGGGCCGGACCAGCAGAAGAAGGCCGAGGTCCTCTCCGGCGGTGAGCGCAACCGCCTGAATCTCGCGCTCACCCTGAAAGAGGGCGGCAACCTGATCCTGCTCGACGAGCCGACCAACGACCTGGACGTCGAGACCCTCGGTTCCCTGGAGAACGCGCTCGAGAACTTCCCCGGCTGCGCCGTGGTCATCAGCCACGACCGCTGGTTCCTCGACCGGACCTGTACCCACATCCTGGCGTGGGAGGGCAACGTCGAAGAAGGCAAGTGGTTCTGGTTCGAGGGCAACTTCGAGGCCTATGAAGCGAACAAGGTCGATCGCCTCGGCGCCGATGCCGCCCGCCCCCATCGGGTCACCCACCGCAAACTGACTCGCGATTAATCCCGGCCCCGTCCGGCACGGGTGACTAGCATCGGCAGATGTGACCTCACTCGTGCCGGACGCGGTGAACCACTACTTCAGGTCGCGGACCGACGGGTCGGCCGGCGGGGCGGCTGCGGACCAGGTGGTCAGACACCTCGACGCCGCGCGGGTCCGTCGCCGGGGGCAGGCACTCGTCGAGGTGACCGCGGGTGAGGGCGGGACGGTCGAGATCCTCGTCGTCAACGACGACATGCCGATGCTCGTCGAAGCCGTTCTCGCCACCGTCGAGGCGCACGATCTCACCGTCGACCACATGGATCATCCCGTGATGCCGGTACGACGCGATCCCGACGGCACGCTCGTCGCCGTGGACACCGGCGAGACGACCTTCGAGTCGTGGATCGTCGTCAACGGTCTCGCACGACACCCCGGAATCGACCCGGAACCGCTGCGAGACGACCTGCGAGAGGTCGTCTCGCGGGTCATCGACGTCGATGCCGATGCGTCGGAGATGCGCTCCCGCATGACCGAGTGTGCCGCCGGGTTGGCCGATGCGTCGCGGCGCCGGACCGGGGCCGCCGACGCGGATCGCGGTGAGTACGCCGCGCTTCTCGAATGGTTCGCGGGCAACCACTTCCATCCGCTGGGCTATTCGCGGGTGGGGGTGGACGGGTCCGCCGACGACACCGAACGTCTCGGCGTGTGGCGAACCGACTCCATCGACCGTGACTTCCCGTCGGTGACCGACCAGCCGCTGGTGCCCAGGGTCAGCCGGGTGCTCGTCGCGACCGGCATCCAGCGTACGAATTTCCCTGTGCTCCTCCAGGTTCCGACGTTCGACTCGAGCGGCGAACACATCGGTGAGCAGCGGTTCCTGGGCACGCTCACCTCGGCGGGCAACCATCAGGCGGTCCTCGACGTCCCGGTGCTGCGGGGCAAGGTGCACGCCGTCCTCGCGCAAGCAGGCGTCGAGGAGGACTCCTACGCCGGGCAGTCGATGATCGAGCTGTTGCAGAACTATCCGCTGGTGGAGATGTTCTCGTCCACCGAGGACGAACTCGAGCGCCGCGTCACCGAGATGCTCGACGCGGTGGCGACCCGGTCCCTGCGGCTGTTCGTGCGCACCAACTTCGACGGACGCACCGCGGTCGCGCTCATCTATCTGCCCCGTGACCGCTACAACACCCACAGCCGGTTGGCCCTCGAACGCGCGCTGGTCGCCGAAGTGGGCGGGACCGCACTGGAATACACGGCGCGGGTCAGCGAGATGCCGTTGGCGTTGCTGCAGGTGCTGGTCTGCATCGACCCGGCGACCGCGGCCGAACTCGGTTCCCTGGACACCGGATCGCCGACGCACGCACGGATGCAGGCCGCGCTGGTCGCCGCGATCCGCGGCTGGGACGAACGGGTCCGTGAACTGGCCGTCGCCGACGAGATCCCGGGACTCGACGGCGGCCCGGATGTGCTGCTGCGCCACCTGTCCTCGTTGTCGGAGGACTACAAGGAACTCCGCGAACCGCGCGCCGCGCTCGCCGACCTCATCCGCGTCGTGGGCCTGCAACCGGGCGAGATCGACGTCACCCTCGACGCGGCCGAGGGTGACGGACAGCAGGACCGGTGGACCTTCACGCTCTACCTCTGCGGAGCGTCGGCAACACTCACCGACGTCCTCCCGGTGCTGCACAGCCTCGGGCTCGACGTACTGGAGGAGCATCCCTACGAGATTCACCGTCTCGATGAAACTGTGTGCTGGGCATACGAATTCAGCGTGCAACTCGCCGCCGGGATGACCGTGGACCTCGACCATTCCGACGATCTCGCGCAACGGTTCACCGAGGCGTTCCGGCGCATCTGGCTCGCCGGCGCGGACGTCGACGCCTACAACGAACTCGTCATCCGGGCAGGCCTGGACTGGCGGTCGGCGGCGATGCTGCGGGCCTACGGGCAGTACCTGCGCCAGTGCGGGTTCTCCTACAGCCCGGCTCACGTCGCCAGTGTCCTCGGCCGGCATCTCGCCATCACCCGCGGACTCGTCGACCTGTTCGTGGCGTCATTCGACCCCGACACCGCCGACGAGGAACGTCGGGAGCAGGTGCGAGACAAGCTCGACGAGGAGATCGGACTCGTGCTGAATCTCGACGCCGACCGCATCGTCTCCGCGTTCGCCGCAGTCCTCACCGCGACCGACCGCACGAACTACTTCGTCGGCGGCCGGTCCGCGGGCACCGACCACAGTCCGGTCATCTCGTTCAAGCTCCGCCCGCGCGACATCCCGCAGACCCCGAAACCCCGTCCGCTGCATGAGATCTTCGTGTACTCACCTCGCGTGGAGGGGGTGCACCTCCGATTCGGCTCGGTCGCTCGTGGTGGTCTGCGCTGGTCCGACCGGCGGGAGGACTTCCGAACCGAGATCCTCGGACTGGCGAAGGCGCAGGCGGTGAAGAACGCGGTGATCGTGCCGCTGGGCGCCAAGGGCGGTTTCGTCGTCAAGCGACCGCCGCCGCCCTCCGGTGACGCCGCGAAGGACCGGGAGGCGCAGCGGGACGAGGGGATCGCGTGCTACCGGCAGTTCATCGCCGGCCTGCTCGACGTCACCGACAACATCGACCTCACGACCGGAGAGGTGATCCCCGCCCGCGGTGTCGTCCGCCTCGATTCCGACGACACCTACCTGGTGGTCGCGGCCGACAAGGGGACCGCCTCGTTCTCCGACATCGCCAACGAGGTGTCGAAGTCGTACGGGTTCTGGCTCGGCGACGCCTTCGCCTCCGGTGGGTCGGCCGGCTACGACCACAAGGCCATGGGCATCACCGCCCGCGGGGCCTGGGAGTCGGTCAAGCGTCACTTCCGCGAAATGGGCACCGACACCCAGTCGGAGGACTTCACCGTCGTCGGGATCGGCGACATGAGCGGCGACGTGTTCGGGAACGGCATGTTGCTGAGCGAGCACATCCGGCTCGTCGCCGCCTTCGACCACCGGCACATCTTCGTCGACCCCGATCCGCAGGCGGCGACGTCGTTCGCGGAACGCACGCGACTGTTCGGACTGGCGCGCTCCTCATGGGCCGACTACGACCCGGAGCTGATCAGCGACGGAGGCGGGGTGTGGGAGCGTGACCGGAAGTCGATCCCGATCAGCGCGCAGATGGCCGAGACGCTGGGCATCGACGACGGCGTCGACGAACTCTCGCCTCCCGAGTTGATCCGCGCGATCCTTCTCGCCCCGGTGGACCTGTTGTGGAACGGCGGGATCGGCACCTATGTCAAGGCCTCGACCGAGTCGCACGGGAGCGTCGGCGACAAGTCCAACGACCCGATCCGCGTCGACGGAAACGAGGTGCGGGCCAAGGTGATCGGCGAAGGCGGCAATCTCGGGGTCACCGAGCGGGGACGTATCGAGTTCGACCTCGCCGGAGGTCGGATCAACACCGACGCCCTGGACAACTCGGCCGGTGTCGACTGTTCCGACCACGAGGTCAACATCAAGATCCTGCTCGACTCGGCGGTCTCCGCGGGCGAGCTCGACCCCGACGATCGGGATCCGCTGCTGGAGTCGATGACCGACGAGGTCGCCGAACTCGTTCTCGCCGACAACATCTCGCAGAACTCCGAACTCGGGTTCTGCCGGTCCTTCGAGCTGACACGCGTGGAGGTCCACGCCCGGATGCTCGAACACCTCGCGGCCAAGCGGGGCGTCGACCTCCGGCTGGAAGCACTGCCCGAACCGCGCGAGCTGCGCAGGCGAGTCGACGGCGAGCTGCACCGTGGTCTCACCTCGCCCGAGTTCGCCACGTTGATGGCGCACGTCAAGCTCGAGTCCAAATCCGACCTGCTGGCCACCGACCTGCCCGACAACGACGTGTTCGCGCCCCGCATCGCGCGCTACTTCCCGGACGCGGTGCGTGCGAGATACCCCGACGCGATCAGCGGGCATCGGCTCCGCCGCCAGATCGTGGCGACGACGCTGGTCAACGACGTGATCGACCACGCGGGCATGACCCATCTGTTCCGGTTGAGCGAGGGGAGCAGCTGCACCACCGAAGAGGGGGTGCGCGCATACGTGGTGTCCAACAAGGTCTTCGGCATGAACGAGGTCTTCGAGGGCATCCGGCACGCGCCCGCGCCGGTCGAGGCCGTCGACGAGATGATGCTCTATGCGCGCCGGCTGCTGTTCCGGGCCTCGCGGTGGTTGCTCGCCTTCCGGCCGCAGCCCCTGGCCATGGCCGCCGAGATCACCCGGTACGGCGAACGGGTGGCGGCGTTGTCGGCGGTCGCCGGCGACTGGTACGGACCGAGTTCGCGACGCGACGTCGCCGAGCGCGCCCAGACCTACGTCGATCACGGTGTGCCCGAAGATCTCGCCCACACCGTCGCGGCGAGCCTGCACCGGTTCTGCCTGCTCGACATCATCGACGCCGCCGAGATCGCCGACCGCGACGACAACGAGGTCGGCGAGCTGTACTTCGCGGTGATGGAACACTTCGGGCTCGAACAGCTGCTGACGGCCGTGTCGGGACTCGACTACGGCGACCGGTGGCACGCGCTGGCACGGCTGGCCGTGCGCGACGACATGCACGGTGCGCTGCGCGCGCTGACCCTGAAGATCCTCGAGGTCAGCGAACCCGAGGAGAGCCCGTCCGAGAAGATCGCCGAGTGGGAGTCCTCGCACTCCAACCGGCTGAGCCGGGTGCGCAGCGTGCTCCGTGAGATCGAGGAGACCGGGACGACGAGCCTGGCCACCCTGTCGGTGGCGGCGAGGCAGCTGCGCAGCGTGATCCGCTGACGGCGATACCGGCTGCACCCCTCCGATCCGCCCCTGCCCGTTTTCCGGTCGTCGGGTGTCGTGTCGGCATAGCCTGGGCCCATGACCCGAACCGCACCGCGCATCTGCCCGCTCTGCGAGGCCACCTGCGGGTTGACACTCAGCATCGACCGGGACCGCACGACCGGCCGCGAGATCGTCGTCGCGGCACGCGGTGACGCCGAGGACGTGTTCAGCGCCGGCTACCTCTGTCCGAAGGGCGCGAGTTTCGCGCAGCTCGACAACGATCCCGATCGCCTCGACCGGCCGCTCGTCCGGCGTGACGGCCGGCTCGTCGAAACCGATTGGGACACAGCGCTCGCGGCCGCCGTCGAGGGGCACGCCGAGGTGATCTCGACCTCCGGCGGCGAGTCCATCGGCTTCTACCTGGGCAATCCGTCGGCCCACACCGTCGCCGGCACGATGTATGCGCCGTTGCTCATCCGGGCCCTCGGCACCCGCAACGTGTTCAGCGCCAGCACCCTCGACCAGATGCCGAAGCAGGCGGCCACCGGTTATCTGGTCGGACATGCGGGGACCTTCGCCGTCCCGGATCTCGATCGCACGGACCACCTCGTGATCATCGGAGCCAATCCGGTGGTCTCCAACGGCAGCGTCACCACGGCCGCGGACTTTCCCGGGAAACTCACCGCACTGCGTCGGCGAGGCGGGCGCCTCACCGTCATCGACCCGGCACGCACCCGGACGGCCAAGCTCGCCGACACCCACCTCGCGCCGCGGCCCGGTACCGATGCGGCCCTGCTGGCCGCGGTCGTGCAGTGCCTGTTCGGCGAGGAACTCGTCGCCGACGATCTCGGTGGGATAGCCGCACATGTCACCGGGGTCGACGCGCTGCGCCGAGAGCTGGACCCGTTCACGCCCGAACGCGTCGCGCCGTTCTGTGGTGTCGCGGCAGCCGACATCCGGGCGCTCGCGCGATCGATCGCCGCATCCCCCTCGGCGGCCGTCTACGGCCGAATGGGCACCACGACAGTACAATTCGGCACACTGGGCAGCTGGTTGATCGATGTGGTCAACATCCTCACCGGCAACTTCGACCGGCCCGGGGGAGTGATGTTCCCGCTCGCTCCGACGGCGCCGTCGCCGCGCCCGGCCCGCGCCGGACGCGGCTTCCGCACCGGGCGCTGGCGCAGCCGGGTGTCCGGCCACGCCGAGGTCGGCGGCGAGCTGCCGGCCGTCGCGATGGCCGAGGAATTCGAGACACCCGGCGACGGACAGCTGCGCGCCCTGGTGACGGTGTCGGGGAACCCGGTGCTGTCGGCACCCAACGGCGGACGACTGGGGCGCGCACTCGACGACGCGCAATTCGTGGTCTGCGTCGACCCGTACCTGAACGAGACGACACGGCACGCGCACGTGCTGCTGCCGCCCCCGCGTCCGTCTCAGAGTCCGCACTTCGACGCCATCCTGAACAACCTGGCGGTCCGGGCCACCGCTCGCTATTCACCGCCGGTACTGCCGCTACCACCGGGCCGTCCCGACGAGATCGAGATCGTCTCCCGGCTGATCCTGGGACTGTCCGGCGCCGGGGTCGACGCCGACCCCGGGCTCGTCGACGAACAGGTCATCGCGGCGACTCTGGCCAAGGAGGTCACCGACCCGCATTCGCCGGTCGCAGGTCGCGAGGTCGACTCACTCGTCGCGATGCTGCCCGACGCACCGGGACACCAGCGCCGTCTGGACATGCTGCTGCGGGTCGGCGCGTACGGCGACGCCTTCGGCGAGCGGGACGGACTGACGTTCGCGGATGTGCTCGCCGCGCCTCACGGCATCGACCTGGGGCCGATGCGACCGCGGCTGCCCGGGGTGCTCCGCACGGCGTCGGGCAAGGTCGAACTCGTTCCCGATCCGCTCATCGGCGACCTCGCGCGTCTGTGGGCCGCCGTGGTCGCCGACGACCCGGCTCCCGTCGGTGACGGCAACCTGCTGCTGGTCGGCCGCCGTCATCTGCGGTCCAACAACAGCTGGATGCACAATCTGCCTGCGCTCACCGGCGGCACCAATCGCTGCACACTCCTGATGCACCCCGACGACGCCGACCGGCTCGGGATCTCCGACACCGCCAAGATCCGCGGCGCAGGCGGGTCGCTGACCGTTCCCGTCGAGATCACCACCGACATCCGGCCGGGCGTCGCCTCCCTGCCGCACGGCTGGGGCCACGATGTCGAGGGCACCCGGCTGGGCGTCGCCGCCACCGAGCCGGGGGTGAACGTGAACGAGCTGAACGACGGCGCGTTGCTGGATCCGCTGTCGGGAACCGTCGTCCTCAACGGTCTTCCGGTGGAGATCGCGCCTGCCTGACCTGGCCGAGGGGTGCGTAGGGTTGGACCGAGGCCGCCGCGAGGGCCGGCTTCGACGACACCGACCTGACAGGGGATGACGCACGTGCTCAACGAGGACGCCGGGACCACGACCGCCGATGGGTACCTGGTCAGGGTGCCGGTGCGGTGGTCGGACATGGATGTCTATGCGCACATCAACCATGCCCGGATGGTGACGCTGCTCGAAGAGGCGCGCATCCCATGGCTGTTCTACGACGGCCGGCCCACCGCACCCCTGCGCGACGGCTGTCTCGTCGCCGACCTGCATGTGAGATATCAAGCGCAACTGCGTCATTCCGAGGGGCCGATCGAGGTCACCATGTACGTGGAGCGGTTGCGTGCCGTCGATTTCACCGTCGGCTACGAGGTCCGGGCCGCGGGCGCGGACCCGGCGTCGAAGCCGGCCGTCGTCGCCAGCACCCAGCTCGTCGCGTTCGACGTCGCCGCGCAGCGTATCGCCCGGCTCACGCCGGAACAGAAGGAGTACCTCGCCGGATTCCGCCGTGTGACAGGGGAACCCGCCACGCGAGCCGACGGACCCAGCTGATGGAGCGGTTCATCGAGATCGCCTCGTCCGACCGATCCAACGCTCTCGCGTTTCTCGCGCATGCGGTGCGACTCGACGAGACCGCGGTCGTGCGGGTGGTCGCGCGTTCGGATGGTCTGGTCGCACTGTGGGCGCACACCGGATTCGACGTGCTGGCCACACGTTCGGTGACCGGCCGGGTCGCGCCGGCCGACATCGTGTGTGACGCCTCGACGTTGCGATCGGCCGTCGAGGCCGCCGTCCCCGGGGGCGCCGTCGATCCCGGCTTCTCGCTCGACAGTGCCTGGCGCGGTGCGCTTCCCGCCGCCGTCGGTTTCCGGCACATCGACGACGTCCCCGCGCGCAGCGTCGTCGAACTGTCCCGCGAGGGCGCACGGGTCGCCCGTGAGGAGGGCAGTGGGCACGGTCCCGCAACGGGTCTGCTCGATCAGGACGTCCTGGAAGTGACATCCGAGGAAGGTGCCCTGCGGGCCGCGGTGAGCATGAGGTCGGTCTTCGCCCTCACCGGTATGGGGTTCATCCGCGACGCGGCCGGACGGGCGGTCACCGAGACCTCCGACACCGGAGCGATCGCCGCCGACGAGCCGGTTCGAATCCGGATGTCCGCGGCGTGGATTCGGATCGACGCCCGCTTCGGGTCGGTGTACCAGCGTCGCCACCGCGATCTCGCGGTGACGGTCCTGAACTAGCCCGGCAGGTGGGCGGTCACACCAGCCAGGCCGCCGCGTCCGGCGCGAGCAGGCCGTCGACGAGAGGCGAACTGACGAGCAGCAATTCGCCGGGCGGGAGGGGTACCGGTACCTCGCCGGCGTTCAGTGCGCAGATCAGCTGCCCCTCGGAACGACGGAACGCCAGGCATCCTTCGGGAGCGCCGTACCACTCGATGTGCTCGCCGGCGAACTCCGGACGGGACACTCGCAGGTCGATGGCGGCACGGTAGAGCGACAGCATCGATCCCACGTCCTCGAGCTGGGCTTCGACGGTGAGCGCCTGCCACGAGGTCGGGATCGGCAACCAGGTCTCGTTCGACGCGCTGAATCCGAACGGTGGCTCGGTTCCCTCCCAGGGGATCGGCACGCGGCACCCGTCCCGGCCGCGTTCGGTGTGCCCGGAACGCTCCCACACCGGGTCCTGCAGCGCGTCGTCCGGCAGGTCGTCGACGTTGGGCAGTCCCAGTTCGGACCCGTTGTAGAGGAATATGGTTCCGGGCAAAGCCATCTCGACGACGAGCATCGCGCGTGCGCGCCGTGTGCCGCGTTCGAGGTCGAGTGCGCCGGTATCCGGATCGACCACCGCGTAGCGGGTGACCTCGCGGGCGACGTCGTGGTTGGAGAGCGTCCACGTGGGTGTGCCCGACACCGACAGCACCGCGTCGATCGAGTTCTCGATCGCCTCGCGGATCGCGCCGGATTCGAACGGCGCCTTGGCCAGCCGGAAGTTGAAACCGAGGTGCAGTTCGTCGGGCCGCAGGTACTCGGCGAAACGCTCGTTGTCGCTGACCCAGATCTCACCGACGTTGGCCGCACCGGGGTACTCGTCGAGGACCTTGCGGATCTTGCGGTGGATCTCGTGCACCGCATAGTTGTTGAAACGCGGATCGTCGTCGGAGTTCTGCAGGAGTTTGGTCGCCGACAGGTCCATGTCGGGCAGGTCGGCGGGTTTGGCCATCCCGTGCGCGACGTCGATGCGGAAACCGTCGACACCCCGATCGAGCCAGAAGCGCAGTGTCTTCTCCAGATCGGCGAAGACGTCGGGGTTCTCCCAGTTCAGATCCGGCTGTTCCTTCGCGAAGATGTGGAGGTACCACTGGCCGGGCGAGCCGTCGGCCTCGGTCACACGTGTCCAGGCGGGGCCGCCGAAGATGCTGTGCCAGTTGTTCGGCGGCTCGTCGCCGTTGTCGCCGCGGCCGTCCCGGAAGATGTACCGCTCCCGTTCGGGACTGCCGGGGGCCGCCTCGAGTGCGGCTCGGAACCACTCGTGCTGGTCGCTCGTGTGGTTGGGGACGAGGTCCATCGTCACGCGGATGTCGCGCTCGTGGGCCTCGGCGATGAGGTCGTCGAACACATCGAGATCGCCGAAGAGGGGATCGATGTCGCGGGGGTCGGCGACGTCGTAACCGTGATCGGCCATGGGGGAGGCCATGATCGGACTCAGCCAGATGGCATCGATTCCGAGGAGTTCGAGGTAACCGAGTTTGTCGATGACCCCGGCGAGGTCGCCGATCCCGTCGCCGTCGAGATCGGAGAAGGAGCGCGGGTAGATCTGGTAGAACACCGCGGACTTCCACCACGAGGTGTCGGACGGATCCAGCTGCGGGACAACGGGCGGTGTGACCGGTGTGTCAGCGGCCACGACGGCCGCGTCGGTGACCGACTCATCGGGGGTCGGCTCGTCGAGCGCATCGACATCGGACTCGATCGCGCCGTCGTCGTACGGCGCGTCCTCGGGCTGGCCCACGTCAGATGACTCGGCGGGGACAACATCTGGTGTCTCGTCGCTCACCGTGGTCATTGTGCCCTACCTGAGTTTTCTCGGAGAAATCCAGGTCAGTCGGCGAGTCGGGCGGCGTGTCGGGAGGGAAACCGCTCTCAGATGGGCGAATTCATCATCGATTGCGCCGCCATCTCCATGTAGTCGATCAACGCTCGGCGGTGCGGGGCGTCGAGGGTCTCCTCGTCGATGGAGGCGATCGCGGTGTGCATGCAGCGCAGCCACGCGTCCCGTTCGATCGGCCCGACGCGGAACGGATTGTGGCGCATGCGGAGCCGGGGGTGGCCCCGCTCGTCGGAGTAGGTCCGCGGACCGCCCCAGTACTGCTCGAGGAACATCCGCATCCGGCGTTCGGCGGGGGCGAGGTCTTCCTCGGGATACAGCGGGCGCAACACCTCGTCGCGCGCCACCTCGGTGTAGAACACAGCGGTGAGGCGCCGGAACGTCTCGGCGCCGCCGACCTCGTCGTAGAAGGTCCGCGCGGGGGTTTCCGGCGCCGGTGGGGTCGGAGGGGATGTGTTGGGTTCGCCAGTCACCTACGCCATTGTCCTCACCCCGGCCGCACCTCTCAACGTCGCGCCGGTTCCAGGGCTCTGAGCTGGCCCGACACCGCGAAACGGTTCCCACGGAGACCGCCGCCGTGATGGACTTGTGCTCGTCGGAGTGGTGGGAGGCGATAATGACGCACAGATCACACGCGAGGGCGACACACGGCAGGGCGAGGTCGCGGGCAACGGGCGGTGCGACACCGATGCGGGACGTCGACACCGAGGAGAACGCGACCGGTACCCGCACCTGGACACGTCGTCGGGTGCTGCTCCTCAATGCCACCTACGAACCGCTGACGGCCGTCACGGTCCGGCGTGCCGTCGTTCTCGTGCTGCGCGGTCGCGCGGACCTCGTGCACGCCGACGAACACGGCGGTGCGATGCACTCGGTGGGTACCGCGGTCCCGATCCCGACCGTGGTCCGGCTCCGGAAATACGTCCACGTGCCCTACCGGGCGACGGTCCCGATGACCCGGGACGCACTGATGCGTCGGGACCGGGCGCGGTGCGGCTACTGCGGTGCACGGGCGACGACGATCGACCACGTGGTCCCGCGGAGCCGGGGCGGAACGCATACATGGGAGAACTGCGTCGCGTGCTGTGCGTCGTGCAATCACCGCAAGGCGGATCGCCTCCTCGGGGAGCTCGGGTGGGCGCTGCGTACGGTTCCGACCGCGCCGAAGGGCAGGCACTGGCGGTTGCTCGCGACGATCAAGGACATCGATCCGGCCTGGCTCCAGTACATCGACTCCGGCGCTGCGTGAGGCGTCGTGGAGGCCGCGCGGGGGCGCCTCGCGCGTCTACGACGCGCTGTAGGCCCCGGTGCGCCGGGCGGTGTTCGGTGGGTTAGATTGATCAACGATGACCTGCGCCGACAACCGGGCGGGTCCGGCGCGACCATCGAAAGGGTGACATGGACGTCGACAGCCTGATCGTCCCCATCGGAGTGCCAGTCACGATCGTGACGGTGCTCTTCGTGCTGCTCTGTGTTGTCGCGATGGTGTTCTCCTCGGGGGTCAAGTACCCGAAGGTCAAGGAGTACACCCTCGACCAGCAGTGGGAGCATGCACCGCTTCTCTTCAGTGCCACCGACATCGAACCGATGGCACTTCCGCGGCACGCGGAACCAAGCGACGTTGACGGGAGTTCGGCCAGTGGCAAGTGGTGAGGTTACGCACGCGAATGTGAGCGCAGAGGTCGCGGCCCGTTCGGCCGCCGAACTGCCGGTGGGCGCGGTGTTCACCAACAGCGGCCGCATCTCCGCGGCTCGCTACCCCGGTGACTCGCCGACGACGCCGCCCTTCAGCAAGCGGGACCTGATCGCGCTCGACGACACGCTCAAGGCCGCCAGCGAGAAGGCCCTCGTCCGTTTCTCGGTGTACATCGGTGACCTCGACGGCGACGTGGAGGCCAGTGCCCGCGAGATCCTCGCGAAGTCGCCCGAGCCCGCGTACGGCACGCTGATCGCCGTGTCGCCGAACTCGCGCGACGTGGTCATCGTCTCCGGCAGTTCGGTCTCCACCCGCGTGAACGATCGTGTGGCGGCCCTCGGCGTCACCGCCGCGGTCACCGGTTTTCGTCAGGGCAACCTGATCGACGGGCTGATCGCCTCGCTGCGGGTGATGGCCACCGCGGCCGCCGCCGGCTGACCCGCCCTTCTGCACAGACCACGAGGCCGCCCCACCTTCCGGTGGGGCGGCCTCGTCGTTGCCGTGGTGTCCGCGTCAGTGGGTGAGGACCTTCTCGTGTGCACCTCGCGCGGTGGTGGCGTCCGACTCGAGTTCGTCGTCGACCATGTTGGTCTCGTCGAACGGGTCCCGGCCCGACAGCACATCGTCGACGCGCTCCTTGTCGACGGTGCTGGTCCACGAACCGACGAGCAGGGTCGCGACCGCGTTTCCGGAGAAGTTGGTGACCGCGCGGGCCTCCGACATGAACCGGTCGATACCGACGATGAGGCCGACGCCGTCGAGCATCTCGGGGCGGTGGGCCTGCAGTCCACCGGCGAGGGTGGCCAGTCCCGCACCGCTGACGCCGGCGGCACCCTTGGACGCGATGATCATGAAGACGAGCAGGCCGATCTGCTCACCGATCGACAGCGGGTCGCCCATCGCATCGGCGATGAAGATCGACGCCATGGTGAGGTAGATGGCGGTGCCGTCGAGGTTGAAGGAGTACCCGGTCGGCACCACGACGCCGACCGTGGTCTTCTCCACGCCGAGGTGTTCCATCTTCGCGATGAGGCGGGGCAGCGCGGACTCCGACGACGAGGTCGCGAAGATGAGCAGGTACTCGCGGGCGAGGTACCGGACGAGCTTGAAGATCGAGACACCCGACACCGTCCGCAGCAGCACGCCGAGCACGCCGAACACGAACACCAGGCAGGTGAGGTAGAAGGCGAGCATCAACGTCAGCAGCTGCTGGACCGCCGCCCAGCCGGTCTGGCCCACGACGCTGGCGATGGCGCCGAACGCGCCGATCGGGGCCACCCAGAGCACCATCGTCAGCACCTTGAAGACGAGCTTCTGGAAGTAGGAGACCGCGGTCAGGATCGGTTCGCCGGTCCGGCCCATGCTCTGGATGGCGAACCCGACGAGGAGTGCGACGAAGAGGGCCTGCAGCACACTGCCCTCGGTCAGCGCGGACAGCATCGAGTCCGGGATGATGCCCTGGATGAAGTCGAGCGTTCCGCCGGACTCGTGTGACTCGTCGGCCAGCTCCTGCCCCTTGCCCGACACCGAATCGATGTTCAGGCCGTCGCCCGGCTGGATGATGTTGCCGACGACCAGGCCGATGGCCAGTGCGACCGTCGACATCGCCAGGAAGTAGACGAAGGCGAGGCCGCCGACCTTGCCGACCGTCGCCGCCTTGCGGACCGATCCGATGCCCAGGACGATCGTGCAGAAGATGACCGGCGCGATCATCATCTTGATGAGGCTGACGAACATGGTGCCGAGCACGCCGAGGTCCTTGCCGACGCCGGGCGCGACGAGACCGACCACCACACCCGCGACCACCGCGATGATGACGCCGATGTAGAGCCAGTGGGTACGGTCCCGTTTACCGCGTGGGGGCGCGCCGGCCGTATCGTCAGGCGTGGTCGCGATCGGATCGGAACCTTCTCCGGCCGGTGAGCCGCCGGACCTGCCTCGAATGTTCATCGGTGATTCTCTCCTCATACACCTCGGACAACAGTGATTAGGATTGTGGCCCGACGGGGTGACGCGGGTCACGATTGTGTTCATTACGTTCAGACAGGGAACGAGGTCGGCAGGGATGCGGTGGTACCCGCGAACGCTCGCCGGACAGGTCGCGGCCCTCGCGCTGTCGGTCTTCGCGGTGGTGGTCGTCGCCGAGAGCGTTCTGGCGGCCGTCGATGCCCGCATCGACGCAGACCGAGCGGCGCGGGCCGAGGTGACCGCCGTGGCGGTCAGCCTTGCGGAGTCACCGTCGACCGTCGCGGCACTGACGTCCCCGGACCCGAGTGCGGTGCTCCAGCCGGTGACCGAACGCGTCCGCGCGGCGACCGGGATCGCCTTCATCACCGTGCTCGCGCCGGACCGGACCCGCTTCACCCACACCGACCCCACGCGGATCGGCGAACCGTATCTGGGCAGCATCGACGCGGCGCTGCGAGGGCAGACGATCACCGAGAACTACACCGGCACCCTCGGACCGTCCATCCGCACGATCGTCCCCGTCCGCACGCCGGGCGGACGCGTCGTGGGGATGGTCGCGGCGGGGATCACGCAACGCACGCTGACATCGGCGTGGCGTGGCCAGCTGCCACTGATCGCCCTCGCGGCGTTCGCGGCCCTGCTCACGGCGGTCGGCGGCGTGTGGTGGATTCGGCGACGGTTGCTACGGCAGACCGGTGGCCTCGCGCCCGAGGAGCTGAGACTGATGTACGACCATCACGACGCCGTGCTGCGGTCCGTGCGGGAGGGGCTGGTGGTGGTGGAGGACGGGCGACCCGCCCTCGTCAACTCCGAAGCGCAACGCCTGCTCGGCATCGAAGCCGACGCGTCGCCCGACGAGCTGCCGGCCTTCCTCACCGACGGCGACGAGGAGACAGACGTGACGTATGCGGACCGCGGCCGAGTGTTGCTCGTGAGCCGTTCCCCGGTGTCCGGCCGACGGCGGTCGTCGGTGGTGACCATCCGGGACCGCACCGAGCTCGCGGAGGCGATGGGTGAACTCGACTCGATGACGCGGTTCGCCGAGGCACTACGGTCCCAGGCGCACGAGGCCGCCAACCGATTGCACACGATCGTCGCGCTCGTCGAGATGGGACGGCCCGACGAGGCGGTCCGCCTGGCGACCACCGAGTTCGAGTTGTCCCAACAGCTCATCGACCGGATGACCCAGGCGGTGGCCGAGCCCGCGCTGGTCGCCCTGCTGCTCGGCAAGACAGCGCAGGCGGCCGAACGCGGCATTCCGCTGTCGTTGACCGAGGAGTCGCAGGTCAGCGACGCCGGCACCGGCATCCTCACTCCCGGCGAGATGATCACGGTGGTGGGCAACCTGATCGACAACGCACTGGATGCCTGCGACCCGGCCGACCCATGGGTCGAGGTGACCGTCGTCGGGGACGACCGCGTGCTCGACATCATCGTCGCCGACAGCGGAACCGGCATGGACGCCGAACTGTTCGCCCAGGCGACCGCCCGGGGCTACTCGACGAAGTCGGGTGGCGACGCCGCCGGCCGCGGGCTCGGGCTCGCCCTGGTCGCCCAGGTCGTCGCCCGTCGACACGGCACGATGACCGCCGAGAACACCTACGGCTCGGTCATCTCGGTGCGCGTGCGCGCCGACGAGCGGGCGGGCACACCGTGATCCGCGTCCTGATCGTCGAGGACGAACCGGTGATCGCCGAGGCGCACCGGGACTACCTCGCCCGTCTGGGGGGATTCGAGGTCGTGGGCGCCGTGTCCACGGCGCAGGAGGCGCTGCGGATGGCCGGCGCCGGGCCCGTCGACCTGGTCCTGCTCGACCTGGGCCTGCCGGACGCCCGCGGGGTGGACCTCGCCTCCGCGCTGTCGGGTGTACGCCCGGCGCCCGATGTCATCGCGATCACCGCACAGCGCGACCTCGCGACCGTCCGGAGCGCCATGTCGCGCGGAGTGCTGCTCTACCTGCTGAAACCGTTCACCTTCGCGGCGTTCCGAGAGAAGATCGAGCAGTACCTGCGCTACCGCGAGGCGCTCACCGGTGATGCCGACGCGGTCAGCCAGCGCGACGTCGACCGTGCGCTCGCCGAATTGCGCACGAGCGACACCCGCCGGTCGGCGAAGAAGGGGGCCGCGCCGCAGACCGAGGACGCGGTGAGCCGGGCGGTCCGCGACAGCCCCGACGGACTCACCGCCTCCGAGGTCGCCCGCGCCCTCGGATCGTCGCGGGTCACCGCATGGCGCTACCTGGAGCGGCTCGCCGACGACCACGTCCTCGACCGCGACACCGAATACGGCTCGGCGGGCCGCCCGCAGGTGCGATACCGGTGGCGACGACGCTGACCGCAGGTCTGCCGGCTCAGCCCTCCTGTGCGTCGAAGGCGCGTGCTCGAAGCGAGCGTGCCACGCCGTCACGACCCTCGGAGATCAATCGCTTGAGCGCGGACGGATGGTCCCCGGACAAGAACTCCTCGGCGAGGTCGAGGGCCTGCTGCGACATCGCCCAACTCGGGTACAGACCGACGACGACGGTCTGCGCGACCTCGCTGGACCGGCGTGCCCAGACCTCCGGTACGGCGGCGAAGTACTTCTCGACATAGGGCTCGAGGAGTTCGCCCTGCCCGGGGCGGGCGAACCCGCCGATCATGGTGCGGGTGTACACGTTCGAGAGCGTGTCGTCCTCGACGGCGCGAGTCCAGGTGTCCGCCTTGGCTTCCGCGAGCGGACGGGCCGCCCGCGCCAGTGCCGCCGACCGCGTACCGGTCGCGGTGTTGTCACGCTCGGCCTCGGCGTCGATGACCGGGGTCGACGCCGGATCGGTGTCGATGGCACCAGCGGTCGCCAGGGCGGTCACCAGCTTCCACCGCAGATCGGTGTCCACGGCGAGACCGTCGAGGCCGTGCTCGGCGGGGTCCGCACCGTCGAGCAGTGCGCGGGCCACCTCGGTCTCGTCGTCGTTGATCCGGCCGGCCAGCCACGTGTTGACGAACGCGAGCTGATGGTCGGAGCCGGCATCGGCGGCGCGGGCGAGCTCGAGCATGCGAGCGCTGAACCCCGGGCGGCCCGTCGTCGCCGCCCACTCGGGGTCGGCGTAGGACTCGATGGCTGTCGTCGCCTGCAGCAGGACGCGTTGCACGACACCGATTTCCGACTCGGCGGCGATTCCTCGGCGAACGAGTTCGACGAAATCGCGGGCCCGCATCTCGGCCTGCCGGGTCATCTCCCACGCCGCCGACCAGACCAGGGTGCGTGGCATCGGATCGCTGATGTCGCCGATCCGTGCGGTCGCGGTCGCCAGCGACTCCGGGTCGAGTCGGACCGAGGCGTAGGTCAGGTCGCCGTCGTTGAGCAGCACCAGATCTCCGCGGTGCACGCCGACGAGATCGGCGACATCGGTGCGCTCACCCTCGATGTCGAGTTCGACGCTGCGGGTCTGCTCGATGGCACCGGATCCGTTGTCGGCGTAGACGCCCACACGCAGACGGTGGACCCTGGTCTCACCGGCGCCGGGGGCGGCACCGTCCTGGACGATGGTGAACCGGGTGAAGGCGCCCGAGTCGTCGACCTCGAAGTCGGGTCGGATGACGTTGATGCCGGTGGTGCGCAGCCATTGGGCGCCCCAGTCCGACAGGTCGCGGCCCGACGACTTCTCCAGTGCGCCCAGGAGATCGGCGAACGTGGCGTTGCCGAACTCGTGCGCGGCGAAGTAGCTGCGCAACCCGGCGAGGAAGTCCTCGAGACCCACATAGGCGACCAGCTGCTTGAGGACCGATGCGCCCTTCGCGTAGGTGATGCCGTCGAAGTTGACCTCGACGGCGGCGATGTCGGGGATGTCCGCGGCGACCGGGTGGGTCGAGGGCAGCTGGTCCTGGCGGTAGGCCCAGGACTTCTCGACGTTGGCGAACGTCGTCCAGGCGCTGGTGTACTCGGTCGCCTCGGACTGGCACAGCACCGATGCGAAGGTCGCGAAGGACTCGTTGAGCCACAGGTCATCCCACCACTGCATGGTGACCAGGTCGCCGAACCACATGTGCGCCATCTCGTGCAGGACCGTCTCGGCGCGACGCTCGTAGAGGTATTTGGTCACGCGGGACCGGAAGACGTAGTCCTCGAGGAAGGTGACGGCGCCCGCGTTCTCCATCGCACCGGCGTTGAACTCGGGGACGAACAGCTGGTCGTACTTGCCGAAGGGATAGGGGATTCCGAAGTTCTTGTGGTAGAAGCCGAATCCCTGTTTGGTCTCGGTGAACAGTCGCTCCGAATCCATGAACTCGGCCAGCGATGCGCGGCAGTAGATGCCCAGTGGGATGTCGCCGTGCTCGTCGGAATAGACGTCGGTCCACTCCGCGTAGGGCCCCGCGATGAGCGCTACGAGGTAGGTGCTCATCGGGACGGTCTCCTGAAAGCGATGCACCACAGCCGATGTGGCGGCATCCGGGTCACCGGGAGCTTCCGCGTGCGCCGCGTTGGAGATGACCTTCCAGTCCGCGGGAGCGGTGACGGTCACGGTGTAGGTCGCCTTGAGGTCGGGCTGATCGAAGCACGCGAACATCCGCTTGGCGTCGGCGGTCTCGAACTGGGAATACAGGTAGACCGAGTCGTCGGACTGGTCGACGAATCGGTGCAGCCCCTCGCCGGTGTTGGAGTAGGCGCAGTCGGCGACCACGGTGAGCGTGTTGTCGGCGGCGAGGCCGGACAACGGGATGCCGATCGACTCGTCGAAGCCGGACACGTCGAGGTCGGTGCCGTTGAGGGTGGCCGAGATCAGGGTGGGGGCGACGAGATCGACGAACGTCTCACTGCCTTCCGACGCCGTGAACCGCACCGTCGTCGTGGATCGGAACGTCTCGGTCCCGGGGGCGCCGGAACCGTCGGTGAGGTCGAGCTCGATCTGGTAATTCGACACGTCGAGAATCGCTGCGCGGTCGCGGGCCTGGTCTCTGGTGAGGTTCGGAGCAGTCACGCAGGCCAGCTTATCCAGGTGCGGACGCGGGCGGCGCTCAACGCAACCCGGCCGGGTTCAGGATCGCCCGGGCGATCGCCTCGAGGTCCTCCGCGACCCCGGGCCTGGACCGCAACCGTGGCGACTCGATGACCTCACAGGTGAAGCCGAAGAGCGCCTGCACGAGCGCATTCGCGTCAGCCGCCGTCAGCAGTCCGTTGCGGGATCGGATCGCGTCGATCCATTCGGCCCGATAGTCCGCCTGCGCGTTCAGCAGTCGCGTCTGCTCGGCGTCGGGAAGGTACATCAGGTCGCGGGTGAAGACCGGCATGATGCGACCGTGTTCGCCCAGCGAATACTCGACGAACACCCGGATCAGCGCGTCGAGTGCATCGCCGGCGACGACACGGTCCAGAGCGTGGCCGGAGACATAGAGAATTCCCTGGACGCCGCGCCACAGGACCGCCAGGAGCAAATCGGATTTGCCGGAGACCTCTTGGTACAGGGTCGCGATGGAGACGTCCGCGGTCCGCGCGATCTCGTCGATACGCACGTCGGGGAATCCACGCTCGGAGAACAGTCGGGTGGCGGCGTCGAGTATCCGCTCGCGGCGGGCGGCGGGGCGCCGGCGCGCGGGTGGGGTCTGGTCACCGGTGTCCGGACCGCGCGCCCTTGGCAGCTCGCAGGTGATGAGCGAGTCCGCCACCGCTCGCTGAACCTGCTTGAGGCGGGCCGGCGGAAGTGAGCCGCGCATGCCGGAGGTGTTGGAGAACACGCTGAGCAGTGCCGCACTCAGCACCTCCGCGGCCGCCGGCGAGAGGTCGGGCCGCGTGGCGACGATGAGCGAGGCGACATGCTCGCTCAGCTCATCGAAATACTCTTTCATCACGTCGAGTTCGGCGTGCTGCAGATGCCGTTGTTCGCGGCGCCACAACGTCGAGACGTCTCGATGCGCGGTGAGGTCGCCGAGCCCGTCGAGGAGAAGGGAGAGCTGGTCGCCCGGCGAACGGCCGCGGCTCTTCGCGTCGGCCATCAGTTGGGCGACGAGCTCCACCTGGGTGGTCAGGGCCTGCGAGAGAATGTCGTGTTTGCCGGGAAAATGCCGATAGACTGCCGGGCCGGTGAGACCGACGGCGGCGCCGATCTGCTCGATGCTGACGTTCCGGAACCCGGCCTCCTGGAAGAGCTTTGTGGCGGCCCGGACGATCTGTGCCGATCTCTGCCCGACGGATCTGGGTACGACCGGGTGGCCGCGCCGATCTGCCCGGATCGGCTGATCCGGATCAGACGGTGGTGGCAGCGACATCCCGGGTCCTGTTCCTCGGCGGTCCATGCACCATCTCACATCACGCCCGGCCCGGGCGGTGCGTATCCCCAGCCCCGCGGCCGGCTGTCCGACGCACCCGGGAACAGTTCGGCGCACCGCGATGTTGAGGCGTCCGACGGCGGAACCGGCCGGACGGCCGGCGCCCGACAGACAGCCGACTCTCGAGAGGACGTTCCAATGTCAGTGCAGGCCCAGACCACCGACCGCGTCGATTTCTGGTTCGACCCGCTGTGTCCCTGGTGCTGGATCACCTCGCGCTGGATTCTCGAAGCCGAGCAGGTCCGGCCGATCGAGGTGAACTTCCACATCATGAGCCTCGCTGTCCTCAACGAGGGCAAGGACATTCCCGAGGAGTACCGCGAGGGACTCAAGCACGCCTGGCGTCCCGTCCGCGTCGTCGCGGCCGCCGCCGCGCAGAAGGGGGACGAGATCCTCGCGCCCTTGTACACGGCGATGGGCACCCGCATCCACAACCAGGGCATCAAAGACCTCGACGAGGTCATCGCCGGTGCGCTCGACGAACTCGGTCTCGACGCCTCGCTCGCGGAGGCCGCCGACGGCACCGAGTTCGACGACACCATCCGCGCGAGTCATCACGCCGGCATGGACAAGGTGGGCGACGATGTCGGCACGCCCACCATCCACGTCAACGACGTCGCGTTCTTCGGCCCGGTGTTGTCCCGCATCCCGCGCGGTGAGGACGCCGGGACGGTCTGGGACGGTGCGCGCGCGCTGGCGTCGTACCCGCACTTCTTCGAGCTCAAGCGCACGCGTGACGAGGACCCGCAGTTCGACTGACCGGTCCGGTTGTGCCGCAACGGACCCCCGCGTCAGAAACGGGGCGGGGGTTCGATGCCGTTGGGGAGTCCGCCGGGCGCGAGGACGGCCGGGTGTGGTGCCGGTGGCACCGCCACCACGTTCCCGCTGCCCACACCGCGGACGATCCGGCGCGGACGCAACAGCATCGCGCCCGCACGGGTCCGGTCGCGGAGAGCGGCCGCGCGCCAGGTCAGCACCGGATGCGACGACATGGCGTTGGTCAAGAAGGTGAAGAAGCCGCGCTCGTGGGTCGCCCGGTCGGCGAACTGGTCGAAGTCCACCGCCGAGAGCATGTATTTGCCCGCGGCCAGGACTCCGATGGCGCCGGGTGCGCCACCGGGTCTGGCGTAATACCCGTAGTTGTCGGCGCTGTATTCCTGCGCGCGGGACAGCGCGGCCCCGAGGACCGGGATGTTCATGCCGACGATCGTCGAGAGCTGTCGCCAGTACGAGGTGTGCCCGGCGGCGATGTGGCCGACCTCGTGGCCGATGATGAACTCGAGTGCCTGCGGGTCCCGGGCCGCGCCACCCACCTCGAACAGGTCGGAGTACACGACGACGAATCGTCGGAACCCGTGCCCGGAGGCGAACGCGTTGATCGCGCCGTTGCCGAGGACGACGTAGGCGTCGGGCACGTATTCGAGGCCGAAGCGCGCCGCGGCCTCGACGACCATCCGATGCCCGTCCGGGAACTGGGTCGGCGTCATCTGCACACCGTTCACCCGTGGAGACGCGTAGGTCAGACCGCGGATCACGAAGAGCAGGAGCGGGAACAGCAGCGCACCCAGCAGGAGCTGGTCGAGCATGCCGAGCGCCACGAGCACGATGATCGCCGCGTATCCCAGCACCGTCGCGAGGATGACCACCACGAGTGCGGGGATCTCCCAGGGATGGAGCCGAGGCCTCGCCGCGTAGTGGGCCGGACGCAGCCACCGACGGGCGGGGTCGGCGGGAGCAGGTGGTGGCGGGTCGGCGACACCGGGCACGTTCGGGATCGGCGCCCCGGAGGCGGGTGCGCCGCCGTTCGGCTCGCGGGGGATGGGCAGGGGCGTGTCCACGCCCTCAATCTATAGTGGCGCCATGCGTGTCTATCTCGGTGCCGACCATGCCGGATTCGAACTCAAGAACCAGATCGCCGATCATCTCGCGGCGACCGGCCACGAGGTCGTGGACTGTGGAGCCCATGTGATGGATCCCGCCGACGACTACCCGGCGTTCTGCATCGCCGCCGCGTCCCGGACCGTCGCCGACCCCGGCAGCCTGGGAATCGTGCTGGGCGGCAGTGGCAACGGCGAACAGATCGCCGCCAACAAGGTTCCCGGTGCCCGCTGCGCACTCGCCTGGAGCGTCGAGACCGCACAGCTGGCCCGGCAGCACAACAACGCGCAACTCATCGGAATCGGTGGCCGGATGCACAGCACCGACGAGGCGCTCGCCATCGTCGACGCCTTCCTCGCCACCCCGTGGTCGGAGGAGGCGCGGCACCAGCGTCGCATCGACATCCTCGCGGAGTACGAGCGCACCGGTGAGGCTCCCGAGGTGCCGGCGGCCCCGGCCCAGTAGGCCACCGGCGCAGCCCGTGCCCGAGGGCCACACTCTTCATCGACTCGCGCGTCGCCAGCAGCGTCTGTTCGGCGGCACGCAGGTCCGCGTCAGCAGCCCGCAGGGGCGGTTCGCCGACGGTGCGGCGGCGGTGGACGGACTGACCTTCCACGCCGCCGAGGCCTGGGGCAAACACCTCGTGCATCGATACCGAGATGATCGCACCGAGCGTCTGGTGCACATCCATCTCGGCCTCTACGGCGCCTTCACCGAACTCCCGGTGCCCGTGCCCGAACCGGTGGGGCAGGTTCGACTCCGAATCGAGAGTGAGACCGCCGCCACGGACCTTCGCGGACCGACGGCCTGTGAGATCTACCACCCCGCCGACCTCGAGACGTTGATAGCCCGCCTCGGTCCGGATCCACTCCGACGCGACGCCGACCCCGGGCGGGCATGGGCTGCGATCTCGCGGTCCGCGCGCCCCATCGGCGCCCTGCTGATGGACCAGAAAGTCATCGCGGGGATCGGCAACGTGTATCGCGCCGAGATCCTCTTCCGTGCGGGCATCGACCCGATGCGTCCCGGAAAGCGTGTTCTCCGTGAGGAATTCGACGCGCTGTGGGCCGATCTGGTGGACCTCATGAAGATCGGTGTACGTCGTGGACGCATCCACGTGATACGTCCCGAGGATGATTCCGGCGCGCCGGCGTACGCGCCGAACCGGCCGCGAACCTACGTGTACCGGCGGGCCGGGGAGCCGTGCCGGATCTGCCGAACCCCCGTCCTCGTCGCCGACCTCGAAGCGCGAAAACTGTATTGGTGCCCCGTCTGTCAGACCTGACACGTTACTGCCCGGTCGGTGTGGGTAGCCGAACCTTAGTAGCATCGTGCAAGACCATGAGTTCCTTACTCATGCGAAGGGTCGGGGATGACAGAGGGGGCAGTGTGACAATCAGCGAAAGCATCCGGTCTCATGCCGGATTGATCTCGCGGGGCGAGGTGTCCCCACTGAAAGACGTACCTTTCCACGGGGCCGCCGATGCGCCGATCACCCGCCGTGTACTGGCCGGCGGCGATCTGTTCCCGGAAGCGGAGAAGCGTGTCGTGGCGCACGAGATGCGCGCCGTGTCGGCTGCCGCCCGTGACTACTGCGAGCCGCATGTGCACGACTGCCCGGAGATCAACATCCTGTTGTCGCTCGACCGCCTCGTCTACGAGATCACCCTCGGCGACGAGGTCTACGAGGTCGAGGCGCCGGCGAGTATCTACATCCCGGCCGGACTGGTGCACAGCGCCAACGTGATCGAGGGAAGCGGATTCTTCGTCGCGATCATCGAGACCGCCGACTACGTCGCGAAACCGCCGCCTGCCCAGGCGTCCTGACCCGCGTCGGCATACCCGCGGAGGGACTCTCAGCGAGCCCTCAGCGACCCTGCGGCCGGTTCACACATGCCGGCGCCACGATGGGTGGGTGCAGCAGAGTCTAGGAGTCGGTCCCGGACGACCGGGCGACGCGTCGTCGGCGGTCACCGTCTTCGTGGTCGGTGGGACGGGGGAGTCCTTCGCGGGCGACACCCGGACCGACGTGTCGGGCCTTCTGGCGGGCGTGGCGGACGAACTCGACGACCGCTTCGTCTGTCGCTGGATCGGATACCCGGCGAGCTACGGGCCTGCCCCGACGCCGGGTGGGATGAGTTTCGTCGAGAGCGTTGCCCTCGGCGCATCCAGTCTGCGCGCGGCCATCCGTGCCTCGACAGGTCCGATTGCCCTGGTGGGTTACTCGCAGGGAGCCGTGGTCATTCGCGCCGCCCTCGCCGACCTGGCCGCCGGCAGCGCGACCGACACGCCGCCCGCCCTGAACCGGGTGATCGGCGTGGGTCTGGTCGCCGATCCGCACCAGCCACCCGGTGTGGTGCCCGGCTGTCGCGGATGGGGCGTCGCCGGCCCCGGGGTCGACCTGCCCGCAGGGCTCCCGGTGCACTGGGTGGGCGCGGCCGAGGACATGATCTGCAACGCGGGTGCGGACTCACTCGTGCGTGACGTCGCCGACCTCACCGGGTCGATGACCTTCGCCGGACTCGGCCGATGGGGCAGGAGTGCGTGGGATGTGCTGCGCGCCAATGACTTGCAGAACGCGCGACGCACCTCCGTCCGGCCGGCGCAGTGGCGTCGCGACCTGGGACGTCTGGCGGCTGCGTGGCGTGAGGTCCGGTGCTACCTGCCGGCGCGGATGCGCATCAGCGGTCTGTGGGTGTCGAATGCCGCGGGCGGTCGGCACACGTCCTACGGGAGCGAACCCTACCGACGGGCCTCGGTCACCGATCCCGCCTCCACCGGCTGTCAGGTGATCGCGCGATGGCTACAGGTGCAGGCGACGTTCGCCGCCCGCACCGCCGCGTAGCGCGCGACAGGGGCCGGTCACCACTGGTGACCGGCCCCTGTCGCTGTCTGTTGCTGACCTAGGTGTTCTGGTACTTCGGTCCGATGGTGTTGCGGACCACGATCGGGGTGTTGCGGGGGACGTTGTCGTACACCCACTTGCCGTACTCGGTGGTCACGTTGATGCAGCCATGGCTGACGTTGCTGCGACCCTGCTGGTTGACCGACCACGGCGCGGCGTGGATGAAGATTCCGTCCCACGACATGCGCGTGGCGTACTCGACGTAGGTCCGGTAGCCCTCGGCGGAGTCCACCGGGACGCCGTATGTGGACGAATCCATGTACATGTCGCGGTACTTCTCCTTGGTGTAGTAGACGCCGTGGGGGGTCGGGTTCTTGTCGGACCCCATCGAGATCGGCATCTTCTTCACGACCTCACCGTTGTGCCACCAGGTGATGGTGTGGGTGTTGTCGTCGGCCAGCGCGATGTAGCCGGTCTCGGTCTTCACGTTCGGGATGGCCGGGTCGGCGGGCTTCTCCTCGGTCGTCGTCGACGACGGCGGCTGCGGAGCCTCGGGAGTGCTCGGCGCCGGAGGGGTCGGCAGGCCCGGGACCGCGGGGATCTCGACCGGCGGCAGGCCGGGGATCACGGTCACCGGGACGGCGTTCGCGACACCGGGAAGGGCGAGGGCCATCGCCAGGACGCCGAAGACGACAGCCGTGAGGCGTCGAGCCGAGCGGCGGCGCGAGGCGCGCGGGGTCGGCGTTGGGGAGTTCAACACAGGTCGTACCTTCGGTTCGATGGGTCTGTCCGCGCATCGGCCTGAGCGCTGCACCATCGTTACACAACCGTTGTCTTGGGTCCAAGGAGTCGCGCACGCTGAATGACCCCGCGATCGCGAACGGGGAGTACGACGTCGCAAAACCCAAGGTGAGCATGGCTGCGGGCACTACATGTGACGGTCATCACATTCGGGCTGTCGCATGTCCGGACGGCGACGATCGGGACTCATCTTCGTCGAAGTCCCGCCGATGTCAACAGGATCGTTTGTCCCAGTGTTACTTGGGCTTTGGACTGCGTTGGGTTTTCGGTCAGGCGGGTTGTGGGTGCTCGGTCCGGAGGTGCCGCGCTGGTTGCGAGCATGCTTCGTCCCGGCAGACGAGCATCACGTCGACGCGGCCGATGCCGGCCTCGGACTCGGTGACGTCTCGGCGTACGTACAGGGGGGCGCCGCAGGAGCCGCACCGGCGCTGGGTTTTCGTGTGGCTGGAGGACATGGGTCAACGGTACGCCTGGTGTGTCGAGGATCACAGGGCGGTCGGGTTGCGGTGATCGCGCGCGTGGGTGTGGTCCGGTCGGGTGACTCGGGCTGCGATCTGAGACATCCGGAGCGGAACCGGGTGTGACGCGCGCACGACAGAGGAGCGTCGATGGCGGGGGCGGTACGCGGTGCCCCGGGAAGGAGTGCGCTTCTACATCTCGCAACCTCTCCGGCACGAGAGGTGAGACACCGTAAGGAAAGTCGATGACCAGACTCATTGCAACACTGACATTCGCCGCAGCGGCATTCATCGGAGGCGCGGGACTCGCGAACGCCGAGCCCTGCAAGATGGCCATCGGCAACGGCCAGTTCGCGCCCTGCCCGCCGCCGATCGTCTCGACCGGCCCCGGTGATCCGACGTCGCCCGGACATCCCGAAGAGGAGCCGGCCCCCGAGATCGAGTACGAGTACGTGCCGCTGCCGCTGCCGTGGAACGCGCCCCCGGCGCCCTGAAACGGCGCCCTGAAATGCAGAAGGTCCGGAGGCGTGATGCCTCCGGACCCGGTGGAGCGGGTGACGGGAATCGAACCCGCGTAGCTAGTTTGGAAGACTAGGGCTCTACCATTGAGCTACACCCGCGTTGCTCGCGATGGCCGTCGAAAACCCGGTGGCGCGTGCGATCAGTGACTGTACCGGCAGTGGGGCGGGAACCGAAAATCGGGGTCGGTGTTGCGGCTGCGGCATACGTCGGGCGTCCCCGGTTCCGTGACGCTTCGGACACCCGTGCGCGGCGTCGGCAGCGGCGGCACGTACTATCTCTTGTTGGCCCTGATGCGCGGTCGCCCTCCGGGGTGCTCCTCGCGTGTTCGGACCCCGGGATGTGGCGCAGCTTGGTAGCGCATCCGCTTTGGGAGCGGAGGGTCGCAGGTTCAAATCCTGTCATCCCGACTTGATCGATGTGGCCCGACCGGTCACCCGGTGCACGGCCCGCGAACGACCGAACTTCCACCACCGCAGATATAAGGAGTATTCAGGCGTGAAGAGCACTGTCGAGCAACTCACCCCGACCCGGGTCAAGCTCAACGTCGAGGTCCCGTTCGAGGAGCTGTCGGCAGACTTCGACCGGGCCTACCGGTCGTTGGCCCAGCAGATCCGGATCCCCGGATTCCGTCCGGGCAAGGCGCCCGCCAAGCTGATCGAAGCCCGCGTCGGTCGCGATTCGATCCTCGCCCAGGTCGTCAACGACGCCATCCCGGCCAAGTACTCCGAGGCCGTCGCCGAGACCGAGACCAAGGCCATCGGCCAGCCCGAGATCGACCTCTCCGAGCTGAAGTACGGCGAGTCGGTGTCCTTCACCGCCGAGGTCGACGTCCGTCCCGAGATCACCCTGCCCGACTACTCGACCCTGTCGGTCGAGGTCGACGCGATCGAGGTCGACGAGGCCGCGGTCGACGAGCAGCTCGAAGGGCTGCGAGCCCGCTTCGGCACCCTCAAGGGTGTCGAGCGCGGCATCGAGAACGGCGACTTCGTCTCGATCGACCTGGCGGCGACCGTCGACGGCGAGCCCGTCGAGGAGGCCACCACCGAGGGCCTGTCGCACGAGGTCGGCTCCGGTCAGCTCATCGACGGACTCGACGAGGCGCTCATCGGTCTGAAGGCCGGCGAGGACAAGGAGTTCACGACCAAGCTCGTCGCCGGCGATCACGCCGGTGAGGAGGCGCTCGTGAAGGTGACCGTGCAGTCGGTCAAGGAGCGCGAGCTGCCCGAGGTCGACGACGAGTTCGCCCAGATGGCCAGCGAGTTCGACACCGTCGAGGAACTGCGTGCCAGCCTCGCCGAGCGCGTCGAGCAGTCCGCGAAGCTGGAGCAGGCCAACAAGATCCGCGACGCCGTGCTCGAGAAGCTGCTCGAGACCGTCGAGATCCCGCTGCCCGAGAAGGTCGTCGACGAAGAGGTCGAAGGCCAGCAGCACCAGGTCATCCACGCCCTCGGGCACGACGATGAGCAGGTCGCCAAGTTCCTCGAGGCGCAGGGCAAGACCCGCGAGGAGTGGGATGCCGAGTCCCGCGAGGAGGCCGAGAAGTCGGTCAAGCAGCAGCTGCTTCTCGACGCCATCGCCGATCAGCAGGACACCGAGGTCAGCCAGGACGAGCTGACCCAGCAGATCATCTTCACCGCCCAGCGGTACGGCATGCAGCCGCAGGAGTTCATCCAGCAGCTGACTCAGGCCAACCAGGTCGGAGCCGTCTACGCCGACGTCCGTCGCGGCAAGTCGCTGGCCGCCATCGTCGGCGATGTGACCGTCACCGACACCAACGGCACCACCGTCGACACCGCCGAGTACTTCGGTGGCAAGGACGACGCCGAGGAATCCGCAACCGAGGAGTCCGACGCCGACAACTGATCGGCTCCACCGCGGCCATGCGTGCCGCATTGTGATCACGCACATCGCCGGTCCTCGTCCACGAGGGCCGGCGATTGCCGTCGGTCCACCATCGCGCATGAGCCGTTCACGGTGCCGAAGTGGTTCTGCTCTCAGCGAAGTGGCGTGTCCTCGGGAGTGCCCGGGGGTCTCGATTGGTTAGTGTCGGTGAGGACGTCATCAGAGAAGTATTCGATGAGCGTGTGCGTCATCCGAGATGACGCACAGGTCATGACAACAAGGCAAAGGTAGGAACCTGTGAGTGAGCCGACCATCCACACACCCTCGATGAGTTCGGGTATGGCTGGGTTGAACCTGACCGATTCGGTGTTCGAGCGTCTGCTGCGCGAGCGCATCATCTTCCTGGGCACCCAGGTGGACGACGAGATCGCCAACCGGCTGTGCGCGCAGATCCTGCTGCTCGCCGCCGAGGACCCGCAGAAGGACATCCACCTCTACATCAACTCGCCCGGTGGCTCGGTCACCGCGGGCATGGCGATCTTCGACACCATGCAGCTCGCCGAGTGCGACGTCGCGACCTACGCAATGGGCATGGCCGCGTCGATGGGGCAGTTCCTGCTCGCCGCCGGCACCAAGGGCAAGCGGCACGCGCTGCCGCACGCGCGCATCATGATGCATCAGCCGTCCGCAGGCATCGGCGGTACCGCTGCCGACATCGCGATCCAGGCCGAGCAGTTCGCGCTGACCAAGAAGGAAATGAACAAGCTCAACGCCGAGTTCAGCGGTCAGCCGCTCGAGAAGATCGAGGCCGACGCCGACCGCGACAAGTGGTTCACCGCCGAAGAGGCCCGGGAGTACGGCTTCGTCGACAAGGTGATCTCGCGACCGGGCCAGGGATCCACTCCGTGATCGCGTGATCCGACCATCTCCGAGCCACCTCTACTCACTGGAGCATCACATGACCAATTCCCTTTCCTTCGACGGCCTGCCCGCCGAGGTCGCCGCCGGAATCCCTGCGTCGGCCCTGGCGCTGAAGAACATCGAGGCGCGGTACATCCTGCCGCAGTTCATCGAGCACACGCCTAACGGCCAGCGTCAGTACGACCCGTACGCGAAGCTCTTCGAAGAGCGGATCGTGTTCGTCGGGACCCCGATCGACCAGGTCGTGTCCAACGACGTCATGGCACAGCTGCTGGTGCTCGAGTCGCAGGACCCCGACCGTGACATCACCATGTACATCAACTCGCCGGGCGGCAGCGTGCCGGACATGCTCGCGATCTACGACACGATGCAGTACGTGCACTGCGACATCGTCACCGTCTGCCTCGGGGAGGCGGCCTCGGCCGCGGCGATCCTCCTCGCCGGCGGAACACCCGGCAAGCGTGCGGCGCTGCCGAACGCCACGGTCCTGATCCACCAGCCGCGCACCGGTGGTGCGTACCAGGGTCAGGTGTCCGACCTCGAGATCCAGGCCGCCGAGATCGAGCGCATCCGCGATCGCCTCGACGAGATACTGTCCGGCCACACCGGCCAGGACAAGGAGAAGATCCGCAAGGACACCGACCGCGACAACATCCTGACCGCTGCGGCGGCCAAGGAGTACGGCATCATCGACGAGGTCTTCGAATATCGCAAGAAGTCCATGAAGAAGTAGTTGTGGCAGTACAGAAGTCCCGGTGATTTTCTGCCGCGACATTTGGCCTTATCGGTCGAAGTTCGGGCGGCACGCGGGTACCGTCGGGTTACTGGGCATTCGAGTGTCGATCAAATGACCCATGCCCGGCTGCGCGCGACGCGACGGACCAGACACGACAGTCCGGCAACGAGGAAGTAGGTACAGCGCGAGATGGCACGAATCGGAGACGGTGGCGACCTGCTCAAGTGCTCTTTTTGCGGCAAGAGCCAGAAGCAGGTGAAGAAGCTCATCGCCGGCCCCGGCGTGTACATCTGCGATGAGTGCATCGACCTGTGCAACGAGATCATCGAAGAGGAACTGGCGGAGAACGGCGACGTCAAGCTCGACGAGCTGCCCAAGCCGACCGAGATCCGCGACTTCCTCGAGAAGTACGTGATCGGCCAGGACACCGCGAAGCGAACGCTCGCGGTGGCGGTGTACAACCACTACAAGCGCATCCAGGCGGGGGAGAAGAAGGACTCCCGCACGGGTGAGACCGTCGAGCTGATGAAGTCGAACATCCTCATGCTCGGCCCCACCGGATGCGGCAAGACGTACCTGGCGCAGACGCTGGCGAAGATGCTCAACGTGCCGTTCGCGATCGCCGATGCGACCGCGCTCACCGAGGCGGGCTATGTCGGCGAGGATGTCGAGAACATCCTGCTGAAGCTGATCCAGGCCGCCGACTACGACGTGAAGCGGGCCGAGACCGGCATCATCTACATCGACGAGGTCGACAAGATCGCACGCAAGAGCGAGAATCCGTCGATCACACGCGATGTGTCGGGCGAGGGCGTCCAGCAGGCGCTTCTGAAGATCCTCGAGGGCACTCAGGCGTCGGTGCCGCCGCAGGGCGGACGCAAGCACCCGCACCAGGAGTTCATCCAGATCGACACCACGAATGTGCTCTTCATCGTCGCCGGTGCGTTCGCGGGACTCGAGAAGATCGTGTCCGAGCGGATCGGCAAGCGCGGCCTCGGTTTCGGTAACGAGGTGGCGAGCAAGGACGAGGTCGACACGTCGGATCAGTTCGCCGACGTGATGCCGGAGGACCTGATCAAGTTCGGCCTGATCCCCGAGTTCATCGGCCGGCTCCCGGTCGTGGCCTCGGTGACCAACCTGGACAAGGATTCGCTGGTCAGCATCCTGTCGGAGCCGAAGAACGCATTGGTGAAGCAGTACACGCGCCTGTTCGACATGGACAACGTGGAACTCGAGTTCACCAAGGATGCGCTCGAGGCGATCGCCGACCAGGCGATCCACCGCGGCACCGGTGCCCGTGGCCTGCGGGCCATCATGGAAGAGGTCCTGCTACCGGTGATGTACGACATCCCGAGCCGGGACGACGTCGAGAAGGTCGTCGTGACGGGCGAGACCGTCCGAGACAACGTCCTGCCGACGATCGTGCCCCGCAAGGCCTCCAGCGACGAACGCCGCGACAAGACCGCCTGACGCACAACATCTTTCGCAGACGCAAGAGAGCCCCGCCCGAATCCGGGCGGGGCTCTCTTGTTCGTCCTCGACGGCTAGGCGGGTTCGGCCGGTTCCAAGCGGATGACCACGGCCTTGGACACCGGCGTGTTCGACTCCTTGGCCACCGATCCGAGCGGAACCAGCGGATTGGTCTCCGGATAGTATGCGGCGGCGTTCCCGCGCGGCGTGTCGTAGGGGACGACCTCGAAGCCGCGGACCCGGCGCTCCTCGACCCCGCCCTCGCCGTCGAACTCGGAGACGATGTCGACGAGCTGTCCGGCGCGCAGACCGAGGGTCGTGACGTCGTCGGGGTTGACCATCACGATGTGGCGGTTGCCGGAGATGCCGCGGTAACGGTCGTCGTGGCCGTAGACGGTGGTGTTGTACTGGTCGTGGCTGCGGAGCGTCTGCAGGATCAGGCGGTCGGCGGGGATGTCCACCCATTCGAGGGGATGAAGCGCGAAGTTGGCCTTGCCGTTGGGGGTGTCGAACGACCGGGTGTCGCGGGGCGGGTGCGGCAGTACGAAGCCGTCACTGCGTCGGACGCGGATGTTGAAGTCGTCGAAGCCGGGGACGACCCGCTCGATGCGGTCGCGGATGCGATCGTAGTCGCGCTTGAGTTCCTGCCACGGAACCGGATGGCCGGTGCCGAAGACTCGGGTTGCCAGATCGCAGATGATGGCGACCTCGCTGCGCAGATGCTCCGACACCGGCGGCAGCGACCCGCGTGAGAGGTGCACCGCCGACATCGAGTCCTCCACCGAGACACGTTGCGCCACACCGTCTATGACGTCCCGGTCGGTGCGGCCGAGCGTCGGCAGGATGAGTGCGCTGCGACCGGTGACCAGATGGGACTCGTTGAGTTTGGTGGACACGTGCACGGTGAGTGAGCAGCGCCGGAGAGCCTCGGCGGTCGCCTCGGTGTCGGGTGAGGCCGACACGAAGTTGCCGCCCATCCCGACGAAGACGCGGACCTTCCCGGCGGCCATCGCGGTGATGGCGGCGACGGTGTCGTACCCGTGCTCGCGTGGGGAAGTGATGCCGAACTCGGCGTCCTGGGCGGCGAGGAAGGACTCTGGCATCTTCTCGAAGATGCCCATCGTGCGGTCGCCCTGGACGTTGGAATGCCCGCGAACCGGGCACAGTCCGGCGCCGACACGGCCGATCATGCCGCGCAGGAGCAACACGTTGGTGCCCTCGGCGATCGTCGCCACGCCGTGCCGATGCTGGGTGAGGCCCATCGCCCAGCACAGGACGATGCGGCGCGAGGTGGCGACCGTTCGCGCGAGCTCCTCGATCTGCGCGCGAGTCACGCCGGTGACGTCGGCGATCTCGTCGAGGTCGACGTCGTCGAGCAGGGCGAGGTACTCCTCGACCCCGGCACACGACTCGTCGAGGAATTCGTGGTCGAAAACCGTTCCGGGCGCGGCTCGTTCGGCATCGCGGAGCAGACGTGCGACGCCGCGGAACAGTGCCATGTCGGAGCCGAGCCGGACCTGCAGGAAGTCGTCGGCGAGTTTGGTACCCGCGCCGACGAGTCCACCGACCTTCTGCGGGTCCTTGAAGCGCATCAGGCCGGCCTCGGGGAGCGGGTTGATCGCGACGATCCGGGCGCCGTTGTGCTTCGCCTTCTCCAGCGTCGCGAGCATTCTCGGGTGGTTGGTGCCGGGATTCTGGCCGGCGATGAGGATCAGGTCGGCGGCCTCGAGATCGGGGACGGTCACCGAACCCTTGCCGATGCCGATCGACGCGCCGAGCGCGGCGCCGGACGACTCGTGGCACATGTTCGAACAGTCGGGCAGGTTGTTGGTACCCAGGCTCCGGGCGAAGAGCTGATACAGGAAGGCGGCCTCGTTGCTGGTGCGCCCCGAGGTGTAGAAGACCGCCTCGTGGGGCGAGTCCATCGCGGCGAGTTCGTCGGCGATGACCGCGTTGGCCTCGTCCCAGCTGATCGGGCGGTAGTGGGTGTCACCCGGACCGAGGTACATCGGGTGGGCCAGACGGCCCTGCTGCGAGAGCCAGTAGCCGCTGCGCGTGCGCAGGTCGTCGAGGCTGTGGGCGGCGAAGAAGTCGGGGGTGACCGCGCGACGCGTGGCCTCCTCGGCGACCGCCTTGGCGCCGTTCTCGCAGAACTCGGCGTGCTTGCGGTGTCCCGGGGTCTCCGGCCAGGCGCAACCCGGGCAGTCGAATCCGTCGCGCTGATTGAGCTTGATCAGGGTCTGCGCCGTCCGGAGCGCGCCCATCTGCTCGACCCCGCGCTTGAGGGCGACCGCGACGGCCGGGACCCCGGCGGCGTAGGACTTCCGATGCTTGCGCCGGACCTCGCGCGGGTCATCGACGTCGTGGGTCGAGGAGTTCCGGTCGTGCGTGTTGCTCATGATGTCCATCTTGCCCCCATCGTGTGACGCATCGCGCACACTGGTCACTGTGACTCAACACACGGGATCGGACACATCGGTGATCGCCGCTCTGGTACTGGCAGGCGGACGCTCGCGGCGGATGGGCAGCGACAAGGCCGCGCTGGACTGGGAGGGCGAACCCATGCTCGCCCGGGTGGTGCGCGTGGTGTCGCAGCGATGCGATCCGGTGCTGGTCGTGGCGGGCGAGACGTCCGCCGCGTTCCGCGGTGTCGACGACATCCGCGACCGTGCGGCGCCGGGTATCGATTCGTCGAAGGTGCACTGGGTGACCGACGAGCAGGAGGGGACGGGTCCGCTGGGCGGTCTCGTCGCGGGTCTGTCCGCGGCTGCCGCGGCGGGCGCCGAGTACGCGTTCGTCTGTGCCACGGACATGCCGCTCATCGCCCCGGAGCTGATCGACGAGCTGCGGCTGGGGATGACGGGCTCCACCCAGGCGGTCATCGCGCGCGACGCACAGCGGGATCATCCGATGGCGGGGATCTACCGCACGGACGCGGCCGCACAGATCGCCGATCTCGTCGCGAGCGGCGAACGACGCATGCTCGGCGCGATCGAGGCGCTCAACACCCATCGCGTCGGAGTGTCCGAACCGGACTGGCTCGTCAACGTCAACGCCCCCGAGGACCTGCACCGGTTGCGCGTGTCGCCGGGTTAGCGGGAGCGCGGGTGCACCGACGGGTCCCGGGCGAGGTCCGGCCCGGCGGAAACATAGAATAGCGCCCGTGACATCACCCGACCAGACATCCGCGTTGCCCGACACAGCGTCGTCCCGGACTGCCGTACCCGAGACCGGGTTGCCCAAGTCCTGGGACCCCGCTGAGCACGAGGCGTCGCTCTACCAGGGCTGGGTGGACGCCGGGTACTTCACCGCGGACGCGGCGAGCGACAAACCGCCGTTCTCCATCGTGATCCCGCCGCCGAATGTCAACGGCTCCCTGCACATGGGCCATGCCTATGAGCACGTCCTGATGGACGCGCTCTCGCGTCGTCGCCGCATGCAGGGCTACGAGGTGCTGTGGCTGCCCGGCATGGACCACGCGGCGATCGCGATGCAGACGATGGTCGAGCGCAAGCTCGCCGCCGAGGGCAAGACGCGCGACGACCTCGGCCGGGAGGCGTTCATCGACCGCGTGTGGGCCGAGAAGGCCGAGATCGGCGGCAACATCGGTGAGCAGATGCGTCGCCTCGGCGACAGCGTCGACTGGTCACGCGAGCGATTCACGATGGACGAGGGTCTGTCGCGCGCGGTGCACACGGTGTTCAAGAAGATGTTCGACGACGGGTTGATCTACCAGGCGGAGCGACTGGTCAACTGGTCGCCGGTCCTCAAGACGGCCGTCAGCGACATCGAGGTGAGCTACGCCGACGTGGAGGGCGAGCTCGTCAGCTTCCGCTACGGATCGCTCGACGACGCCGAACCCCACATCGTCGTCGCGACGACCCGGCTGGAGACGATGCTCGGCGACACCGCGATCGCGGTGCATCCCGACGATGACCGTTATGCGCACCTGGTCGGCACCGAACTGCCGCACCCGTTCGTCGACCGGATGATCCCGGTCGTCGCCGACGACTATGTCGACCCGGAATTCGGCAGTGGCGCAGTGAAGATCACCCCGGCGCACGATCCCAACGACTTCGCGCTCGGGCAGCGACACGATCTGCCGATGCCGACGATCATGGACTCCTCGGCCCGGATCGCCGACACCGGAACCGAATTCGACGGCATGGATCGGTTCGAGGCGCGCGTCAAGGTGCGCGAGGCGCTGGCCGAACAGGGTCGGATCGTCAAAGAAGTGCGTCCGTACCTGCACAGTGTCGGTCACTCGGAGCGGACCGGCGAGCCGATCGAACCGCGACTGTCGATGCAGTGGTGGGTGGCGGTCGACAGGCTGGCCGCGGCGGCCGGCGACGCGGTGCGCGACGGGTCGACGGTGATCCATCCGAAGTCGATGGAACCGCGCTGGTTCGCCTGGGTCGACGACATGCACGACTGGTGTATCTCGCGTCAGCTGTGGTGGGGTCACCGCATCCCGATCTGGTACGGACCCGATGGTGACGTGGTGTGCGTCGGACCCGACGAGCAGGCCCCCGAGGGTTACGTCCAGGAGACCGACGTCCTCGACACCTGGTTCTCCTCCGGGCTGTGGCCGTTCTCCACGATGGGCTGGCCCGACCAGACCGCGGATCTCGAGAAGTTCTATCCCACTTCGGTTCTGGTCACCGGATACGACATCTTGTTCTTCTGGGTGGCCCGGATGATGATGTTCGGCACCTACGTCGGCAAGGATCTGGGGCCGGGCAACGAGATCCCGTTCCACAACCTGTTCCTGCACGGGCTGGTGCGCGACGAGCACGGTCGCAAGATGTCGAAGTCGAAGGGCAACGGCATCGACCCGCTGGACTGGGTGGAGCGCTTCGGCGCCGACGCCCTGCGTTTCACGCTTGCCCGCGGCGCGAATCCCGGTTCGGACATCTCGGTCGGTGAGGACCACGCCCAGTCGTCGCGCAACTTCGCGACCAAGCTTTACAACGCCACCAAGTTCGCACTGATGAACGGTGCGAAGGTCGGTGAGCTGCCCGACGCGGAGACGCTGACCGACGCCGACCGGTGGATCCTCGGCCGCCTCGATGAGGTGCTCGCCGAGGTCGACGCCGGATTCGAGTCCTACGAGTTCTCCAAGGCCTGCGAGGCGCTCTACCACTTCGCCTGGGACGAGGTGTGCGACTGGTACCTCGAGCTGGCGAAGGTGCAGATCGCCCAGAACGACGAGAACCGTTCGGAATCAACCGCGCTCGTGCTCGGCGCGGTCCTGGAACCGTTGCTGAGGGCGCTGTCGCCGGTGATGCCGTTCGTCACCGAGGTGCTCTGGAAGACCCTCACCGGGGGCGAATCTCTCGTGGTCGCACCGTGGCCGACCACGTCGGGACGCGAATGGTCGTCGGATTCGGCGGCCCGCGTGGACGATCTGCAACGACTGATCACCGAGGTCCGCCGTTTCCGCAGCGATCAGGGTCTGCGTCCGGGTCAGCGCGTCTCCGTCCAGTTCGACGGACTCGGCGAAGCCGGGCTCGAACCGCTGCTGCCGTACGTGACCTCCCTGGCGCGCCTCGATCCGGCCGGACCGGACTTCGGTGCGACCGCGACCATCGAGGTCCGACTGAGTGTGGCCACGGTGGTCGTCGCGATCGACACCTCGGGCACCGTCGACGTCGAGGCCGAGCGCAAGCGACTCACGAAGGACCTGGCGGTCGCCGAGAAGGAACTGTCGACGACGTCGGCGAAACTGGGCAACGAGCAGTTCCTCTCCAAGGCGCCGGACCACGTGGTCGCCAAGATCCGGGACCGACAGCGGATCGCGACCGAAGAGGTCGAGCGGCTGAACGCAAAGCTGGCGAGTCTGGCCGGCGCGTGAGTGACGACAACGGTTTCCCCGAAGAGGACCCCGCCGTCCTGGGAATGGATGCGGCGGGTGACCCCCTGGGTCTCTCGGCGATCATGGACGAGGACGAACCCGATCCCGATGCCGCGCCGGCGCCGTTGCGCGTCACCGACAGCGCCGACGAGCTCGCCGAACTCGCCGACGTCGAGGCAGAGCTCGACACCCGGTGGCCCGAGACGAAGATCGAGCCGTCGCTGACCCGGATCGCGACGCTCATGGACCTGCTCGGGTCTCCGCAGCACGGTTACCCGGCCATCCACATCGCCGGAACCAACGGCAAGACGTCGGTCACCCGGATGGTCGATGCCCTGCTGTCCGCGCTGCACCGGCGCACCGGCCGGATCACGAGTCCGCACCTGCAGCGGGTCACCGAGCGGATCTCGGTGGACGGCAGGCCGATCCCCGCCCGCACCTACATCGACACCTACCGGGAACTCGAGCCGTACATCACCATGGTCGACGATTCGTCGACGACGGCGGGTGGACCGCGGATGAGCAAGTTCGAGGTGTTGACCGCGATGGCGTACGCGGTGTTCGCCGAGGCGCCCGTCGACGTGGCGGTCGTGGAGACCGGCATGGGTGGGCGCTGGGACGCGACCAACGTCATCGACGGCACGGTCTCGGTCATCACGCCGATCGCGATGGACCACGCGGACTATCTCGGCGACACGTTGACCGCGATCGCGGGGGAGAAGGCCGGAATCATCAAGGCCGTCGAACCCGATGCCGCCGGGACCGTCGACCCCGTCACGGTCATCGCCGAGCAGAGCCCCGAGGTCATGGACGTCCTGCTGCGCGCGGCCGTGGACGCGGGCACCATCGTCGCCCGCCAGGGTTCGGAGTTCGCGGTCCTCGATTCGGTCATCGCCGTCGGCGGGCAGATGCTCACCATCCAGGGTCTCGGCGGTGTCTACGACGAGATATTCGTGCCGTTGCACGGCGCGCATCAGGCGGCGAATGCCGCGCTGGCCCTCGCTGCGGTGGAGGCGTTCTTCGGTGCGGGTGCCGACCGGCAACTCGACATCGATGCCGTCCGTGCGGGTTTCGCGACAGTCGAGAACCCGGGGCGGCTCGAACGGCTGCGCAGCGCGCCGACGGTGTTCGCCGACGCGGCGCACAATCCGCACGGCGCGGCCGCGCTCGCGCAGGCCCTGGCCGAGGAATTCGACTTCCGTCGTCTCGTCGGCGTGGTCGGCGTGCTCGGCGACAAGGACGCCCGTGGGGTCCTCGAGGCTCTGGAACCGGTGCTCGACGCCGTCGTCGTCACCGACAACGGATCTCCCCGTGCCCTCGATCCCGAATCGCTCGCGGAATACGCGCGCGAGGTGTTCGGCGAGGACCGCGTGGTCGTCAAACCCTTCCTGCCCGATGCGGTCGAAGAGGCCATCGCCTTGGCCGAGGAGGCCGACGGGGAGCGCGTGTCGGGAGCCGGCGTGGTCATCACCGGGTCTGTCGTGACCGCCGGTGCCGCGCGAACTCTTTTCGGTAAGGAACCCTCATGACCCGGTACACCCCACCCACGAACGATCCGTGGAAGGGGTTGCGCGGCGTGATGGCCGGCACGATGATCCTCGAGGTCATCGTCGTGATCCTGGCCTTCCCGATCGTGTGGCGCCTCGGCGACGGTCTGACTTGGTTGTCGGGCGGGTACCTCACGCTGGTCGTCATCGCGATGATCCTCGCCGCCGGGGTCCAGGGACGGCCGTACGCGATCACCCTCGATCTCATCCTGCAGGTGGTCCTGATCGTCGGCGGGATCTTCCACTGGTCGATCGCCGTGGTGGGGATCATCTTCGGGTCGGTCTGGCTCTACATCCGCTACATCAAGGCCGACGTCGAGAAGCGTGTCGAGCGCGGGATGCTGCCCGGCCAGGAGCCGATCGAGTAACCGGGAACTCGGGCGGTGCCGCCGGCCCCGGACATGTGACCAGCCGTGTTCGCGTTGATCAGGCCGGGGTTTGGTGGCCGCAAGACCTGTGGCCGGACCGTTATCGCCGAAGCGGGCCGGTGTGGGGTGCTTGCTGCAACAATGGCCCAAGCCGCGGGGGCGACAGGTCGTTCCTCGCAGCTTGTCGAACCCCATTCCGATACACCCGATGTGAGGACATACGTGCAGTTGCAGCTCTCCCGGACCGCCATCTTCGACCGCACCCGCCGCACTGTGCTCCCCGCGGCTGTCCTGGCCGGCGCGGCACTCGCGCTGGCCGTCCCGGCATCGGCCGCCGCGGCTCCGGAGGACGAGCAGCCCCCGGTCGCGATCGCGAACTTCACGGGAGCGCCCGTCGCCGATGCGCCGGTTCCCGTCGGGCCGGGGGAGTACAGCTATGTCGCCACACACGCGATCACCGAGCGCGCCGCCTCGATGAAGGCGCCCGAGGCGATCGCCAGTCTTCCTGTGCCGGCTCAATACCGGCCCGCGAATCTCGGTCTGGCGCAACAGTTCGACCTCGCGCTGGCCGGCGCACTCGCCTCACCGGGCGGATGCGTTCAGGTGATCGTCGATCCGCGCTCCCGCACCGGGAGTCTCTTCAATTACGGTTTCTTCCCGGTTGCGGGTGAGTACTGCTCCTGACCGGTGCGGAATCACAGCCGGTCGATAGGGTGTCAGCGTGACTGAACGCACTCTCGTACTCATCAAGCCGGACGGCGTCGAACGCGGCCTCGTCGGCGACATCATCAGCCGCATCGAGCGCAAGGGCTTGACCCTGGTGGCTCTCGAGCTCAAGACCGCCGGCGACGAGGTCGCCCGCGGACACTATGCCGAGCACGAGGGCAAGCCGTTCCATCCCTCGCTGCTCGAGTTCATCACCTCGGGCCCGCTGGTTGCGGCAGTCCTCGAAGGACCCCGCGCGGTGGCCGCGTTCCGGCAGATCGCCGGCGGCACCGATCCGGTGGAGAAGGCCGTGCCCGGAACCATCCGCGCCGACTTCGCGCTCGACACGCAATACAACCTGGTCCACGGGTCTGATTCGCCCGAATCGGCGCAGCGTGAAATCGCCCTCTGGTTTCCCGGACTCGAGGGCTGAAACGGGGTCTCCAGCTCGACGCGCGCGGTCAAACGCTCATCCTTTGCGGTCATCCGACCGCGGTGTGGGATACTTGTGCAGTTATCGCCGACACACTTTGTCGACGACAACCGGATGACGCGCCCTGGTTCCGGCGCGTCGCGGTGCGGCACTGACGCACCGCGACGCCACGGAACCGCAGCTGACCCCACCGAGTTCGCACTGCTGCCAGCAGCCGAACAGTCAGGTTCTGCCTGTGCCCGGTGGCGTGGAAGGCGTCCGGGGACGCGGTCATCGACACAGCAAGAGCGTCGTCGGGTGATCCGCAGGTCGGGTCGTCGTGACGACGCGCAGACCACACAACACCGGTCCGACACGGACCGGGACACAGAGCAGACCCTCGCGTGGCCGCGTCAGCCCGACGCGCCCGGGGGTTCGAGGAGACTGAGTGACCGACAACGGGTCGCCGGCTGACGCGAACGCAGCGTCGGAATCGGCGGAGGAATTTCCCAGCAAACTTCGTGTGCACGCCCTGGCGCGTTTCTTGGGCCTGACGAGTCGACAGGTACTGGCTCACCTGGCGAATCTCGGCGTGCAGACCCGCAGCCCACAATCCAGCGTCGACCGCGACCTGGCGAAAGCCGTGGCGGAACGAGTTCGGGCCGGCGTCGACGAGAACGCCGAGACGCCTGCGCAGACAGTGCCGGCCGACACCCCGACCGAGGCGCCGTCGGCCGAGCCCGCACCGGCCGAGACCGGATCAGCCGAGATCACGTCGGCCGATCCGGAGCCGACCGCGGTCGAGCCGACACCGACCCCCGCGGACGAGCCGACACCGACCCCCGCGGACGAGTCGACACAGACCTCCGCGGACGACGCCTCATCGACACCGCCGGCGGCCGAGGCCCCGACTCTGTTCTCGGCGGCGTCGGCGCAGTACGACGCGCCCGTGGCATCGTCTGCCGGCGAGGCCGACACGTCTGCCGGCGTGCAGCCGCTGTTCCTGCAGCCGCAGGCACCGGCCGAGAAGCCCCGCTCCGCCCGCTCGGGGCGCGCCAAGCCCAAGGTCGAAACGAGCGCCAGCGGCGACGCGAACGCCGAGGACGAATCGGCCGGCACTGCCGCCCCTGAGGCCGCCGCGACCCCGGAATCCGGGGATGAACCCGCCGGCGCGCGGGGTCGCGAGGCGTCGGCGTCCGACGTGGCGACAGCGGACGAGGCGACGACCGACGATTCGAACGCCGGCAGCTCGACCCCCGATGACACCGACGATTCGAACGGCGACGACTCTGCCGACGATTCGAACACCGACGATTCGAACGGCGACGACTCGGGTTCGGGTCGGAGTCGCCGGCGCCGGCGCGGTCGGCGAGGGCGCGGGCGAGGTCGGGGAGACCAGGGCGCGGACGGCGAGTCCGACACGGACGACTCGGACGCCGACGAGTCGGACACGGACGACGCAGACGACTCCGCCGTCACCGACGGGCGGGGCGCCGAGGCGACCCGCGAGTCCGACAGCACCGCCGGCGAGACCGATTCCGACGACACCTCCGCCGACGACGAGTCGTCCGACGAGTCGCGCTCGGAGGAAGGCCGCCCGTCGGGCAAGCGCACACGGCGCCGCAGCCGCCGGTCGGGTTCGGACAAGTCGGGTGACGCCGAGTCCTCGAGCTCGTCGGGCGACCGTGCCGACGAGGCCACCGACGACTCCGACACCACTGACGAGTCGGACGACGACGCCTCCGGTGACGATGACTCCGGCGATTCGTCGTCGACTCGTCGCCGTCGTCGCCGTCGCCGTCGCAAAGGTGGCGGCGAATCGGAAGAGGTGTCTCCCGACGATCCGCCGAACACCGTCGTCCACGAACGCGAACCGCGCAGCAAGCGCGCCCGTGACGAGGTCCAGGGGATCTCGGGATCGACGCGGCTGGAGGCCAAGCGCCAGCGTCGCCGCGACGGGCGCGATGCCGGCCGGCGTCGGCCACCGATCCTGACCGAGTCGGAGTTCCTGGCGCGGCGCGAGGCGGTCGACCGGGTCATGGTCGTCCGCGAACGCAGCGCCAACAGCCGCATCTCCGGAAACGACGGGCACGAACACGCCGCGGTCGAGGACTACACCCAGGTCGCGGTCCTCGAAGACGGCGTCCTCGTCGAACACTTCGTGACCACCGCGACATCGTCGTCGATGGTCGGCAACATCTATCTCGGTCGGGTCCAGAACGTCCTGCCGGGCATGGAGGCCGCATTCGTCGACATCGGCCGGGGACGCAACGGTGTCCTGTACGCGGGTGAGGTCAACTGGGACGCCGCCGGACTCGACGGTGGTTCGCGCAAGATCGAGCAGGCGCTCAAGCCGGGCGACAACGTTCTCGTGCAGGTCAGCAAGGACCCGGTGGGGCACAAGGGCGCCCGACTGACCACGCAGATCTCGCTGGCCGGCCGCTACCTGGTGTACGTGCCGGGTGGTTCGTCGACGGGGATCAGCCGCAAGCTGCCCGACGTCGAGCGCAAACGTCTCAAGCAGATCCTGGCGAAGCTCGTCCCCGACGAGGCCGGGGTCATCATCCGCACCGCCTCGGAGGGAGTCAGCGCCGAGGAACTCGGTGCCGACATCGCTCGTCTCGAGTCGCAGTGGAAGACCATCGACGAGGCGGTCACACAGGCCAAGAAGGGCGGGTCGTCGAACCCGAAGCCGCTGTACGAGGAGCCCGACCTCCTGGTGCGTGTGGTCCGAGACCTGTTCAACGAGGACTTCAAGAAGCTCGTCGTCGAGGGCGACAAGGCCTGGAACCTGGTCGAGGGTTACGTCGGCTCGGTGGCCTCGGATCTGATGGAGCGCGTCGAGAAGTTCGAGAAGCCTCATGCCGACGCGCCGGATTCGTTCGTGGTGCACCGCATCGATGAGCAACTCGCGAAGGCCCTCGACCGGAAGGTGTGGCTGCCCTCCGGCGGCACGCTGATCATCGAGCACACCGAGGCGATGACCGTCGTCGACGTCAACACCGGCAAGTTCACCGGCTCGGGCGGCAACCTCGAGGAGACCGTGACGCGCAACAACCTCGAGGCCGCCGAGGAGATCGTGCGGCAGATGCGGTTGCGCGACATCGGCGGCATGATCATCGTCGACTTCATCGACATGGTCCTCGAGTCCAACCGGGACCTGGTGCTGCGCAGGCTGACCGAGGCCCTCGCCCGTGACCGCACGCGCCATCAGGTGTCCGAGGTGACCTCGCTCGGCCTCGTCCAGATGACCCGGAAGCGTCTGGGAACCGGTCTGCTCGAAGCGTTCTCGACCACCTGCACCGCGTGCAGCGGCCGGGGCATCATCGTGCACTCGAATCCCGTCGAGGTGAAGTCCGACGACTCCGCACGCGCGGAGGGTTCGGGCTCGAAGCGGTCGCGCCGGGGCAAGAAGAAGGCCGACGCACAGCCCGAGGCCGCACCGGCCGTCGCGCCCGCCCACAAGCCCGCCGAACATCCGATGTTCCGGGCGATGGCAGCGCACTCCCACGACGACGACCACGATGAACACGGCGGACCACACCCCGACGGCGACGCTGCGCGTCGTTCCGACGGTGACACGGCACCGACGGTCGAGGCGTCCGAGCAATCGGCCGCGGGGGCCGGGACAGACACTTCCGGGGACCGCACGGCCGCCGCGCCGGACGTCCCAGAGCCCGTCGTCTCAGCGCCCGTCGCTTCGGAGCCCGTCGCGACAGAGGCTGCCGTCACGGAGCCGGCGGCGACGGAATCGGCGGACGCCGAGTCCGCCGGTACGTCGTCCGACGGTCAGGCTCCGGCGGCCGCACGGCGTCGGCGCCGGGTCGTCCGGCGTCCCGCGCAGACGACCACGGCACCCGAGAACGTGGTGATGACCGCGGTCGACGTGGTTCCGGACACCCCGACCACGACCTTCGGTCCGGTGTCGTCCGGAACCGGTGAGGCGGCCGTCGCGGTCCGGCGCCGGCCGCGCAAACGCAGCGCCGGCCGTCCGGCGGGACCGCCGCCGGCCGAGGACTGACCGGAGTGGGGCAACTGGTCACGGGCCGGCGGTGGGCGAGTTTGACCCGACCACCGACGTTCCCGTAATCTTGGAAAGTCGCCTCCTGCGGAGGGTCTGCGCTGTTCTGCCCGCTTCGGCACAGCAACGGTGCGAATCCCGTCGGAGGCCCTCTGGTGCGAACCGCAGCTTCCCCGCCACGTGACGGGCTACCCTGCGGCCCGCCCCGGCACGCACAACACAAACGCCCCAGGAGCGTCAGCGCCCCGAGGGTCCGAGTAGACGAGTAAGAGGAAAACTTCGATGGCAACGTACGCGATCGTCAAGACCGGCGGAAAGCAGTACAAGGTCGCTGAGGGCGACACTGTGAAGGTCGAGAAGATCGACGGAGAGATCGGCAGCACGGTGAGCCTGCCGGTCGCGTTGGTCGTCGACGGGTCGAACCTGACCACCGATGCCGACAAGCTGGCCAAGATCTCGGTCACCGGCGAGGTCGTCGACCACGTCAAGGGTCCCAAGATCCGCATCCACAAGTTCAAGAACAAGACCGGCTACCACAAGCGCCAGGGTCACCGTCAGAAGCTGACGGTCCTCAAGGTCACCGGCATCAAGTAGTTCGACCAGTTCGAGAAGACCTCAGGAGGACTGACACATGGCACACAAGAAGGGCGCGTCCAGCTCGCGCAACGGTCGCGATTCCAACGCCCAGCGACTCGGTGTGAAGCGCTTCGGCGGCCAGCAGGTGAGCGCAGGCGAGATCCTGGTCCGCCAGCGCGGCACCAAGTTCCACCCCGGCGTCAACGTCGGTCGCGGTGGCGACGACACCCTGTTCGCGCTGGCCGCGGGCGCGGTGGAGTTCGGCTCCAAGCGTGGCCGCAAGACGGTCAACATCGTCCCGGAAACCGCTTCGGTCTGACCCGAGCAACCGGCACGACACAGCCTTTACACAGGGCGGGCAGGGTCATCGCGTACCCCGCCCGCCCTGTTCTTTTTTGACTGAAGTAAGGAATCTCGATGTCTCGGTTCGTCGACCGCGTGACCATCCATGTCGCCGCGGGGAACGGCGGCCACGGCGTCGCGTCGGTCCATCGGGAGAAGTTCAAACCTCTCGGCGGGCCGGACGGCGGCAACGGCGGCAACGGCGGGTCGGTGCGACTCGTCGTCGACCCCCAGGTGCACACCCTCCTCGACTTCCATTTCCATCCGCATGCCAAGGCCTCCAACGGCAGGCCCGGAGGGGGCGACAACCGCGACGGCGCGAACGGTGAGGATCTCGTCCTCAAGGTGCCCGACGGCACGGTCGTCCTGGACGATCGCGGGACCATCCTCGCCGACCTGGTGGGCGAGGGCACGGTCTTCGAAGCCGCGCAGGGTGGTCGTGGCGGTCTGGGGAACGCGGCCCTCGCGTCGAAGGCTCGCAAGGCCCCCGGCTTCGCGCTGCTGGGGGAGGAGGGGCAACAGCGTTCGCTCGTCCTCGAACTCAAGTCCGTCGCCGACGTCGGCCTCGTCGGATTCCCGTCGGCCGGCAAGTCCTCGCTGGTGTCGGTGCTCTCGGCCGCCAAGCCGAAGATCGCGGACTACCCCTTCACGACGCTCGTCCCGAACCTCGGAGTCGTGCAGACCGCGGGCGACGTGTTCACCATCGCCGACGTCCCCGGTCTGATCCCGGGCGCCTCGACCGGCCGCGGTCTCGGCCTCGAGTTCCTCCGTCACCTCGAGCGCTGCGCGGTGCTCGCACACGTCGTCGACTGCGCCACACTGGAACCCGGCCGCGACCCGATCTCCGACATCGACGCGCTCGAAGCCGAGCTGGCCGCCTACGTCCCGGCACTCGACGACGACCACGGACTCGGCGACCTCGCGTCCCGTCCCCGCGTGGTGATCCTCAACAAGCTGGACGTTCCCGATGCCGCCGAGCTCGCCGATCTCATCGAACCCGAACTCGCCGAACGCGGTTGGCCGGTGTTCCGGATCTCGGCGGTCGCCCACGAAGGTCTGCGTGAGCTCACCTTCGCGCTGGCGCGGATGGTGCGGGAGTACCGGGAGGCCCAGCCCCCCAAGGTCGCCCGGCGCGCGATCATCCGGCCCAAGGCCGTCGACGACACGGGCTTCACGATCGAGACCGATCCGGACAACGAGGGCGGCTTCATCGTCCGCGGTACCCGCCCCGAGCGCTGGATCGCGCAGACCCAGTTCGACAACGACGAGGCCGTGGGCTACCTGGCCGACCGGCTCAACCGTCTCGGCGTCGAGGACGAACTGGTGCGTCGCGGTGCCGAGCCGGGTGCACCCGTCACGATCGGGCCCGTCACCTTCGACTGGGAACCGTCGACGCCGATGGGCGACGACGTCCCGGTCACCGGTCGCGGCACCGACATCCGACTCGACCGCTCCGATCGCGTGGGCGCCGCCGAACGCAAGCAGGCACGACGCCTGCGTCGCGGTCTCCCGGACGAGGACGGCGGGGAGCGGGACCTCCCGTGACCGCGGGGTCCGTCGATCGCGTCCGCGACGGGTCGGTGCGCGACCGGATCGCGCACGCACGCAGCGTGGTCGTGAAGATCGGCTCGTCGGCGCTGACCGACCTCACCGAGGGGCTCGACCGCGACCGGCTCGACGGCCTGGCCGACGCCCTCGAAGCACGGATGAGGGCCGGGTCGGATGTGATCGTCGTGTCCTCCGGTGCCATCGGCGCCGGTATCGCGCCGCTCGGGCTCAAACGACGCCCCACCGATCTGGCCACCAAGCAGGCGGCGGCCAGCGTCGGGCAGTTGGCTCTCGCGCACGCGTGGGGTACGTCCTTCGCGCGGTACGGCCGCACGGTGGGTCAGGTCCTGCTCACCGCCGACGACATCTCCAATCGCAGTCATCACGCGAACGCCCAACGGACACTTGACCGTCTGCGTTCACTGGGTGCCGTCGCGGTGGTGAACGAGAACGACACCGTGGCCACCAACGAGATCCGCTTCGGCGACAACGACCGGCTCGCCGCGCTCGTCGCGCACCTGTCGGGAGCCGACGCGCTCATCCTGCTCTCCGATGTCGACGGCCTCTACGACGGTGATCCGCGCAAGGTCGGGATCGACGGTCGTCGTGCCCGGCTGATCCCGGAGGTCCATGGACCCGAGGACCTCGACGGGGTGATCGCCGGATCCGGCGGCGCGTTGGGTACGGGCGGCATGGCGTCCAAGCTGGCCGCCGCCCGGTTGTCGGCCGACGCCGGCGTGCCCGTGCTGCTGGCGGCTGCCTCGTCGGCGGCGCAGGCCTTGGCCGACGCCTCGGTGGGGACGGTGTTCGCCGCCCGGCCCGAGCGGCTGTCCGCCCGACGCTTCTGGGTGCGTCATGCCGCCGACGCACGCGGTCGGATCGTGCTCGACGACGGAGCGGTCGACGCGGTGTCGCGCAGGCGGCGTTCGCTTCTCGCCGCGGGGATCGTCGGGGCGACCGGCAGGTTCTTCGAAGGGGACGTCGTCGAACTCGTCGACCAGTACGACACGGTGCGGGCCCGGGGAGTCGCGGCCTACGGGATCGACGACGTGACCTCGATGGTCGGCCGCTCCACCGTCGACCTTCCCCCTGAGCTGCAGCGCCCGGTGGTCCACGCCGACGATCTGGTGGTCGTCTCGCGCTGAGGCGCGGACCGTGTGATCAGAAGGTTGCCAGCGCCGGGAGCACGAACCCGGCCTCATGGTCGATCTTCAGTGTGGCGATGTCGTCGGCACGCGTGACTCCGCGGTTGACGATGATCAGCGGCTTGCCCGTCCGGTGTGCGCGCCGGGCGAATCGCAGACCGGACATGACGGTGAGCGATGATCCGACGACCACCAGCGCGTCGGCGGCGTCGACCGCCGAAAATGCCTCGTCCACAACGTCTCTGGCCACTGTCTCGCCGAAGTAGACGATGTCGGGCTTCAGGATCCCGCCGCAGTTCGGACAGTCGATCATCACGAAGTCGGAGGTGTCGGACAGGGTGGCGTCGGCGTCGGGGGCGACTTCGATGGCGCCGTGCCCGCGGACGCGGCGCGCGAACTCGGTGTTGAGACCTTCGAGAAGCTCGGCGAGCCGATGCCGCGAGATCCGCCAGTCGCAGTTCAGGCAACGGACCCGGCCGTAACACCCGTGGAGCTCGATGACTCCGCGCGTCCCTGCCTTGGTGTGCAACATGTCGACGTTCTGCGTGAGGACCCGCGAGATCCACCCGCGCTGCTGCAGCTCGGTCAGGGCGAGGTGCGCGCGGTTGGGGACCGCGGCGTCCATGTGCCGCCAGCCGAGGTGGTTGCGGGCCCAGTAGTGGCGGCGGAAGTCGGCGGACGACAGGAACATCTCGAGGGTCATCGGTGTCCGCGGCGGCGAACCGGGGCTGCGGTAGTCGGGGATGCCGGAGTCGGTGGAGATGCCGGCCCCGGTCAGAACCGCGACACGGCGACCGGCGAGGATGTCGGCGGCCAGCGCGATCCGGTCCTCGACGTCGTCGTCGAGCGGTGTGTGTTCGGCGGGGGTGGTGCCGAGCTGGAGACGAGTACGCACCCTGCCCAGGATAAGCGCGACTCAGGCTCCGTCGAGCCGGTCCAGAGTGGCGGTGGTGTGTACGACGAACCACTCCTCCCACCGGTCCGGACTCCACCCGCGTTCGCGGACGAGACGAAGCCAGAGTGTTCGCGACGAGAGCATCCACATCGAGTCCACGGTCTCGTCGTCGGCCGGCCGGCCGAGGATCAGCGAGAGCGCGAACCGGACCTCGTTCCAGCGGGTCTGCTCCCGTTCATCCCGGAGCGTCGCCGCGTCGTCGTCGGTGACGGCGGCCTCGTCGAGTACGTGCTGGATGGCCGCCGAGCGAAGGTGCGCATCGCGCAACCACGATGCCGCGGCGCGGATGCGTCGAGGTCTGTTGCCCTCACCCATCGCCTGGTAGTCGGCACCGTCGCGGACCGGGACGCCCTCGTCATGCCGCAGGGCGGCGACGATGCAGGCGTCGAGCAGGTCGAGTTTGTTGTCGAACTGCCGGTAGACCGTGGGACGGGTGAGTCCCGCACGGGTCGCCACCCCGGACATCGTCGTCGCCACCCACCCGTCTTCGCAGAACATCGCGGTGGCGGTGGCGAGGACCAGGGCACGGTTCTCGCGGGCTCGCTCTGTCCGCAGTTCGGATGAATAGGGCCTGACCACGACGATGAGTCTAGACAGAATTGAAAATACACAGTGTAATGTCAATATTCGGTGAGCCGCTCGGGCGTCACCAATCACCGGTGGGAGCAGTGATGGAAGAATTCGATGTCCCGACGCGACTGGGGCGACTCCGTGTTCGCGATGTGGGCAACGGCCCGCCGGCTGTGTTGTGGCACAGCATGTTCGTCGATTCGCGGAGCTGGGACCGGGTGGTACCCGCACTGGCGGAGAGGCGGCGTCTGTTCCTGGTCGACGCCCCGTGGTGCGGGCAGAGCGAGAAGACCGCCCGGCCCGCCGACATCGCGGCGTGCGCCGATGCCGCACTCGACGTGATCGCAAGAGTTCGCGAACTGACGGGTGCCGCTGCGGTGGACTGGGTCGGGAACGCGTGGGGAGGTCACGTGGGTATGCATGTGGCCGCCGTCGAACCGGCGCTGGTGAACACCCTGGTCGCGGTGAGCGCACCGACCGGTGCGATCGAGCCCGCTCTGCGGCGCCGGGTCAGGCTGTTGCTGCCGCTGTACCGGATGATCGGAGCCCGCGGCCCGGTCTGGTCGACCATCGTGTCCACGCTGTTCACCGAGCGCACCCGCCGCGAGGATCCCCAGGCGGTCGATCTCGTGCGAGAGGCGGTCCGCGTCTCGGGCAGGTCCATGATCCCGGCCATCGAGACCGCGATTCTCCACCGCACGGATCTGGCGTGGGCGGCCGAGAAGATCTCCTGTCCGGTGCTGTTCGTGACGACCGATGACCGTGGCGAATGGACGCCCGAGGAGGCGCGGGAGGTGGCGCGCACCATGCACGATGCGCGTGAGGTCACCGTCCACGAGGCCCGGGTGATCCCGGCGCTCGAGCAACCCGCTCAGACCGCGGGTGCGGTTCTGGCCTTGTGGGAGTCGAACGCACGACAAACGCCACTTCCGGTGCCGATCACCTAACCCGCCTGGGGCGAGAGGTGATCCACACCGGAAGTGGCGATCGTTCGGAAGGGTCAGACCGTCAGGAAACGGCTTCCTCGGCGTGCTTGCCGGTTGGTGCGGGCACCGTCACCAGCGGATAGACGCCGTTCTCGTCGTGCACCTCGGTGCCGACGACCGGGGGATTGAACACGCACAGCATGCGCATCTGCGTGTCGGCGGTCACGGTGTGGCGCTCATGTCCGTTCAGCAGATACATGGTGCCCGGCGCGAGGGGATAGGACTCGCCGGTCTCACGGTCGAGCAGCGTTCCCGTCCCCTCGACGAGCCAGACGGCCTCGACATGGTTGGCGTAGTGGAACTCGTTGACCGAGCCGGCCTTGATGGTGGTCTCGTGGAACGAGAAGCCCACCCGATCGCCGCCCAGGACGATGCGCTTGGAGACCCAATTGCCCTTGGGGTCGGCGACATCACGGTCGGTACCGGTGATCTCGGCTGTGGTTCGGACGATCATCCGATCACCTCCTTGACTGCATCGGACAGGATGGACAGGCCGCGGTCGAGGTCCTCGCGCGAAATGGTCAGCGGCGGAAGCAGCTTCACGACCTCGTCGGACGGACCCGACGTCTCGGCCAGGAGTCCCGCGCCGAAGGCCTGGGTGCAGACCTTGCCCGCGGCGGTGTGGTCGTCGAAGGCGAGTCCGCGGACCATGCCGCGTCCGCGGGTGGAGATGCCGTCGTAGCGGCTGCACAGGTCGGTGAAGACCTCGTGGATTCGCTCACCCTTGGCGTGGACGTCACGCGTCAGCGCGTCGTCGGTCCAGTAGGTCTCGATGGTCTTGGCAGCGGTGACGAAGGCCGGGTTGTTGCCGCGGAAGGTGCCGTTGTGCTCGCCGGGGGTCCACACGTCGAGCTCCGGCTTGAACAGGGTCAGCGCGAACGGCAGTCCGTAACCGCTGATCGACTTCGACAGGGTGACGATGTCGGGCTTGATGCCGGCTTCCTCGAAGGAGAAGAACTCACCGGTGCGTCCGCAGCCCATCTGGACGTCGTCGACGATCAGCAGGATGTCGCGCCGTTCGCAGAGGTCCGACAGCGCACGCAGCCACTCGGCGCGGGCGACGTTCACGCCACCCTCGCCCTGGACCGTCTCCACGATGACCGCGGCCGGCCGGTTCAGGCCGCTGCCGGAGTCGTCGAGCACTCGCTCGAACCAGTGGAAGTCCTCCATGACCCCGCCGAAGTAGTTGTCGAACGGCATCGGGGTCGCGTGGACGAGCGGGATGCCCGCGCCGGCGCGCTTCATCGAGTTGCCGGTCACCGACAGCGATCCGAGGGTCATGCCGTGAAAAGCGTTGGTGAAGCTGATGATCGACTCGCGTCCGGTCACCTTGCGGGCGAGCTTCAGGGCCGATTCGACCGCATTGGTACCCGTCGGTCCGGGGAACTGGATCTTGTAGTCCAGTCCACGCGGCTCGAGGATGTGATCGGTGAACTTCTGGATGAAGTTGCCCTTGGCGACGGTTGCCATGTCGAGACCGTGGGTGATCCCGTCGGCCTCGATGTACTCGAGGAGGGCCTTCTTGAGGATCGGGTTGTTGTGGCCGTAGTTCAGCGAACCGGCGCCGGCGAAGAAGTCGAGGTATTCACGACCGTCCTGGTCGGTGATGTAGGAACCCTTCGCGGTGGTGAACACAGCAGGCCAGTTACGGCAGTAGCTGCGCACCTCCGACTCGTGGGTGGTGAAGACGGAATCGTCCATGTGGGTGTCGAGAAGTTGCATTTCTTTGCTTCCTTCTGGTGTGACAGCGTGGGGTTCTCAGATGTGCTCGGCTCGGAGGCGCTTCGTTGCGATGGCCGAGGTGGAATATGTCCCACGGGCGGGGTCGGCTTGTGTTCGAGAAGTCCAGCGGGACAATCGATCACGGAGTCGGCAGACGGTTCGATCTGCACTGGTGCACCCGGTCGTCAGGCGCCGATCTGCGTTCGGCGCAAGCGCGCTCGGGGCGTTCGCCTCAGGGCTCGGGGATCTCCGGCTCGAGCATGTAGAGGTCCTCTGGCTCGTGGGAGTCGGGAAACGCGTTGGCGGGGAACAGGTCTCGGCGCTCGAATCGGAGTCCACGGGCCTTGGCGACCGATCCGAACAGGCGCTGCGACGGAATGTTGTCCGGGCTGATCGTCGTGTGCATGGCCACCATGCCCTGGCGGTTGGCGCGGTCGAACAGCTCATGGAGCATCGTCGCGGCGATGCCGTGTCCACGGACCTCGTCGTCGACGGCGACCTGCCAGACCATCAGGGTGGAGGGGTCGCTCTGCCGACGGTAGCCGGTGACGAAACCGACTGCGCGGCCGTCGACCTCGGCCACAATGGACGTGGCGGCGAAGTCGTGGCACCACAGGACGTAGGAGTAGCTCGAGTTGACGTCGAGAACCTTTGAGTCCGAGGCGATTTCCCAGAGTCGGGTGCCGTCGTCGACCGTGGGTGTCCGGTAGTCGACGGCAAGAGTGGTTGTTGGGGCCGTTCTTGTTTGGGAAGGGCTCATAACGCACTCGACGTTAACAACGCGTGTCGGGGAAGTCATGTACCTGCGGAAATTGGCCTGCAGAACCACTACCTTGTCCCTGTTCAGGCATGCAATGTGAAGTGGCTCACAAAGACGTGATTCAGGATTGGTTTGCGCGGCTGCACGGGTTGCAGAATGGCCTCATGACGAGGATCATCGCCGGCCGGCTGGGTGGGCGCAGGCTGCGCGTTCCGGGCGAAGGCACCCGACCCACGTCCGACCGTGTTCGTGAGTCGGTGTTCAACATGCTGGCCGCCCGATCCGATCTGGACGGGCTCTGGGTTCTCGACCTCTATGCGGGATCGGGCGCGTTGGGTCTCGAGGCGATCTCGCGGGGAGCCGCGGGCGCGACGTTCGTCGACTCGGGGCGCCGGGCTACCGCCACGATCACCGCGAACGTGCGGGCGTGCGGGGTGGCCTCGAACGCCACCGTACATACGCGCGCGGTGTCCGCCTACCTCGCGGGCGAGCCGGAACGGCGCTTCGGTCTGGTGTTCTCCGACCCGCCCTACGACGTCGCCGCCGACCGGATAGCCGAAGACCTCACTCTCCTGACCACACGCCTGGACGACGACGCGCTGGTCGTCGTCGAACGGGCGGCCCGTTCCCGCGGAGAGGTGTGGCCGGCGTCGTACGACGTGATGGTCGACAAGTCCTACGGCGACACCCGGGTGGAGATCGCCCGCCTGATCTGACCGGTAGGTTCAGACCATGACGACGGCTGTGTGTCCCGGTTCCTTCGATCCCTTCACCCTTGGTCACCGTTACGTGGTGGAACGCGCCGCGGCGTGTTTCGACGAGGTCGTGATCACCGTGGTGGTCAACCCCAACAAGCGCGGCATGTTCGGCGTCGACGAGCGCATCGGACTCATCGAAGAGGACTGCGCGGACCTGGCGAACGTGCGGGTCGATCGGTGGGAGGGTCTGCTCGTCGACTATCTGCGGCAGGAGTCCATCCACACGATCGTGAAGGGGCTGCGCTCCGCGGTCGACTTCGACTACGAGGTGCCGATGGCGCAGATGAACCGCGAGCTCGCCGACGTGGAGACGATCTTCCTGCTCACCGACCCGCGTTTCGCTCACGTCTCGAGCTCGTTGGTGAAGGAAGTGGCGAAGTTGGGCGGTGACGTCTCGCCATTCCTGTCGGGACATGTTCACGACCGCCTGATGAGCCGGCTGTCAGGCGAACTGTCGGCCTGATCCGGGGCATATCGCGACACACCCCACGCGCTTCACGAGTCACAAGCGCACCATTCGGCACAATAGTCACAGATTCACCAACTGTTGCAACCAGGCAAGCGCCGGATTGGGGTGGCTGTGTACCGGGTATTTGAGGCTCTCGACGAGCTGGTCGCGATCGTCGAAGAGGCACGGAGTGTGCCGATGACCGCAGGCTGTGTCGTCCCGCGCGGCGACGTGCTGGAACTGCTCGACGACATCAAGGACTCCATCCCCGGCGAGCTCGACGACGCGCAGGACGTGCTCGACCAGCGCGACACGCTCATCGGCGACGCCCGCGAGCACGCCGAGACGACGGTGGCGAAGGCGGATTCGGAGTCCGAGGCCGTCCTCGCCCACGCGCGCGCCGAGGCGGACCGCATCCTCTCCGAGGCGAAGGCGCAGGCCGACCGCATGGTCGACGAGGCCAGCGCGCACTCGAGCTCGCTCGTCGAGGACGCCTCCGAGGAGGCCCATCGCCTGCAGACGAGCGCGGCGCGGGAATTCGAGGCCGTCACCGGCCGGGCGCGGGCCGAAGCCCAGCGCACCATCGACGCGGCCAACAACTCCTACGACAAGTCGGTGGCCGACGGCATCGCCGAGCAGCAGCGACTCGTCTCCGAGACCGAGGTGGTCGGTGCGGCGAAGTCCGAGGCGGAGCGGATCATCGACGCCGCGCACGCCGAGGCAGATCGCCTGCGCGGTGACTGCGACGTCTACGTCGACGAGAAGCTCGCTCAGTTCGAAGAGGTCCTGACCGGCACGCTGCGGTCGGTGAACCGTGGGCGGCATCAGCTGCGCACCGGTGCCGGAATGCACGACTACGTCGAGTACCCCCGGGGCGTCGACGAGTCCGCACGGCCGGAGGGTCGTGGTGACGGATCGCGCTCGCGCGAGGCATCGGCCCGCCACACCTACGACCGCGACCACGGTTCGCCGCTCGCGGTGTGACACGGCTGTCGACCGGGCTCTCACGCGCCGCCGGCGTCGGTCGATCATTCCCGGAGGCGAGCGTATGGTAGGCGTCTGTGGCTGATCATGCTGTGACTTCAGAGCCGTCGCGCGGTCCCGGTTCGACTCCGAAGCGCGAGCCGTTCGTGCTGGATGTGCGTTCGCTGGGACGTCGCCCGGGAACCATGTCCGAGGTGCATCGCACCGTGCGGACACCTGAGCGGCTCGGCGTCGAGATGGTCGGAATCCCGGCGGATTCCGACGTCGACCTCGACCTCCGCCTGGAGGCAGTCTCCGAGGGAATCCTCGTCACCGGAACGGTGTGTGGTGAGACGGTCGGTCAGTGCTCGCGCTGCCTCGAGCCGGTCGACGGGACCGTGACGGTCTTCCTCACCGAGCTGTTCGCCTATCCGGACAGCGCCACCGAGCAGACGACCGACGCCGACGACGTCCATCGCATCGCCGACGACCGGATCGACCTCGAACAGTCGATCATCGACGCGGTCGCACTCGAACTGCCGATGTCGCCGCTGTGTTCCGAGGACTGTGAGGGTCTGTGCCAGGTCTGCGGAGTCCGGCTCGCCATCGCCGAGCCGGGGCACTCGCACGAGGTCATCGACCCCCGCTGGGCGGGCCTCGCGAACAAGTTCGCCGACCTCGCCGAGGGCGACTCGGTGTCGGCATCGGACGGCGACACCGCCGAGACCGCGGATTCCGACCGGGAACGACATCGTGACTGAGGTCGTGCGCGAGGGCGGACCGCGAGCCGCGCTGCTCGACGCCCTGGACACCGAGATTCGCGACGACCTCCTCACCCTGGCGCTGACCCACCGGTCCTATGCCTACGAGCACGGTGGTCTGCCCACCAACGAGCGGCTGGAATTCCTCGGCGACTCGGTGCTCGGCGTCGTCATCACCGAACGTCTCTATCTGCGATATCCCGACCGGCCCGAGGGCGAGCTGGCCAAGATCCGGGCGAGCGTCGTCAACATGCACGCGCTCGCCGACGTCGCGCGCGGGCTCGGCGGCGAGGGCGGACTGGGCAAGTACCTGTTCCTCGGACGCGGCGAGGAGATGACGGGCGGTCGTGACAAGGACTCGATCCTGGCCGACGGTCTGGAATCGCTGTTCGGTGCGGTCTTCCTCAGCCATGGACTCGAGACGTCACAGCGGGTCATCCTCCGGCTCTTCGACGAACGCATCGATCGTGCCGGTCGTCTCGGCGCCGGACTCGACTGGAAGACCTCGCTCCAGGAGTTGAGTTCCGAACGCGGGTTCGGCCCGCCGCAGTACCAGATCAGTGCGACCGGTCCTGACCACAACAAGGAGTTCACCGCCACCGCGCTGGTCGCCGGCGAGAGCCTCGGCGAGGGCGTCGGCCGGACCAAGAAGGAAGCGGAGCAGCAGGCCGCGGCGCACGCCTGGAAAGTGCTCACCGAGCGCGCCTCCGCCTCGTGAACCTCCACCCCGTGAACGACTCGCACGTGGCGATGCATGCCTGAACTACCCGAGGTCGAGACCGTCCGCATCGGTCTCGAGACCCATCTCGTCGGTCGGGTGGTGGCGTCGACCGAAGTCCTTCATCCGCGTGCGATCCGTCGTCACCTCGGCGGGGAACCGGATCTGATCGGGCGGCTCGCCGGCAAACAGGTGACCGGGGTGCGCCGGCGCGGCAAGTACCTGTGGATCGATCTCGCCGACTCCGCCGACCGGGCGGCGCTGGTGGTCCACCTCGGGATGAGCGGACAGATGCTGATCGCGCGGACCGGGACCCCCGACCACACGCATCTGCGGGTCCGTGCCGTCCTCGACGACGAGAACGAACTCCGCTTCGTCGACCAACGGACCTTCGGCGGTTGGCATCTCGACGACTACACCCCGGATGTGTACGCGCTCGAGAACGCAGCAGCGCCCGCCGACATCCCGATGTCGGTGGCGCACATCGCCACCGATCCCTTCGACCCGGCCTTCGATTCCGGCCGCGTCGTGGATCGCATGCGCGCCAAGCACTCCGAGATCAAACGGGTCCTCCTGGACCAGACCGTGATCTCCGGGGTCGGCAACATCTACGCCGACGAGGCGCTCTGGCGCGCGCGACTACACGGCGCGCGGATCGCCGAGACGATCAGTCGCAAGAAGCTGCGGGAGCTGATCGACGCCGTCACCGAGGTGATGGCGTCGGCCCTGAAGGTCGGCGGCACGTCGTTCGACGCCCTGTACGTGAACGTCAACGGACAGTCCGGGTACTTCGAGCGGTCTCTCAACGCCTACGGGCGGGCGGGGGAGCCGTGCCGCCGGTGCGGGGCGATCATGCGCAGGGAGCAGTTCATGAACCGCAGCTCGTTCTTCTGTCCGCGCTGCCAGCGACCACCGAGTGCCCGCTGACCCAGCCGGGTGGTGCTGCGGCGCCGGGAACAATTCCCGATCCGGAGCTCTTACTATTGTTCGCGATGCCGGCGGCGCCCGCCGGAGACTCTGAGAGGACCCGCCTTCGATGACCACCGAAGCCACTGCCCCCACGTCCGGGGTCCCTGCCGACCAGGTCCACACCGACCTCTGGGTCGAGCGCACGGGCACCCGCCGTTACACCGGACGAAGCTCTCGCGGCGCCGAGGTGCTGATCGGCTCACAGGACGTCGAGGGTGTCTTCACCCCGGGCGAACTGCTCAAGATCGCACTGGCCGCCTGTACGGGGATGTCGTCGGACCGGCCGCTGGCCCGTCGCCTCGGTGACGACTACGACGCGACGATCCGGGTGAGTGGCGACGCGGACCGCGAGAACGAGGTCTACCCGCGCATCGAGGAGATCCTCGAGATCGACCTGTCCGAGCTCGAACCCGAGGCCGCGGCGCGCCTGCTCGTCGTCGTCGAACGCGCCATCGACGCGGTGTGCACCGTCGGACGTACCGTCAAGGCCGGTGCCGAGGTGGATCTGCGGATCGAGACGGACTGACACGGTGCCAGACCAGACCCGGACCGACGACGGCACCGACCGCATCCGGCTGACCGCGCATGTCCACGGACACGTACAGGGCGTGGGCTTCCGGTGGTGGACGCGGTCCCGGGCCCTCGAACTCGGTCTGGTGGGCTATGCCTCGAACCAGGCCGACGGTCGGGTGCTGGTCGTGGCCGAGGGGCCACGAGACAAGGCGCTCGCCCTGCTCGACGCACTGCGGTCCGGCACCACCCCGGGACAGGTGGACCTGGTGGTCGAGCGTGTGGATGAACCGCGCGGGGAGCTCGACGGCTTCGTCGAACGGTGAGCGGAGCCCGAAACACATCGCGATGGTGAGTAGTCTGTACCGTCGTGCACCTCAAAAGCCTGACCCTGAAGGGCTTCAAGTCGTTCGCCTCGGCGACGACCCTGCGCTTCGAGCCGGGTATCACGTGCGTCGTCGGGCCCAACGGCTCCGGTAAGTCGAACGTCGTCGACGCCCTGACCTGGGTGATGGGCGAGCAGGGGGCCAAAGCGCTGCGCGGCGGGAAGATGCAGGACGTCATCTTCGCCGGCACGTCCGGCCGCCCGCCACTGGGCCGCGCCGAGGTGACGCTGACCATCGACAACGCCGACGGGGCGCTGCCCATCGAGTACTCCGAGGTGTCGATCACCCGCCGGATGTTCCGCGACGGGGCCGGCGAATACGAGATCAACGGCAGTTCGTGCCGGCTGATGGACGTGCAGGAGCTGCTGTCGGATTCGGGCATCGGCCGCGAGATGCACGTGATCGTCGGGCAGGGTCGGCTGTCGGCGATCCTCGAGTCCCGGCCCGAGGACCGACGTGCCTTCATCGAAGAGGCGGCCGGTGTCCTCAAACATCGCAAGCGCAAGGAAAAGGCAGTCCGCAAGCTCGACGCGATGCAGGCCAATCTGGCGCGCCTGACCGACCTGACCGCCGAACTCCGCCGTCAGCTCAAGCCGCTCGGTCGTCAGGCCGAGGTGGCACGCCGTGCGCAGACCGTGCAGGCCGACCTCCGCGACGCCCGGTTGCGTCTGGCCGCCGACGACCTCGTCACCCGCCGGATGGAGATGGCCGAACACGCCGCCGTCGAGGACGAGGTCCGCCGCAGGCAGGACGAGGTGGCCGCCGAGCTGGACCGCGCGAACGCGGAAGTGGCCGAACACGAACAGCATCTCGCCGAGATCACACCGGCCGCCGCTGCTGCGAACCGTGCGTGGTTCCGGTTGTCGGCGCTCGCCGAGCGCGTCGACGCGACCCGCCGGGTGGCCGCCGAACGCAGCCGATACCTCAGTGAGCCGGTGGGTGAGACGTCTGGGCCCGACCCCGACGAGCTCGACGAGCAAGCCCTCGAGGCGGCCGAACTCGAAGCCGAACTGACCGAGGGCGTCGAGATCGCCGCCGAGCAGCTCGAAACCGCCAGAGAAGTGCTCGGTGAGCGCGAATCGATCGCGGAAGCGGCCGAGGCCGCACATCTCGCCGCGGTCCGGGCCATCGCCGACCGGCGTGAGGGGCTCGCGCGGCTGGAGGGCCAGGTGGACAACCTGCGGACCCGCTCGGAGTCGGCCGACGCCGATGCCCAGCGCCTCACCGACGCGATCTCGACCGCCGTCGAACGGGCCGAAGTTGCTGTGACGCAACAGGATTCGACTGCGGGTGAGCTGGCGCAACTGGAGGCCGCCGAACGTGCGCTCGACGAACACCACGAACGCTGCGTCGCCGCGCTGAACCTGTCCAACGAGCGCGTGGCCACCTTGCAGGCCGCACACCGCGAGGCCGAGCACGCCATCGCCTCGTTGTCGGCGCGAGTCGACGCGCTCGCCATGGGCCTCGAACGAGGCGACGGTGGCGCGTGGTTGCTGGAGAACGCGCCCGACGGTCTCCTCGGTCCGATGTCGGAGCTGGTCACCGTCGAGCCGGGTTACGAGACCGCCATCGCCGGGGCGCTCGGACCTGCGGTCGACGGCATCGTCACCGTGGACGGGGTCGCCGCGGTGCGGGCGTTGGAGGCACTCAAGTCGGGCGACGGGGGACGGGCCGCGCTGATCTGTGGCGGACTCACCGGTCCGGATCGGCGGGGCGAGATCGCGTTGCCGGACGGGGCGAGGTGGGCCGCCTCGGTGGTCGACACCCGGCCGGAGATCCGCGGCGCCATCGACACCGTCCTGGCCGACACCGTGATCGTCGACGATCCCGCGCAAGGGCTCGAGCTCGCCCGCCGTCTCGGTGTACGCGCGGTGACCCCCGCCGGAGACCGCATCTCGGCGGCGTCGGTCGAAGGTGGCTCCTCGCGCCGGCCCTCCACGCTGGAGGTCCAGTCGGCCATCGACGCGGCGACCGCCGAACTCACCGCGACGCGCCGACGCGTCGAAGAACTGGAGGCGGCGCTCGACGGGGCGCTGACCGAACAGCACGAGCGTCGGGAGGCGGCCGAAGAGGCGCTCGCCGCCCTCCACGAGTCCGACGCCGGCGTCGGAGCGGCATACGAACAGATGGCCCGGCTCGGCCAGGAGATCCGGGCGGCTCGCGCCGAGGCCGACAAACTGACACGACAGCGGAACCTGCTCGAGAAAGGCCGCGCGGAAACCCTGCAATCCCTGCAGGAACTCACCGAGCGACTCCGGCTGGCCCGGGACGAGTCCGACGCGGGGACCGAGATGTCGACCGACGACTCCGAGCGCGCCACCGCGTCGGCGGCCGTCGGCGTGGCGCGCAGCGCGGAGATGGAGGCCCGTCTGACGCTGCGGACCGCCGAAGAACGCCTGGCCTCGGTCCGGGGCAAGGCGGACTCGCTGCGCCGCGCCGCACAGCGCGAGCGAGAGGCACGCGAGCGGGCCCGTCGCCAGGACGAGATCCGGCGACAGGCCGCCGGGGTCGCGGCGGCCGTCGAACGCGCCGGCGCGCAGGTGAGTGAACGCCTCGCCGCCGCGGTGGCGTCGGCCCAGGCCGGACGCGACGAACTCGAGGAGATCCGCACCGCGCGCACCGCGACCCTGGACGAGCTGCGGGTGCGGGCAGGCGAACTGACCAGCACCCTGAACTCCCTGCGCGACACCGTCCACCGCGACGAGGTGGCGCGGGCCCAGGTCGCGTTGCGGATCGAGCAGCTCGAAGAGCAGGTCCTCGAGACCTTCGCGATCACCCCCGACGATCTGATCGCCGAGTACGGTCCCGACGTGCCGATGCCCCCGTCGGCACTGGAGATGGCCGAGTACGAGCAGGCCAGGGAGCGCGGCGAGCAGGTCGTCGCCCCGGCCCCGATGCCGTACAACCGGGCGACCCAGGAAGCCCGTGCGAAGAAGGCGCAGAAGGACCTCAACACGCTCGGCAAGGTCAACCCGCTGGCACTGGAGGAGTTCGCCGCGCTCGAGGAGCGGTACAACTTCCTGTCGTCGCAGCTCGAAGACGTCAAGGCGGCGCGCAAAGACCTGCTCGACGTCGTCGAAGACGTCGACGCCCGCATCCTGCAGGTGTTCACCGAGGCCTATGCCGACGTGGAACGCGAATTCGCCCAGGTCTTCCAGACACTGTTCCCGGGTGGCGAGGGCCGACTCGTCCTCACCGAACCCGGCGACATGCTGACGACGGGCATCGAGGTCGAGGCGCGTCCGCCCGGCAAGAAGGTCAAGCGGCTCTCGCTGCTGTCGGGTGGGGAGAAGTCGCTGACCGCGGTCGCGATGCTGGTGGCGATCTTCCGCGCGCGTCCGTCCCCGTTCTACGTCATGGACGAGGTCGAGGCCGCACTCGACGACACCAACCTGCGGCGACTCATCACTTTGTTCGAGCAACTGCGAGAGAAGTCCCAGCTCATCGTCATCACCCACCAGAAGCCCACGATGGAGGTCGCGGACGCGCTCTACGGCGTCAGCATGCGCGGCGACGGCATCACGACGGTCATCTCGCAACGCATGCGCGGAGTGAACATGCCCGTCGGTCAACAGGAGGACACCAGCCAGTGAACACCGGAATCATCATCGGCATCGTCGTCGCGGTACTCGTCGTGATCGCGTTGATCGTGCTCGGTCTGGTGCTGTCGCGCCGCCGGCGCATCTCGCTGACCGACGAACGGCAGCCGGAGGTCGTCGACGGCACGACCCGTCAGGTCGACCGGTCCGGGGGATACCAGGCCGGATCGGGCTTCAGCTTCAGCCGCGGGGAGACCGCGCTCGCCGAACCGCCCCGACGCGAGCCGCAACCCCGGACCCCGGAACCCCCGGCGCCCGAGGTGGTGCGGCCCGCGGGGGACCGCACGGACGTGGACGGCCAGCCGGGTGTCGGCGACGACGCCGCGGTCCCGCGCGACTCGATCCGACGCGGCGTCACCGAGGTGTCGCTTCCCGAGCCGGACACAGCAGAGCCGGAGATCGCCGAACCCGAGACACCAGCGCCCGGGACACGGGAGTCCGAGGCGGCGGCGCCCGAGAGCACACTGCCGGAGACGGCCGATCCAGAGGTCGTCGAACCCGAGGTTGTCGAACCCGAGGTTGTCGAACCCGAGGTCACCGAACCCGGGGTCATCGAACCCGAGCCGGTCACGGCCGAGCCGGAACCGGAGACCGTCGAACCCGAGACGCGGGTGCCCGACGATGTCGCGCAGGCGACCACGGCGCCACCGCTGGACGACATCGCGCCGACGGCCGGCCGGATCGGTCGCCTGCGTGGCCGTCTGTCCCGGTCGCAGGGCGCGATCGGCAAGGGAGTACTCGGACTCCTCGGTGCCGGCGACCTCGACGAGGACAGCTGGGAGGAGATCGAGGACACGCTCGTGATGGCCGACCTCGGCGCCTCGACCACGGCCGTCGTCGTCGAGACGCTGCGTACCGAACTCGCGGCCAATCCGGTCCGGACCGCGGGCGAGGCCCGCGCGTTGCTCAAGCGGGTCCTGGTCGACCAGCTCGACCCCACGCTCGACCGGTCCATCCGGGCGCTCCCGCACGCCGGCCGTCCCGCGGTCGTGCTCGTCGTGGGGGTCAACGGAACCGGGAAGACCACCACGACCGGCAAACTGGCGCGGGTGCTCGTCGCCGACGGACGCCGCGTCCTGCTCGGTGCCGCCGACACCTTCCGCGCCGCCGCCGCCGACCAGCTGCAGACCTGGGGCGAGCGGGTCGGTGCCGAGATCGTGCGCGGCAAGGAGCAGTCCGATCCGGCCGCGGTGGCGTTCGACGCGGTCGACCGCGGTATCGAGACCGGCGTCGACGTCGTCATGATCGACACCGCCGGACGCCTGCACACCAAGACCGGACTGATGGACGAGCTGGGCAAGGTCAAGCGCGTCGTCGAGAAGAAGGCGCCGGTCGACGAGGTGCTGCTCGTGGTCGACGCGACCGTCGGACAGAACGGGCTGATGCAGGCCCGCGTCTTCGCCGAGGTCGTCAACATCACCGGCGTCGTGCTCACCAAACTCGACGGCACCGCCAAGGGCGGCATCGTGTTCCACGTGCAGAAGGAGCTCGGGGTGCCGGTCAAGCTCGTCGGGCTCGGCGAAGGCGCGGACGATCTCGCACCCTTCGAGCCGGAGGCGTTCGTCGACGCCCTCCTGTGAATTCCCCGGGTGCTGCTGTGAATTCGGGATCTGTGATCGGAAACCTGGTGTTAGCGGTCGCCCGCCGAACCTGAGAGACGGCTCAGAGCCGAACTGGGGCGTTACATGGGCGAAATATAAACCGGCCAGGGGGTTACGCGCCTGAAACGTCGGGGCACCACGGCTGAAACCGACTGCGGACAATCTCTTTGGAGGCGCCGAGCCGTCGGCGCATCCTGAGGAGGTTTCGTAGTGGATTTGGCTCAGTTGCCAAACGAATCGTTTGGCCCGATAGACACGGGCAACACGGCATTCATGCTCGTGTCGGCCGCCATGGTGTTGCTGATGACCCCAGGTCTCGCCTTCTTCTACGGGGGGTTGGCGCGAGGCAAGTCTGTCCTGAACATGATGATGATGTCCTTCGGAGCACTGGCGACGGTGAGCGTCGTGTACGTGCTCTGGGGCTTCTCGATGTCGTTCAGCGATGGTTTCACCGGCAACAGCGACATCGGCGGCATCTTCGCGAACCCGTTCGCGCTGTTCGGGTCGGATCAGCTCATGAACACCATCGGGGAGGGTGACACCGAGCAGTACGTCACCGGCGGACTCAGCATCCCCGCCATCGTCTTCATGGGATTCCAGCTGACCTTCGCGGTCATCACCGTCGCGCTGATCAGCGGTGCGCTCGCCGAGCGGGTGAAGTTCTCGACCTGGCTCGTCTTCACCGTGCTGTGGTCGACGATCGTGTACTTCCCGCTGTCGCACATGGTGTGGGGTGGACTCGTCGGCGGCGGCGGCCTGCTCGGCGCCGGTGAGGACGGTCTGGCCGCCAAGATGTTCGGCGTCGACGAGGAGGGATCGGCCAATGTCGCACCCATCGACTTCGCCGGCGGCACCGTGGTCCACATCAACGCCGGTATCGCTGCACTGGTGCTCGTGCTCATCATCGGCAAGCGTGTCGGGTTCGGCCGTACCGCGTACCGTCCGCACAACATCCCGTTCGTCATGCTGGGTGCCGCACTCCTCTGGTTCGGATGGTTCGGGTTCAACGTCGGCTCCGAGCTGGGCGCCGACCTCCTCGCCGGACAGGTGTGGGTCAACACCACGGCGGCAACGGCCGCCGCGATCATCGGCTGGCTCGTCGTGGAGGTCATCCGCGACAAGCACGCGACGAGCGTCGGTGCCGCATCGGGCATCGTCGCCGGTCTGGTCGCCATCACCCCGGCCTGTGGTTCGCTGACGCCGGTCGGCTCGCTGATCCTGGGCCTCATCGCCGGTGCCCTCGCCGCGACGGCCATCGGGCTGAAGAACAAGTTCGGTTACGACGACTCGCTCGACGTCGTGGGGGTCCACCTCGTCGCCGGCCTGTGGGGCACCGTCGCGATCGGTCTCATCGGCAAGGACGTGGGCCTGTTCTGGGGCGGCGACTACAAGCAGCTCGTGGTCCAGGTCGTCATCGCCCTCTTCGCACTCGTGTTCACCGGTGTGCTCACCGCGATCATCGCCTTCGTCCTCAAGCCTCTGGGTTGGCGGGTCAGCGATGAGGACGAGAAGACCGGCATCGACGAGGCAGAACACGCCGAGACGGCCTATGAGCTGGCATGACGCTCGAGCCAAATCGCTACTACGCTGATTCCTGTGGAGAGGGATAACTAATGAAGCTGATCACTGCAATTGTCAAGCCGTTCACGCTCGAGGATGTCAAGGCCGGACTGGAGCAGGCCGGAATCCTCGGCATGACCGTCAGTGAGGTCCAGGGCTACGGACGCCAGAAGGGCCACACCGAGGTCTACCGCGGCGCGGAGTACTCGGTCGATTTCGTACCGAAGGTCCGTGTCGAGGTCGTCGTGGACGACGCGGCCGTGGACAAGGTGGTCGACGTGATCGTCGAGGCCGCTCGGACCGGCAAGATCGGTGACGGCAAGGTGTGGGTGTCGCCCGTCGAGTCCGTCGTCCGCGTCCGCACCGGCGAGCGTGGCGGCGACGCTCTGTAGCGAGCCCGTGCTGCGTTGACGAACTCCGGTGAACGGCCCCGTGCCCGACGACCAGTCGGGCGCGGGGCCGTACCATTCGGCAGCGCGAATCATCCTCTCTCCCTCACACTTTGGAGGCAGTCGTAAGCGCCGCAGACCTGGCCAAGACCCGACGGCAACTCACCGAATCCGGCCGTTCGGGAAAACTCGACGCACCGGCATTGCGCCAGGTGCTCGTCGACCTGCACGAGTTCTGGCTGACCAGCAAGGGCGCCGAACTCGGCATCAAGCCGCACAGTGGCTTCGCGATCGTCGCCGTCGGCGGACTCGGGCGCGGCGAGATGCTCCCGTACTCCGACCTCGATCTGATCCTGCTGCACGACGACATGCCCGCCGAACGGGTGTCCGAGGTGGCCGACGGTCTCTGGTATCCGTTGTGGGACGCCAACATCCCGCTCGACCACAGCGTCCGGACGGTGCCGCAGGCGATGCAGGTCGCGGGTGACGACGTCACCGCGGCGCTCGGCTTGCTCGAAGCCCGCCACATCGCCGGCGACGAGGACCTGTCCACCCTGCTGATCAGCGGCGTCCGCCAGCAGTGGCGCAACGACATCCGCAATCGGTTCCCCGAAGTCGTCTCCCACGCCCAGGACCGCTGGCGGCGCGCGGGCGACATCGCGCACCGTGCCGAACCGGACCTCAAGAACGGCCGGGGCGGGCTGCGCGACGTGCAGCTCCTGGGAGCACTGGCGATCGCTCAGCTCACCCACGGGATGGCGAGCCTGCGGCCCGACTCGCCCGGCGCCGGACCGCAGGTCGCCTACACGCGGCTCCTCGACATCCGCACCGAACTGCACCGCATCGCCGGGCGTCCCCGCGAGCACGTGCAGGCGCAGGACGCCGACGAGATCGGGGCTGCGCTCCGGATCGGGGACCGGTTCGATCTCGCCCGGGTCATCAGCGACTCGGCCCGCACCGTCAGCTACTCCATCGACGTCGGCCTGCGGACCGCCGGCAACGCCCTGCCGCGCCGCGGACTGGCGAAGCTTCGGCGCTCGCCCCTGCGCCGTCCGCTCGACGAGGGCGTGGTCGAGCACAATGGCGAGATCGTCTTGGCGCGCAACGCGATCCCGAGCAAGGACCCGGGCCTCATCCTGCGCGTGGCGGCGGCGTCGGCACGCACCGGTCTGCCCATCAGCGCTTCGACGCTGAGCCGACTGGCCGACTACGCGCCGGAACTCCGCGAGCCGTGGCCCGCCGAGGCGCGCAGCGACCTGCTCGTCCTGCTGAGTTCGGGACACCACATGGTCGACCCGATCGAGGCGCTCGACCGCACGGGACTGTGGGGACGGCTGCTGCCGGAATGGGGTGCGGTCCGCGACCTCCCGCCCCGCGACGCCATCCACACCTGGACCGTCGACCGGCACCTCGTGGAGACGGCCGCTTATGCGAGCGCGATGACCACGCGGGTGTCCCGGCCCGACCTCCTCGTGCTCGGTGCGCTCATCCACGACCTGGGCAAGGGCCGGGGTGCCGATCACAGCATCGTCGGCGCAGATCTGGCGGTCCAGGTCGGGAACCGGTTCGGACTCTGGCCGCAGGATGTGGCGATCCTCTCCGACATGGTGCGCCACCACCTGTTGCTCCCGCAGGTCGCGACCCGTCGCGACCTCGACGACCCGGCCACCGCCGAAGCCGTCGTCGAGACCCTCGGACACAACCGGGTGCTCCTGGAACTCCTCGCCGCACTTGCCGAGGCGGATTCCCTGGCCACCGGTCCGGGGGTGTGGGGGGAGTGGAAGGCCTCGCTCATCCTCGACCTCGTCCGCCGGTCGATGCGACTCATCGACGGGGAGGAGCCCAGCGCGCCGGAACCGCTGACCGCCGAACAGCTCGCGACGGCGGCCGAGGGGGACTTCGCGGTGCGGCTCGTCCGGGCGGACGGCCAGCACACCTACCGCGTCACGATGGTCGCGCCGGACCAGCCCGGCCTGCTGTCGAAGATGGCCGGGGTGCTGGCCCTCGGTGGGTTGCGATCCCATTCGGCCTCTGCGCAGAGCGCCGACGGCAAGGCGATCAACTCCTTCCAGGTGGTCCCGATGTTCGGGAGTCCGCCCGATGCCGGTCTGTTGCGTCAGCAGCTCATCGCTGCCGTCGACGGCAAGATCGACGTCCTCGCGCGGCTCGACGCACGCGAACGGGACTCGCCGATCCCGACGATCGGGACCGTCAGCACGATTCCCGGCACCGTCGTGACGATCGGCGCGAGCGCCGGCAGCACCGATCCCGAGGTGGACGGGGCCGGGCATCCGAAGAACGCGGTGCCCGCGCTGTTCGCCGTCGCACCGCCACGGGTGACGTGGCTCGACGCACCCGCGGGGGAGGCGGTGCTGGAAGTCCGCTCGGATGACCGCATCGGCCTGCTCAGCCGGGTCAGCGCGGTCCTGGAGCAGCGGGGCGCCGACATCCGATGGGCCAAGGTGTCGACTCTGGGCACCACCGGCGTGGACATCTTCGGCCTCCGGCTGGCGACCGACACCGAGGACGCGCGGGCCGAACTGGCCGAGGCCGTCGTCGCGGTCTGTCCGCCTCCGCGGCCGGTGCGCGAGGAAGACGGCGACGGGCCGCAGTCCTATGGCGGGACCGGCCGGTCCGGAGTGCCCATCTCCTAGATGTTCGGTCCCGGGACCCACATGGAAGGATGGGACCATGTTCGATTCCCTCTCCGACCGGTTGACCGGTGCCCTGAAGGATCTGCGTGGCAAGGGGCGGCTGTCCGACGCGGACATCGACCGCACCTGCCGCGAGATCCGGCTCGCGCTGCTCGAGGCGGACGTCTCGCTCGCGGTGGTCCGGTCCTTCATCGCCCGGATCAAGGAGCGCGCCAAGGGTGCGGAGGTCTCCGGGGCGCTGAATCCGGCGCAGACGGTCGTCAAGATCGTCAACGAGGAACTCGTCGGCATTCTCGGCGGCGAGACCCGGCGAGTGCGGTTCGCCAAGAACCCGCCGACCGTCATCATGCTGGCCGGCCTCCAGGGCGCCGGTAAGACGACGCTCGCCGGAAAGCTGGGTAACTGGCTCAAGCAGCAGGGGCACACGCCGCTGCTCGTCGCCTGTGACCTGCAGCGGCCGGGCGCGGTCTCGCAGCTGCAGATCGTCGGTGAACGCGCCGGTGTGCCGGTGTTCGCGCCGCATCCGGGCACGAGCGTGGGCGGTGAGGGCACGCTCGGCGTGACCGCGGGCGATCCGGTCTCGGTCGCGCAGGCCGGTGTGGACGAGGCACGCAGCAAGCACTACGACGTCGTGGTCATCGACACCGCCGGCCGTCTGGGCATCGACGCCGAGCTGATGAAGCAGGCGTCCGACATTCGCGACGCGACCTCGCCCGACGAGGTGCTGTTCGTCGTCGACGCGATGATCGGCCAGGACGCGGTGACCACCGCCGAGGCCTTCGCCGACGGCGTGGGTTTCACCGGCGTCGTGCTGACCAAGCTCGACGGTGATGCGCGCGGTGGTGCGGCGCTGTCGGTGCGTGAGGTGACCGGCCAGCCGATCATGTTCGCGTCATCGGGCGAGAAGCTCGAGGACTTCGACGTCTTCCATCCCGACCGCATGGCCAGCCGCATCCTCGGGATGGGCGACGTGCTGTCGCTCATCGAGCAGGCCGAACAGCACTGGGATGCGCAGCAGGCCGAAGCGGCTGCCGCCAAGATCACGCAGGGCGAGCTGACCCTCGAGGACTTCCTCGAGCAGATGCTGATGATCCGCAAGATGGGCCCGATCGGCAACATCCTGGGCATGTTGCCCGGCGCCGGCCAGATGAAGGACGTGCTGTCGCAGGTCGACGACAAACAACTCGACCGGGTCCAGGCGATCATCCGCGGCATGACTCCCGCCGAACGCGACAACCCGAAGATCATCAATGCCTCGCGCCGCATCCGTATCGCCAACGGGTCGGGTGTGACGGTGAGCGAGGTCAACCAGCTCGTCGACCGGTTCTTCGAGGCCCGGAAGATGATGGCGCAGATGTCGGGTCGGATGGGCATGGGCGGGATGAACCGCAAGTCCAACCGCAAGAAGGGCAAGGGCAAGAAGGGTAAGGGCCGCGGCCCCACGCCGCCGAAGGTGCGCGGCGGTTTCCCGGGCATGCCAGGCGGTATGCCGGCCGGGTTCCCGGACCTGTCGAACATGCCGGCCGGCCTCGATCAGCTGCCGCCGGGGCTCGAGGGTCTCGACGTGTCGCAGTTCCAGCAGCCCAAAAAGAAGAAGTGACCCGGCACTATCGCGGCACCGACCCGCTGACCGCCGAGCCCATCGAGTTCTGGGTCGACGGTGACACCATCAGTGCCACACCGGTTCCCGACGCCGAGACGGCGGTCGACGGCGGCTGGATCCTGCCGGGACTCGTCGATGCCCACAATCATGTGGGCATCGCACCCGGCCTCGGTGTCGACATCGAGCAGGCCCGCGGGTTCGCCTATGCCGATGCCCGGGCGGGCACCCTGCTGATCCGCGAGGTCGGGTCGCCGCTGGACACCCACCCGCTCGACGACGATCCCGCGTGCCCTCGTTTCATCCGCTCGGGCAAGCACATCGCACGGCCCAAGCGGTACCTGCGCGACTACGGCGTCGACCTCGACGATCCGGACGAACTGGCGGCCGAGGTGGCCCGGCAGGCGCAGGCCGGCGACGGCTGGGTGAAGATCGTCGGGGACTGGATCGATCGCGAGGTCGGCGACCTGGCCCCGCTGTGGTCGCGTGCGCAGATCGAGTCGGCGGTCGCCGTGGCGCACGAGCACGGCGCGCGGATCACCGCCCACGTCTTCGGAACGGACGCGCTGGTCGACCTGATCGGCGCCGGCGTGGACTGCATCGAGCACGGCACCGGGTTGACCGACGATCTGATCGATCAGCTCGTCGACCGCTCGATTGCTCTCGTGCCCACCATGATCCAGGTCGAGAACTTCCCCGGGATCGCCGACGGCGCCGAGCGCTTCCCGACCTATGCCGCGCACATGCGCGCTCTGCACGCCGGTGCGCCGAAGGTGTTCGACGCCGCGCGCGAGGCCGGAGTGCAGATCTTCGCCGGGACCGATGCGGGCGGATTCGTCGAACACGGTCGTGTCGTCGACGAGATCGAGGCGTTGTCCGGCATCGGCCTGGGTCCCGCGGCCGCGATCGCGGCCGCCTCGACGAACGCCCGGCGCTGGCTCGGCGCCGACGTCCTGGAGGACGGGCATCGCGCCGACTTCGTGGTCTATGCGGCCGACCCCTGCGACGATCTGGGCGTCCTGCGACACCCGCTAGCAGTGGTGTCGTCGGGGCGCCACATCGTGTGAGCAACGACACACGACGGCCTCTGGTTGGCGTTCTTACCGCCACGTAACGTAGCAACGGCGTTGCAACGGTTCTCCTATCTGCGAACCGGATCAGTCCACGCCGGATCCTCTCAGCCTGGGTTCGGCGACGCGGAACCGTCGGAGCCAGGGGTCGAGGGAGGCTCCGGCGGTGTCGCGAGCCCGGACACCGATGAGCCGACACCGATGAGTGACGGAAGAGCGACGTACGGCATGTGGTCGTCCTCGCGGGGTGGGTGACCACATGCCGGTACATCGGCGCCTCCGACTCCGGCATCGCTCACCGCCCGGTCGTCGGATTCGGTGTCCGCGGTCCGGTCTGGCACAATGGCTCGCTGGTTCGTCGGATCCGGTTACGGCCGCCCGACGGTCACACCGATACAGACGCAAAACCGGGTCCGCCATTCCGGGCGGACTGCTGAATTGCGCAGTGACCACACGAAAGAGAAGTAGACATGGCTGTCAAGATCAAGCTCACGCGGCTCGGCAAGATCCGCAACCCGCAGTACCGCATCGTCGTCGCCGACGCCCGCACCCGCCGCAACGGCCGCGTCATCGAGACCATCGGCAAGTACCACCCCAAGGAAGAGCCCTCGCTGATCGAGGTCGACTCCGAGCGCGCCCAGTACTGGCTGGGAGTCGGCGCGCAGCCGACCGAGCCCGTGGCCGCCATCCTCAAGGTGACCGGTGACTGGCAGAAGTACAAGGGCCTGCCGGGTGCCGAGGGCACCCTGAAGACCGCCGAGGCCAAGCCGTCGAAGCTCGACCTGTTCAACGCCGCGCTCGCCGCCGCCGACAACGAGCCCGTCGCCGCCGCGACCACCCCGAAGAAGAAGGCCGCCAAGAAGGACGACGAGGCTGCCGAGGCGCCCGCCGCCGAGGGTGACGCGTGAGCGCAGTCGTCGCCGACGCGGTCGAGCACCTGGTCCGCGGAATCGTCTCCAACCCCGATGACGTCCGGGTCGACCTCGTCACCGGCCGCCGTGGGCGGCTCGTCGAGGTGCACGTGAACCCCGACGATCTCGGCAAGGTGATCGGGCGCAACGGTCGTACCGCGACCGCGCTGCGCACCCTGGTCTCCGGAATCGGCGGACGCGGGATGCGCGTCGACATCGTCGACACCGACCGCTGACCGAGAACCCGAACACCGAACGCATCGTGGATCTCGTCGTCGGCCGTGTGGTCAAGTCACATGGAATCCGTGGGGAGATCGTCGTGGACGTCCGCACGGACGAGCCCGAGGTGCGTTTCGCCCCGAACGCGGTGCTGCGCGGCCGTCTGCCGCGCGGTGCCGGGGAACGGGACTTCACCATCACAGCCGCCCGGGAGCATTCCGGGCGGCTGTTGGTGTCCCTGGCCGCCGTCGCGGACCGGAATTCGGCCGACGCCCTGCGCGGCACGCTGTTCCTCATCGACTCCTCGCAGGTGGAGCCCTCCGACGACCCGGACGAGTTCTACGATCACGAACTCGAAGGCGTGCCCGTGCAACTGGTCGACGGCGCCGCGGTCGGCGTCGTCGAATCGGTCCTGCACCTGCCCGGCGGCGAGTTGCTGTCGGTGCGGACGACCGACGGCCGCGAGGTGCTCGTCCCGTTCGTGCGGGAGATCGTGCCGAGCGTCAGTCGCGAACTGATCGTGATCGACCCACCCGAGGGATTGCTGGATCCGGATTCGATCGACGAGGCGCCGTGATGCGCCTCGACGTCGTGTCGATCTTTCCCGAATATCTCGATCCGCTCCGAGTTGCCCTGCTGGGCAAGGCGATCGATGCCGGACGAATCAGCGTCACGGTGCACGACCTGCGGAACTGGACGCACGACGTCCACCGCAGCGTGGACGACTCGCCCTACGGAGGCGGACCCGGGATGGTCATGAAGCCCGACGTGTGGGGTCCGTGCCTCGACGAGGTGTGCCCCGACGACGCGTTGCTGATCGTGCCGACCCCCGCCGGCGTGCCGTTCACCCAGGAGACGGCCCGTCGCTGGAGCGCGGAGAAGCACCTGGTGTTCGCCTGCGGCCGATATGAGGGCATCGACCAGCGCGTCTTCGACGACGCCGCCCGGCGGGTGCGCGTCGAAGAGGTGTCCCTCGGCGATTTCGTCCTCATCGGGGGAGAGGTCGCGGTCATGGCGATGATCGAGGCGACCGTGCGTCTCCTCGACGGTGTGCTCGGCAATCCTCGGTCGCATCAAGAGGATTCGTTCTCCGACGGCCTGCTCGAAGGTCCAAGCTACACACGGCCGGTGACCTGGCGTGGTCTCGACGTCCCGTCGGTGCTCCTCAGTGGCGACCACGCGAAGGTGGCCCGGTGGCGTGCGGAACAGGCCCTCGAACGCACGCGCGCGCGACGACCCGACCTTCTCACGGACGCTGTGGACTCCGCCACGGACCATCCGCGCGATCCGGGCTAGGATTCGCGAGGGATTCGACTCGCAGGGGGTTCGGGGATGCAGGGGTATTCGGCCATGGTCGACGAACTCGACCGGCAGCGCAGCGAACTCGACCGTATTCGGAAAGCGTTGTCTCAGCTGACCTCTCGGGCCACCAGTCACGATCGGCTCGTCGCGGTGACGGTCGACGCGCGTGGACTCGCGGTGGACATCGCGATCGAACCCGCCGCACTTCGACGCTACCGCGCGGATCAGCTGTCGACCCTGCTCACCACGCTGATCGCCGAAGCGGACACCGCCCTGCGCACCCGATCCGCCGAGGTGCTCTCCACCGCAGCGGATCTGCCGATCGATTACGCCGACGCCCGTCTCGAGCGCGTGGTGACCGATGGCGACTCCTGATCCGGTCGCGGTCGCGGACGCCGATCGCCACCGGGTCGCGGCGGACACCGGCGCGGCCGCCGCACTGGCGCTGCGTGTCGCGGAGGCGACGGTGGGACTCGCGGACGTGCGAGCCCAACTCTCCGCGCTGCTCCGCGACGTCGACGCGGCGGTGGGCGTCGGTGACCCGGCTCGAGCATTCCGGCAGGGTTTCTCGCCGGCGGTCGCGGCGGCCGCCGAGTCCCTGGACGACGCGGAGAACCGGCTCGATGCGCACCGGCAGGCCCTGGTGTCCGGCGTGGATGCGCTCCTCGCCACCGACGCCGACGCGTCCACGCGTATCGGTCGGGGGGACGTCCGATGATGCCGGACGAGGCCGAGCGGATCGCCGAGAGGCTGGCACCCGGGACGTGGCCGACTGCCGACACCGTCGCCCTGCGCGACTCGGCGCAGCGCGCCCGGGAACTGGCGGATGCACTGGACGGCCTCGCCGGAGCGGTGGCGTCGGCGACCGACTCGTACACGGGGGATGAGGGTGCGGCCGGCCGGTTTCACCAGGCCGTCGTGGACGGCCTCGGACGGAGCGCCGCGGCCGATCTGCCCGGGGCGGCGGACCGGCTTCGCGCACTGGGGACGTCGCTGGACGCCTATGCCCGGACGGTGACCGAGACCCGGCAGCAGATGTCGGTGATCGCGCTGATCGCAGACCGCGACGTGCGGCGCGCGGAGGTGAATTCCGCGATCGGTGACGACACGTGGCGCGTCGAAGCCGCGAGCACGGGCCGGATGGCACTCACCGCCGCCGGCGACGACCACACCGAACGGTCGGGCGAGGCGGGGCAGAGCGCGGGTGCGCCCGCGGCGACGAGCGGCATGATGCCGATGATGCCGCTCGGGGCGATGGGCGCGGCGGGAGCGGTGGCCGCCGGTGTCGGCGGTCTGGCCGGCGCCGCCGCGCGCACCGGCCGCGATGGGGTCGGCGCCGCCGACCTGACCTGGTTGCGGGCGAGAGCCGAGCGACTGCAGACGACGGTTCCGTCGTCGATCGCCGGCTGGTTCCGGACGGCGGTGGGGGTGGGGACCGGTGCACGAGGAACGCGGGTGGTCGTCGTGGGGACCAACGACCCGCAGCCATATCAACGGGCCGGGGTGGAACTCGCCGACGACGAGGCGCTCACCGCCGACGGGCGGGCGCCGGAACTCGCGATTCTCGACCACATGGTGCACGCCGGAGTCACGCCCACCGCGATCGCCGCGGCGACCCCGATGGACCCGGCCACCGTCTCCGCCTTGCAGGCCGGCAATGTGGTGGTCGTCGGCCCGCGCGTGTAGTGCCGCACCGCGATTTCGTCGGCCCGGGGTGTCTCTGGCACAATAGTCGGGTTGCCTGCCGACGATGCCCCGTCTCCGGGGCCGTCCGTGACCTCGACGTCAGTGACACCGTCGGCAGCGACGCCAACGACTCGGAGCACGAACCGGTCGAGCCCACGGGCCGCCAGGTTCCTCTGCTCAACGTTTTCCGCCAGACAAGGACCACGCCACATGAACACGCTCGATTTCCTCGACAAGCAGTCCCTCCGCGACGACGTGCCGGACTTCGGCCCCGGCGACACCCTCGACGTCCACGTCAAGGTCATCGAGGGCAGCAAGGAGCGCGTCCAGGTGTTCAAGGGCGTCGTCATCCGTCGTCAGGGTGGCGGCGTGCGCGAGACGTTCACCGTCCGCAAGGTGTCCTTCGGCGTCGGCGTCGAGCGCACCTTCCCCGTGCACAGCCCGAACATCGCCAAGATCGACGTCCTCACCCGCGGTGACGTCCGTCGCGCCAAGCTCTACTACCTGCGTGACCTGCGCGGCAAGGCAGCCAAGATCAAGGAAAAGCGCTGACGCGTCTAACCTGACGAGGTGGCCGACACACAGCGACCCCACGACGCCCCCGGCGGCGACCGCGACGAGGACGCCAAGCGTCCATGGCGGTTGAAGACCGACCGGGACGACCCAGCCGACGAGCGCGGCAAGCGTACATCCGGATCGGGTTCGCTCCTGCGCGAAGTCGTGATCATCGTGGGGTGCGTCCTGCTCCTCACCTGGGTTCTGCAGACCTTCATCGGTCGCCAGTACGTGATCCCGTCGGAGTCGATGGAGTCGACCCTCATCGGCTGCGACGGCTGCACGAACGACCGCATCGTGATCGACAAGCTCACCTACCGGTTCGGTGATCCGCAGCCCGGCGACGTCGTCGTCTTCAAGGGGCCGTCGGAGTCGTGGAACGGCGCCTGGGTGTCACCCCGGTCGACGAATCCGGTGATGCACAAGGCGCAGGACGCCCTCTCGTGGTTCGGTTTCGCGCCGCCCGACGAGAACAATCTCGTCAAGAGGGTCATCGCCACCGGCGGTCAGACCGTCGAATGCCGTAACGACGAGGGCGTCGGCGTCAAGGTCGACGGCCGCCCGCTGCGTGAGCCCTACATCGACATGAAGCTCCAGGAGGAGACGGTCGCCTCGTTCGGGCCCGGCGTGGCCGGTCCGGGCAATCAGGTGCCCCCGTGTCTCGGCCCCGACTTCGGTCCGATCAAGGTTCCCGAGGGCAATGTGTGGGTGATGGGTGACAACCGCCTGAACTCGCAGGACTCGCGCTACCACGTCGAGGACCGGTACCAGGGCACGGTCCCGGTGAGCGATATCCGCGGCAAGGTCCGTTTCATCATCTATCCCTTCTCGCGGATCGGTGGTGTCGGTTCGTTCAATCCGCAGCAGTGATGGGTGAGCCGTGACGACTCGATGGCCTCCGCGTTCGCCCGTCCGTCGCGCTGCCGGCCTGCGGACGTTCGAGTTCGCACTGCACCGCCAGGGTCTCGGGCCGGTGGCCGGTGTCGACGAAGCCGGTCGCGGTGCGTGTGCCGGGCCCCTCGTGGTCGCGGCGTGCGTGCTCAAACCGACCCAGCTCGCATCCCTCGCCGATCTCGACGACTCCAAGAAGCTGACCGAGCGGACACGTGAGGGGCTGTACCGATCGGTGACGCGCTACGCACAGAGCTGGAGCGCGGTGATCATCGAGGCCGCAGAGATCGATCGCATCGGCATCCACGTCGCCAACATCGAAGGCATGCGGCGCGCGGTGGCGGCACTCGACGTGAAGCCCGGATACGTGCTGTCCGACGGTTTCGCGGTGCCGGGGCTGACCGCGCCGTCGCTGCCGGTGATCGGGGGAGACGGGGCCGCCGCGTGCATAGCCGCCGCCAGCATCATCGCGAAGGTCACCAGAGACCGCATCATGATCGCCATGGACGACGACCTGCCCGGGTACGACTTCGCCATCCACAAGGGCTACAGCACGGCGTTGCACATGTCGCGCATCGACGCGGCAGGCCCGTCGCCACAACACCGCATGTCGTACCGTAATGTCGCGGCACGTGTGGTCACCAGCGCAAACGACAACAGGGATAGGCTGACAGGATGAGTGCTGAGGATCTCGAGAAGTACGAAACCGAGATGGAACTCTCTCTGTACCGCGAGTACAAGGACATCGTCGGGCAGTTCACCTACGTGGTGGAGACGGAGCGGCGCTTCTACCTCGCCAACGCCGTCGAGATGATCCCGCGCAACACCGACGGCGAGGTGTACTTCGAACTCCGGATGAGCGATGCGTGGGTGTGGGACATGTACCGTCCGGCGCGCTTCGTCAAGCAGGTTCGCGTGATCACGTTCAAGGACGTCAACATCGAAGAGCTCGAGAAGCCGGAACTCCGACTGCCTGACGAACCCTGATCCCGCGCCCGCTCTCAAGTGAGAGCGCAGCTGTTGACAGAGCCCTGATCGTCCACAGATCAGGGCTCTGCTCGTATTCGAGCGGTGATCGAAAGCGGTTCTGCGCGACGCTGATCGGCATGAGTGCTGAACCGCGCGGACATCCCCGCCCCGATCGACGCGGACACATCGGCCGGCTCGGTGAGGATGTGGCCGCGGACTATGCGACATCGCTGGGTTGGACTGTCCTGGAACGCAATTGGCGTACCCGATACGGCGAACTCGATCTCGTCGCGGCCGACGGGTCGATCCTGGTGATCGTCGAGGTCAAGACCCGCGCGAGTCGCACCTACGACGATCCGGTCATGGCGGTCACGCCGACGAAGCTCGCGCGGATGCGTCGGCTCGCCCGGTTGTGGCTCGCCGCGCAGGACCGCCGGTGGTCGCAGATCCGGTTCGACGTGGTCAGTGTGCGGCTCGACCAGGCCGCACCCGACGACCTGGCCCGTGCGCGCGTTCGGCACCACCGCGGCGTCTACGTCTGAGCTGAACGCGTCAGAGCTTGCTCAGGTCGGTGCGGATCAGCATCACGTTGTAGTCGCTCCAACGCGATGCGTTGAAGTACAGGTCCTTCGAATCCCCCTGCAGCGCGGGGGAACCGGGGAGCATCATCGGTCCGTAGACGACGAGGGCGCCGCGGGGCACGATGGTCTTCGGTGCGCTCCACGGGCCTTCGGGACGGTCCGCGGTGCGCAGCGTGATGTCGTTGTCGCCGTCGAGCATGATGTATTTCTCGAGATAGGGACTCCAGGCGACCGAGAGTTCGGTGACCGGTTGACCGACGACGATCGCGGAGCCGTCGTCGGGGATCGCGGCGATGTCGTCCACCCAGCCGCGGCTCTTCCCCGCCCAGTATTCGTACGCGTTCAGTGACAGGATGTCCGCCGGCCGGAAGCGGGCGAGGAACGCGGCGCCGAATCGCCCGTTCGGCGTGCCGTACTGGTAGACGTACTCCGCGTCGGGGGTCCCGGCCCGGCCGCGGACGTAGGCGTTCTGCTGGAACTTGCCGTTGTTGAACTCGATCGGGCGGAACTCGCCGGGAAGTCGGAGTGACACCGGCGCATTGATGAGGATGGTGTCCTGGTCGGTGACCCAGGTCTGGCCGTTGTCGTCGGAATGGGCGATGGCCGAGAAGTTGGTGACCCAGTTGCCCGGCGAACCCCACGATCGCACCGACATGTAGTTGACGTACTGGCGGAAGCCGTCGCCGTGCGGGAGGGAGATGGCCGCGGTGGGGATGGTCGTGACCTCGACGTTGGAGATCCCGACCGACGGGATGAGCTCCTGCGCGTAGTTGGGTTGGCCCGGCGCGATCACCGAACCCGAGGTCACGTCGCCGGCGCGACCGTCGGGAACCGAGAGGCCGTTGGCGAGGTCGTCGTCGTCGGTGCGGAGGAGCACGTTGTGTCGCCACTGCTGCCCCGGTGCGTTGCAGTTGCCGAAGGTGTCCCCGAAGGCCATCAGGGTCTGTCCGCGGCCGTTGTCCCAGGCGACGCCGAGATCGGTGCCCCCGATCCCGAACCGGCTGTACGTCCGGTTGGCGCTGAGCGGGCCCGTCACCCACCCGACGGTGCGGGACTTGGACCCGACATAGGGGACCAGCGGCGCCTGGGGACCCGGGTTCGGGATGCTCGAGCCGCCGGAGGACCCCGCCGAGCCACTCGAACCACTCGATCCGCTGGAGCCGAAGCCGAGGACACTCGATCCGGTGCTCGCGTTGCCGCAGGGTGCGGCGTGGGCGACGCCGGCGCCGGTCGTCAGGGCGATCGCGGTACCGCTGAACGCGATGACCCCGGCGAGTGCCAGCCGGACACTCGTGGTGAGACGGCTCGACACGCACGCCCTCCAGTTACTCTTGTGACAGAAGTGATGGACGTGACTATTGTTACTGGTGTTGTGCACAAACGCGTGGTCGAGCGGGTCACGATCTGGTGTCAGCGCACGAAGTGGCGCTCCTCAGACGCAGTCCGAGCCTGCCAGCCGACACGTTCGAGTTCGGGCGTCTCCGAATCATGGGCCGGGTAGCCGATACACAGGTAGGCGACCAGCTTCCACGCGGACGGGACCGCGAGAGCCGCGGTCACCCGGTCGGGTTCGATGATCGACACCCAACCCACCCCGACGCCCCGGGCCCGCGCCGCCAGCCAGAGTGTGGAGATCGCGGTGACGACCGAATACTCCAACGTCTCGGGCACTGTTTGTCGGCCGAGTCCCTGGCCCTGGGCGACAGCGGGTTCGCAGAACACGGCGAGGTGGACGGGAGCGTCGTCGAGACCGGCGAGCTTGAGTGACGAATACAGCTGTGCGCGTTCGCCCGTGTAGCCGTCGAGCGCATCGGCATTGCAGCGGGTGAAGCTGTCGCGCACCGCCTTTCGGGCCGTGGTGGACCGCACTTCGACCCAGCGCCACGGCTGGCTGTTGCCCACCGACGGCGCGAGTTCGGCCGCGTCGAGGATCTGGGGCAGCAGATGTGGTTCCAGTGGCTCGCGGCTGAAGCGACGGACGTCGCGTCGCCATCGCAGCAGCCGGTCGAGATCACCGACGAACGCATCGTCGAAAGTTCCGTGGTTCATCGGTTGTCGAGCCTAGTCAAGCGCCTCGGCAGGTAGCGCGGCTCCCTCGCGTGCGCTCCCGACAATCGCGTTCGCACCGAGGCGAACCTCGAGGCGTGACCATGGTGGACAACCACGGCCTCATCCACAGATCGTCTGTCCGAGTGGTTCGGGACCGTTCGCGACGCATGGCACCGGCGAGACTGTGCCCATGTTGGGGCAAACACAGGCGGTGGGGCTCAATGCTTTTGCCGCGCGGGTGGTCGATGTGCAGGCGAGTGTGAGTTCGGGTCTGCCGGGATTCGCGGTGACGGGCAATCCGGACCCGTCGGTTCGGGAGGCGCGGGACCGGGTGCGGGCTGCGATCAAGAATTCCGGGTTCAGTTTTCCCGAGCTGAAGGTGACGGTGGCGTTGTCGCCGGCCGACATGCCGAAGGTCGGTTCGGGGTTCGATCTGTCGATGGCCGTCGCGATTCTGGCTGCCACCCAACAGGTGTCGGCGGAGAAGTTGTCGTCGACGGTCTTCCTGGGCGAGCTCGGTCTGGACGGCAGCGTGCGGCCGATCCGCGGGGTGTTGCCGGCGGTGATCGCCGCACGCCAGGAGGGATACCGGCGGGCGGTCGTGCCGATCGAGACGGTTGCCGAGGCGGCGCTCGTCGAGGGGATGGACGTCGGCGGCGCGACGAGTCTCAAAGAGGTGACCCAGTGGCTGGCCGGAGACCATGTGCTCGACACCGTGCACGACGCGACGGCCTCGAAGGCGCCACCGATTCCGGACATGGCCGACGTGGTGGGGCAGCAGGAGGCCCGGCATGCGCTCGAGATCGCCGCGGCCGGAGCGCATCACGTGTTGATGACGGGATCGCCGGGAATCGGCAAGACGATGCTCGCGCGGCGGTTGCCGGGCATCCTGCCGCCGCTGGGTCTCGAGGACTCGCTGGAGGTGACGGCCATCCACTCCCTGGTGGGGGAGTTGTCGCCAGGACGTCCACTGATCACCGAACCGCCGTTCGTGGCCCCGCACCACAGTTCGTCGATCACAGCCCTGCTCGGTGGCGGCACCGGTTTCGCCCGGCCGGGCGCGGCGTCCAAGGCGCATCGAGGAGTGCTGTTCCTCGACGAGTGCGCCGAGATGAGTGTCAAGTCGCTCGAATCCCTGCGGGAACCCCTCGAGGACGGCGAGGTGCGGGTGCCGCGGCGTGACGGCATGGCGGTCTATCCCGCGCGCTTTCAGCTGATCCTCGCGGCGAACCCGTGCCCGTGCGCGCCCGCCCACGATGTGGACTGCGTGTGCACGGCCGTCGTCCGGCGGCGCTACCTGGGCAAGCTGTCGGGGCCACTGCTCGACCGCGTGGACATCCGGGTGCGCATGGACCCGCCGGGGAACGCCGCGCTGATGAGTGGTGCCGGCGAGTCGAGTGCCGACGTCCGCGCCCGGGTCACCGCGGCGCGGGCCACCGCGATCGAGCGGTGGTCGGAGTTCGGGTGGCGCACCAACGCCGAGGTCCCCGGGTCCGCGTTGCGCCAGCGGTTCCGGCTGCCACCGGACGTACTGCGGCCCATCGAACTGTTCCTCCGCGACGGACGCGTGACGGCGCGCGGCGCCGATCGGGCACTGCGGCTGGCCTGGACCCTCAGCGATCTACGCGGATCCGAGCGTCCCGTCGAAGACGATGTCGCGCAGGCACTTCTGTACCGAGACAGAGGAGCGACCTGGTGACCGCCCATCCTCCCGAGTCCATCGCCTGGGCCTACCTGGCGCGGGTCGCCGAACCGCCCTGTGCCGCGGTCATCGCGCTCGTCGACGATATCGGCCCCGTCGAGGCCGCGTCGGCGATCCGCCGGCGCACCGTGCCCGCCGGTCACGACGCGGTGCTCGCCGCGACCGCGGCTCGATTCGATTCCGACTGTGCACCAGATGATCTCGACGCCGCCGAGCGGATCGGTGCGCGCCTGGTGACCCGAGCCGACCCGGAATGGCCGGCCTGGTCGCTGCTGGCGCTGGGGCAGGCCGACACCGCGGCGCGCGGTGGTGAACCGCTCGCGCTGTGGGTACGCGGCCCCGCCCGGCTCGACGACCTGGCCGCGGCGTCGGTCGCGTTGATCGGGTCGCGCGCCGCGTCGTCCTACGGCGAACACGTCACGCAGACGCTCGCGTCGGGAGTGTCGGCCCAGGGTTTCGCGGTGCTGTCCGGGGGAGCGTTCGGCATCGACGGCGCTGCTCACCGCGCGGTCGTCGCGGCGGGCGGGGTGACCGCGGCGGTGATGGCCTGTGGGATCGACCGGGACTATCCGGCGTCGCACTCGGCTCTGTTGGCCGCGATCGCGCGCACGGGCGCGGTGATCAGTGAGTACCCGCCGGGGACGACGGCCGCCAAACACCGGTTCCTCACCCGGAACCGTCTGGTCGCGGCGATGAGCGGTGCGACCGTGGTGGTCGAGGCGGGGCGACGGTCCGGCGCGGCGAACACCGCCGCGTGGGCGCGCAAGCTCGGCCGGCCGCTCGGGGCGGTGCCCGGCCCGGTCACATCGGCGACCTCGGTCGGCTGCCATCGGATGATCGCCGACGAACTCGCGGTGCTGGTCTCCGACGTCGCGTCGGTCGTCAACCTGGTGCGCCCCGACGGTGGCGGTGACATCGGCCGCGGCCGCGCGAAGCCGACCGACGGGCTCGACGCCGAGCAGCTGCGGGTCCACGACGCCATTCCCGGCCGCGGCGGCGTGGGGATCGACGAGATCGCGTTCGCCGCGGGCCTCGACATCGGGGTGGTGCGGTCGGCGCTCGCGCACCTCGACGTCACGGGACACGTGCAGAACGTCGACGGACGGTGGCGGCTGGCGTGACCTCAGCGGCGGGTGAGGATGTCGATGATGACATGCAGATCTTCGACCGTCGCCTCGTTGAGTCGGCCGTGCGCATGGACGTAGCCGATCCCCGCGTACAGCAGTGTGGTGGCGCGAGCATGTGCCTCGGCCTCGGAGAACCCGAGTTCACGCATCGCGGAGATCGCGATCGCAAAGATCCGGCAGTCGAGCCGGTCGACCGAATCCGCGATTGTCGGATCGGTCTCGGCCCACCGCCGCAGGGCCGACTCCATCGCCCGGCGACGTGGATCGGACAGCAGTCGCGCCAGCGCGTCGACACGTTCGATCGGCGGCAGGGACTCGAGTGACTCGATCCGGGCGGCCGCTGCCGACTGTGCTTGCCGACAGTGCTCGGCGAGCGCGGTCTTCAGCGCACCGATGTCGGTGAAGTGCCAGTAGAAGCTGCCCTTCGTCACGCCGAGTCGGGCGCTCAGGCGTGAGATCTTGAGGGCGTCGATGCCGTCGTCGACCAGGATCTGCGTCGCCGCCTCCAGCCAGTCGTCGACGCTGAGCCGTGAACCGCGGCGCGGGGTGGATTGATCCACGGGCTGATCCGGCATGGAGTCACCTCTGGTCGGGTCTCACGACGTCTGATTTTAGTAATGGCAAAGTCTCAGATGCACATCGCTTGATCAGTAGAAAACCTTACAACTGCGGATGGGTGGTTCGCTCGGCTAAAGCTAAGGGTCCCCTAAACGGAGGGGCGTAAGGTGACCTCTGAAAAGGGAGGTTCGATGGCGAAACGCGTGAACACGATGACGGTGCTCCGGAGCGAGCGGATCAGTCCGCACTTCGTGCGCCTGTACCTGGGCGGTGAAGGGTTCGAGGACTTCCAGCCGGCAGTCGGCAAGTCCGGGGAACCCGACACCGACATGTATGTGAAGTTCATCTTCGCACCGCCGGGTGTCACCTACCCGGAGCCGTTCGATCTGCAGGAGGTCCGTGCCAACGAGCCCCCGGAGCGTCAGCCGGTGCTGCGGACCTACACCGTTCGCCGCGTCGATGCGGCCGCTCGTGAGCTCGTCGTCGACTTCGTCGTCCACGGGAGCGAGGGCATCGCCGGTCCCTGGGCGGCCACGGTCGGCTCGGGCGAGACGATCCGCTTCATCGGACCGGGCAGCGGTTATCGCCCGCGTGCGGACGCCCCCTGGCACCTGCTGGCCTGCGACGAGGCCGGCCTCCCCGCGGTCGCCGCTGCCCTCGAAGCGCTTCCCGCCGACGCCGTCGCCAAGGTGTTCATCGAGGTCGCCGGACCCGAGGACGAACTCGATCTCGACGCGCCCGCCGGGGCGGAGATCACGTGGGTGCATCGCGGCGGGCCCGCGGGCGAGGTCGACGACTCACTCGCCGGCGACAACGCGCCGCTGATCGAAGCGGTCCGCGCCACGGAGTGGCTCGACGGCGAGCCCCACGTGTTCATCCACGGTGAGGCGCAGGCGGTCATGCACAATCTGCGGGCCTACGTCCGCAAGGAGCGCGGAGTGGGGGCGGCGAACGCCTCCATCTCCGGATATTGGCGGCGCGGACGGACCGAGGAAGGCTTCCGCCAGTGGAAGGCCGACCTGCGGGCCGAGGAGGAAGGGGTCGGCGCCCAGGGCTGACGACGTCTGGGGATCGGGCATCGATTCGGCCACGACGCCGCGTGTGCGGTTGCACCCGGATGCCCGACACGATGAGGTCGTGACCATGCTCGACGACTTCGCCGACCACCTGCGCCTGGAGAAAGGGCGCAGTGAGCACACGATCCGTGCCTACGTCGGTGGTGCGCGTGCACTGGTCTCGTTCGCCGGCGCCCGGGGTGTGGCGGTCGGCGACATCGACCTCGCCCTACTGCGGGCCTGGCTCGCCGAACTGACCCGGCGCGGGGCGGCGCGCACGACCGTGGCCCGACAGGTCTCGGCGGCGAAGACCTTCTGCGCGTGGGCGGTCCGGGAGGGGTATCTGGCCACCGACCCGTCGCAGCGACTGAAGGCGCCCAAGGCCCACCGGACGCTGCCCGCGGTGCTGGCTCCCGCCCAGGCCGAGGCCGCGATCGCGGCCACCAGCGCAGACCGCGCGCCCGACGACCCGCTCGCCCTGCGCGACCGGGCCATCGTGGAATTGCTGTACGCCAGCGGGATTCGCGTGGGGGAGTTGTGCGGGCTGGACGTGGGCGACGTCGACGCCGACCGGCGGGTGATGCGGGTGATCGGCAAGGGGGACAAGGAACGTTCGGTCCCGTACGGCGAGCCGGCCGCGCGCGCGGTCGACGACTGGCTCCGCGCCGGGCGCCCGGCTCTGGTCACCGACGCCTCGGGGGCGGCGCTGCTCCTCGGCGCCCGCGGTGGTCGGCTCGACCAGCGGATGGCGCGCTCGGTCGTGGCACGCGCGGTCGCCGCGAGCGGCGGGCCGGCGACCGGACCGCACGGACTTCGGCACAGCGCCGCCACGCACCTGCTGGAGGGCGGCGCCGACCTGCGCGTCGTCCAGGAACTACTCGGTCACTCGTCGCTCGCGACAACGCAGATCTACACCCACGTGAGCGTCGAACGCCTACGCGCCGTCCACCGTCAGGCGCACCCCCGCGCCTGAGGCGCATCCGTTCGGCCCGTCCGGCGGTCATCCGATCGGTTTGAGCCGGACTCGCACCGCGCCGAGCAGACCCAGGGGGTCCAGGTAGTCCGCTCCGCGCCCGCTGCCGCGCCGAGCGCCCCAATGCAGGCAGACGAGCACCGGGCATCCCGGATGCCCGCCGATCACCGTTCCGATGATCTCGCCGCGTGAGACGTGGTCGCCCGCGTCGACGCCGGCCTCGACCGGCTCGTATGTGGTGATCACGCCGTCGGGATGCGACACCGAGACCAGCGGCCGTCCGGCGACGGTTCCCGCGAACCGCACCCGGCCCGCGCCTGCCGCGCGGACGGCCTGGCCGGGCCCGGCGGCGAGGTCGACGCCCCGATGTCCCGGCTGCCACCGCTTCTCGGGTTCGTCGTAGGCCGTCACGACGGTCGGCCGGGGCGCCAGCGGTACCGTGTACGCCTCGCCGGAGGCGGCCGTGACGACCGGAGCGGCGAACCAGAGGGCGGCGAGCAGGATGGCGGCCACGATGCGTGGCGTTGGAGTTCGCACGGTGGTTGGACGCACCGGAGGCCGAGTGGGATCCGCCGGATCGGCGTCTCGATGCCGGATCCGTCCCCCGACGTGGGCGAAGGCGTTTTGGTGTTCGTTCCGTGGCGGCGTAAACTTCTGACCGCACCTCATCGCGCGTTGATGAGGTGACTTCGCGCGCCTGCATTCAGTTCTGTGCCGCTCGGGGCTTCGACGCCCTGACCAGCACAGTCGACGGACACACGCCAAGTGAGCAGTCCCGGACGGCCCATGCCGTATCGGGTGGCACTCGGCCGCAGGCGCCAGGGTCGGTACCGACGGTGCCGACGACAACTGCGAGAAAAGGACGATCATGGCTGTCGTGACCATGAAGCAGCTGCTGGACAGCGGCGCACACTTCGGGCACCAGACCCGCCGTTGGAACCCGAAGATGAAGCGATTCATCTTCACCGACCGCAACGGCATCTACATCATCGATTTGCAGCAGACGCTGACCTACATCGACAAGGCGTACGAGTTCGTCAAGGAGACCGTCGCCCACGGCGGCACCATCCTCTTCGTCGGCACCAAGAAGCAGGCCCAGGAATCGATCGCCGCAGAGGCGACCCGTGTCGGCATGCCGTACGTCAACCAGCGCTGGCTCGGTGGCATGCTCACCAACTTCTCGACCGTCCACAAGCGCCTGCAGCGCCTGAAGGAGCTCGAGACCATGGAGCAGACCGGTGGCTTCGAGGGCCGCACCAAGAAAGAGATCTTGATGCTGACCCGCGAGAAGAACAAGCTCGAGCGCACGCTCGGCGGTATCCGCGACATGGCCAAGGTCCCCTCGGCCGTGTGGGTCGTCGACACCAACAAAGAGCACATCGCCGTCGGTGAGGCACGCAAGCTGAACATCCCGGTCATCGCGATCCTGGACACCAACTGCGATCCCGACCTCGTCGACTACCCGATCCCGGGCAACGACGACGCCATCCGCAGCGCAGCGCTGCTCACCCGCGTCGTGGCCTCGGCCGTGGCCGAGGGTGTCCAGGCCCGTGCCGGTGCCGCCAGCGGCGACGCCAAGCCCGAGGCCGGCAGCGGCGAACCGCTGGCAGAGTGGGAGCAGGAACTGCTGACCCAGGCCGCAGCACCGGCCGGCGGCGACGCCGCGGCCGACGCACCGGCTGCTCAGTAGTCCCACTGCACTGCAGTCCGGTCCCAACACACTTCCCGAAGGAGGCTCGCCAACGATGGCGAACTACACCGCAGCTGATGTGAAGCGTCTCCGTGAGCTCACCGGCTCTGGAATGCTCGACTGCAAGAACGCGCTGGCCAACAACGACGGCGATTTCGACAAGGCCGTCGAAGAACTGCGCATCAAGGGCGCCAAGGACGTGGGCAAGCGCGCCGAGCGCTCCACCGCCGAGGGCCTGGTCGCGGCCAAGGACGGCGCGCTCATCGAGATCAACTCCGAGACCGACTTCGTCGCGAAGAACGGTGAGTTCCAGCAGCTCGCCGACGACATCGTGAACGCGGCGGCCGCGGCGAAGACGAACGATCTCGACGAGCTGAAGAAGACTCCGCTCGGCGACGGCACCGTCGATGAGGCCGTGGCGGCACTCTCGGCCAAGATCGGCGAGAAGCTCGAGCTGCGTCGCGTGGCCTACTACGACGGTCCGGTGGCCGTGTACCTGCACAAGCGTGCATCCGATCTGCCCCCGGCCGTCGGCGTGCTCGTGTCCTACACCGGCGAGGGCGCGGGTGCCGAAGAGGCCGCCCGCGGCGCCGCCATGCAGGTCGCTGCTCTCAAGGCGCGCTATGCCACTCGCGACGAGGTCCCCGCGGACGTCGTCGAGAACGAGCGTCGTATCGCCGAGCAGACCGCCAAGGAGGAGGGCAAGCCCGAGCAGGCTCTGCCCAAGATCGTGGAGGGTCGCGTCAACGGCTTCTACAAGGACGTCGTGCTGCTCGACCAGTCGTCGGTCCAGGACTCCAAGAAGACCGTGAAGGCACTTCTCGACGATGCCGGCGTGACCATCAAGGGCTTCACCCGGTTCGAGGTCGGCCAGGCCTGATCGAACTCGCCACACATCGCCCCGTCTCCGCCGAGGAGACGGGGCGATGCGCGTTCACGGGGACTGTCGCGTCCGTAGCGTTGTCGTGAGCACCGCGATCGCGACGGCGACGAGGCCCAGCGTCACCAGGGTCGTCCGCAGGGCGGCCAGGAAAGTCCGGGCCGTCACCGACCGCGCCGCGTCCTGGGTCCAGGGCCGCGCCTGCGCCGCGACCGCCGTGATCGCCGGCGACGTCGGGCCGCCCGCGCAGGCCGGCGCCGGTCGCTCCGGATGAGCGGACCTCAGCTGCTCGCCCGCGCAGGATGCGAAACGATCGGCGACCGCCACGTGCAGCACCGGGCGAACCGGTGAGTCCGGCAGCGCCGCAACGAGTTCGGCTCGTACAACCGGAACCGTCTCGGCGGTCTGCGCGGCCACCTGGCCGAAAAAGAACAGGGTGACGACCGCCAGTCCGATCGAGGCGCCGATCTGCTGAGCCGTGGGGATCGTCCCGGTTGCCGTGCCCACCGTGGACTCGGTCGTGTCGGACAGGATCACGGCCTGCAACGGTGCGATGAACAGGCCGGTCCCCAGACCGCCGAGTACGAGGGGGCCGAGGATGCCGGGCCACGGCAAGGTCTCCGCTGCCGGTTCGATGATGATCGCGAGCCAGACGAATCCGGCTCCGACGGCGAGGGACCCGGCCGTCAAGGTGTGCGGCGCCGTGAGCCGGACGACCACCCGTGGCGAGCAGAGCGAGCCGACGGCAGCACCGATCGCGAAGGGCAGTGCCAGCATCCCGGTCCGGAACGCCGAGTAGCCGAGTCCGAACTGGGCCGAGATCGACACGGTGAAGAAGAACCCGGCGAACACGCTGAAGAACAGAAGCGACAGGAGAAGCCCGACCGTGAACCGGCGGGAGGCGAACAGTTGTGGTCGCAGCAGGGGAGTGCCACCCCGGGCGTCGACGCGCAATTCGTGAAGGGCGAACAGCGCCAACAGGATTCCGGCCGTCCCGATCATCACCCACAGGATCGGGGGCCACCCCATCTCGCGTCCGAGGGCCAGCGGGTACAGCAGCAGGAACAGCGCCGTCGCCGACATGACCACACCCGGGACGTCAACCCGTCCCGGCGTCGGCTCACGGGCGTCGGGCAGGCGGCGGTGGGCGAGCAGGCAGGAGAGCACGCCCAGTGGGACGTTGACGAAGAAGATCGCTCGCCAGCCCCATCCGAGAACGTCGGCGTCGACGAGGAATCCGCCGACCACCGGGCCGAGGATGGCGGCGAGACCGGCCACGGCCCCGTAGACGCCGAAGACCAGTCCGTGGCGTCTCTTGTCGAAGAGGGCCGCGATGAGCGCCAGGGTCTGCGCAGACATGAGCGCCGCACTGACACCCTGTAACCCGCGAAACGCGATGAGTTCACCCGGCCCGGTCGACACACCGCACAGCACCGATGTGACGGTGAAGGCCACCATGCCGATCACGAACATCCGGCGGCGTCCGACTCGGGCCCCCAGTGTCGCCGCGGTCAGCAGGGTGCAGGCGAACGACAGCGTGTACACCGTCAGCACCAGGAGTTGCTGCGACGTCGACGCGCCGAGGTCCCGGGCGAGATCGGGCAGGGCGATGTTGACGATGGTGGTGTCCAGCATCTGCATGAACACCCCGAGCAGGCATCCCGCGAGAGCAGCCCAGGCTCCCGGGCGATCGCCGATCGCGCCGGTCGGCCGCCGTCCCGCCGCGGGGCCGGCGGTCACGGTGCGAGAGCCGGCAGCGAGGGTCGGTAGTCGCCCAGGTCGGCGACCGCCGACATCACCGCGACGAATCGTTCGACGTACTGCGTCACGGACTCATGAGCGATCTCGGTGTCGGGGTAGAGCAACGTGATCGAGGTCTCGCCGGAGAACCGGTTGACCCACATGTACACCTCCTCGCTGCTGCCGCGATTACCGAAGAGGCACCCGTTCCCGGCTTCGAAGATCTCGACGCCCGGGAGCTTGCGGACGTCGATGTAGGACACCATCGGCACCGCCCAGCCGGACCGGACCGCGATGCCGTCGCCGGGTTCCACGAGTTCGAGGACCCGGTGGAACGATATGTCGGTCAACTCTTTTCCGGACTCGTAGCTGCGCGCGGCCTCCGGTGCCAGCGAGCGGAACGTCGTGTCGTCGTCGACGGTGAGCGGAACCGGGATCAGACTCGTGAACCAGCCCACCGACTTCAGCTCCGCGGCGCCCGACCTCGTGCTCTTCGGCGTCATCCCGAAATACTCACTCCGGCCGGTGAACTCGGCATAGACGAGGGCGGCTGCCGTCATGATCCCGGCGATCATGTTGGCTCCCAGCTCGCGACAGATCTGTTCGAAACGCGCGGCCGTGGGCTCGTCGAAAAGGGTCGAGTTCACGATTGCGCTGCGCGTATACGTCTGTCCGCCGGTGCCGAGCGGCAACGGGAAACTCGGCAGGCGCCCACCGTTCGCCTGCACCAGATCGATCCAGCGCTGGACGTGCGGCGATCGACGGGTCAGCCGGCGCGACACGTCGCGCTCGCGCGCGCAGTAGTCGAGGTAGCTGCCGACCGGGGGCAGCTCGACGTCGCCACCGAAGGCCTCATTCATGTAGAGCGACAACAGGTCCACGCAGGTGATCGCCTGTGAGATCCCGTCGGTGTTGAGGTGATCGGCCGCGGCGTAGAGCGTGAACCCGCCCTCCCACTCGATGGCCCCGAAGGTGAAACAGTCCCAGTTGAACGGCCCCGAGGTCTCGTCCTGCACATGCGTCCGCAGCTGCGGGGCGTCGCGGTCGCCGTATGCGACCGGAACCATGTCGACGACCTCCGGGGGCACGAGATGGCGGAGGACCGAACCGTCGTCCTCCATCGAGAACCAGGACCGGAAACTGTCGTGGCGCCGCACGAACTCGTTGACCGCGATCGTCATCGCGGAGACGTCCAGAGGTGCCGAGACGTCGAACGCCATGAGACAGAGCCGGGCGAAACGGAACCCCGCGGACTCGTTGCGCCAGGCCACCCGCAGGTACTCCTCCTGCTGGTGGGACGGCGGGGAGGGATGCACAGGAGCCCGATCGGCATTCGTCACCGAAGCGAGGGAGGCCACCCAGCTGGTCAGGTGACCGGCGCGGGGCTCCCATTCCTCGATGAGGCCGAACTTCATCATGTGTGTACCTCGATTCGCCTGCGGGAAAGTGGATTCGGCGACCGATGCACGACAGGTGCCCGAGGTTCCCCGGACGGTGGAGCGGCCGACCGGGACGGACCTTACCGCACGGTAACCTCGGCGGTCGCCGAAACAGGGACAACCACGGTGCGATGAGACGCTGTAACAGTCCTCGTCTCTCTGTGTCATCGAATGCCGTTGTGGTGCCGGACGATTGACCCATGTGGACATCCGGCGGTGCGTCGGGCACACTGCCGTGGTTGCGTGTGACGCCGGTCGCACCCGGATGAAGGCGAGGGGTATGGACGACGGGTCTGCCGACGTGGATCGGGCGTGGCGCAGGCACTCGCCGATGCGGGTGGCCGTACTCGTGACCGCGCTGGTCGTCTCGACTCTCGGAATGGTGGTGCCCGCCGCCGCGTCGCCCGCGCCCGCTCGCATCGTCGCCGAGACGGTTCAGCGCGGAGGCGAGATCGAGGTCGGCGTCCGGTCCGCCGCGATGCGCCGGGTGGTTCCGGTCAAGGTGTGGCCCGCCCGCGGAACCGGGCCCGCGCCGACGCTCTACCTCCTCAACGGAGCGGCGGGCGGCGACGGCGGGAGCAGCTGGTTCGACCGGACCGACATCCGGACGTTCTTCGCCGACGAGAACGTCAACATCGTCGTCCCGATGGGTGGCGCGGCGAGTTACTTCACCGACTGGCAGCGACCCGACCCCGTGCTGGGGAGGCAGAAATGGGCGACCTTCCTCACCGAGGAGCTGCCCGCAACGATCGACGACCGCTTCGGCGCCACCGGACGCAATGCGATCGCCGGGATCTCGATGGCGGGCACGTCGGTGTTCCAGTTGGCCCTTCACGCACCGTCCGTGTATCAGGCACTCGGCTCGTTCAGCGGCTGTGCCCAGACCAGCGATCCGCTCGGTCAGGCCGTCGTCCGGATGGTTGTCGAGGGCCGCGGCGGTGCCAACACTGTGAACATGTGGGGGCCGCCCGACGATCCGGCCTGGCGTGCCAACGACCCGTACCTGCATGCCGAGGAGTTCCGGGGGACGTCGATCTACGTGTCGAACGGGTCCGGGATGCCGGGCCGATACGACACCCTGGACGGTCCCGGTATCGACGGCAACGGCTCCAAGCTGTTCGACCAGATCGCGGTCGGGGCGGTGATCGAGACGGCCACGGCGCAGTGCACGCGGAACCTCCGGCGCCGGATGCGCGACATCGGTGTCCCGGCGACGTTCCACCTCTACGAGGGCGGCACCCACGCATGGCCGTACTGGCAGGACGAACTGCATCGTGCCTGGCCGCAGTTCGAGGCGGCACTGCGCGGGTGAACTCTCCCGCGGCGCGCACGACGCGTGTCGCGGGTCGATTCCGGTGAAGACGTACGATAGTTCACCGAACCGACGAGTGAGGAAGCCGATGAGTGAAGCGTCCGACCCCATCCGGCGGGATGGATTCCGTAGGGTCTTGCTGAAGTTGGGCGGCGAGATGTTCGGTGGAGGAGAGGTCGGGCTCGATCCCGACGTGGTGGGCACCGTCGCCGACCAGATCGCCGACGTCGTCAATTCCGGTGTCCAGGTCGCCGTGGTGATCGGCGGCGGGAACTTCTTCCGCGGCGCCGAACTGCAGCAACGAGGCCTCGACCGAAGCCGCTCGGACTACATGGGCATGCTCGGCACGGTCATGAACTGCCTTGCGCTGCAGGACTTCCTGGAGAAGCGCGGGATCTCGACCCGGGTGCAGACCGCCATCACGATGGGACAGGTCGCCGAGCCGTACCTGCCGCTGCGTGCACAGCGACACCTGGAGAAGGGGCGCGTGGTGATCTTCGGCGCGGGCATGGGGATGCCGTACTTCTCCACCGACACCACCGCCGCCCAGCGAGCGCTGGAGATCAAGGCCGAAGTGGTCCTGATGGCCAAGGCGGTCGACGGTGTGTACGACGCCGACCCGCGCACCAACCCCGACGCCACGATGTTCACCGAGATCACCCACCGCGAGGTGCTCGACAAGGAGCTCAAGGTCGCCGACGCGACGGCCTTCAGCCTGTGTATGGACAACAAGATGCCGATCTTGGTGTTCAATTTGCTCCAACAGGGCAATATCGCCCGTGCAGTCGCAGGCGACCGCATCGGCACCCTGGTCAGCACCTGAACCCGACGCCTGACCCTGAGATCGACGAGAACACCGACTGAACGGAACAAGGACGAACATGATCGACGACGCGTTGCTCGACGCCGAGGAGAAGATGGAGAAGGCGGTCAACGTCGCCAAGGAGGACATGGGTTCGATCCGGACCGGGCGCGCCAACCCGTCCATGTTCAACAAGATCAACATCGAGTACTACGGCTCGATCACCCCCGTGACGCAGGTCGCGAGCATCAACACGCCCGAACCGCGCCTCGTCGTGATCAAGCCGTACGAGGCGTCGACGCTGCGTGACATCGAGACCGCGATCCGCAACTCCGACCTCGGGGTCAATCCGACCAACGACGGCACGATCATCCGGGTCGCCGTCCCACAGCTCACCGAGGAGCGGCGCCGCGACCTCGTCAAGCAGGCCAAGGGCAAGGGTGAGGACGCGAAGGTCGCGATCCGCAACGTGCGTCGCAAGGCGGCCGACGAGCTCAAGCGCATCCAGAAGGACGGCGAGGCCGGCGAAGACGAGGTCACCCGCGCCGAGAAGGAACTGGACAAGACCACGGCGACCTATGTGCATCAGATCGACGAGCTGGTGAAGCACAAAGAAGACGAATTGCTCGAGGTGTGAACGAGGTTCCGCAACGAGGCGGTGAGAAGAAGTCGCGCGCGGGGCGCGATCTGCCGGCCGCCATCGCGGTCGGCGGCACGCTCGGCATCAGCATCATCGCGATCCTGATCTTCGTACCGAAGGTCTGGTACGGCCTCGTGGCGGTCGCCTTCGCGATCGCCACCTGGGAGGTCGTCAAACGCCTCCGGACCGGTGGATACGCGGTGGCGCTCTGGCCGCTGCTCGTCGGCGGGCAGGCCATCATCTGGGCGAGCTGGCCCTGGGGCCCGACCGGCGCGCTCGTCGCCTTCGTGGCGACGGTCCTGGTGTCCATGGTGTGGAAGCTCCTCGGACAGGGCATCAACAATGCGCCGGTCGACTACCTGCGCGACCTCGCGGTCACCGTGTTCGTCCTGGCGTGGCTGCCGCTGCTCGCCTCGTTCGGCGCGCACCTCGTGGTGCAGGACGACGGCGCCGCGCGGGTGGCCACGCTGATGGTCGTCGTGGTGTGCTCCGACGTCGGCGGCTATGCCGCGGGCGTGATGTTCGGCAAGCACCCGATGGCACCGGCGATCAGCCCGAAGAAGTCCTGGGAAGGCATGGTGGGCTCCCTCGTCGTCGGCACCGTCGGCGCCGTCGGATGCGTGGTGTATCTGCTGGAGAGCCACTGGTGGATCGGCATCATCCTGGGACCGGTCCTGGTGGTCTGCGCGACCCTGGGTGATCTCGTCGAATCGCAGGTGAAGCGCGATCTCGGCATCAAGGACATGGGCACACTGCTGCCCGGGCACGGCGGCATCATGGACCGCCTCGACAGCCTGCTGCCGTCGGCGTTCGTGGTGTGGGTCGTGCTGACCGCACTGCTCTGACCCGCGGGCAAGCGCCCCGGCGTCCGCGCTACTTCGCGGCCTTCTTCAGCGCACGCCGCAGCTGCAGCATCCGCAGACCGCCCACGAGCGCCACGATCAGGGCGCCGGCGATGGCCGCGATGAGCAGGCTCACCCCGAGCGGCAGATTCACTTCCCAGAACAGCAGCTCGATCTCCTGCGAGTCGAGGTTCTGCACGATGAAGACCAGGAGCAGGACGAGGATGATCGCACCGATCACCACGCCGAACCAGGTCGCCCGGGTCCGCGTGTGCTCCACATCGGCGACCGTGCGTCGGAGGCGATCGCGGTGGTCGGGGTCGGGGGAGTGCTGATCAGGTGTGTACGGGTGGCCGGTCGCCGGTACCGGTGCCCCGGCGGGCTGTTCGCCCCACGCAGGTACCGAACCCGTGTGCCGTCGGTCCTCGGGTGTCGTCATCGCTTCATCATGACATGCGACAATGGCGAAATGACCTCATTGCCACTTGTGTTCGACGCGCCCCGACGCGGGCGTCCGCCGACACACTTCGCCGACCTCGACGCCGCCGGTCGCGTCGCGGCGCTGGCCGAGCTGGGGCTGCCGAAGTTCCGGGCCGATCAGCTGGCCCGTCAGTACTACGCGCGTCTCAACGGCAACGTCGACGAGATGACCGACCTGCCCGCAGGCTCCCGCGAAGGGGTGCGGGACAAGCTCTTCCCGCAGCTGCTGACCCCGGTCCGGCACATCTCCTGCGACGACGACTCCACCCGCAAGACGCTGTGGCGTCTGCACGACGGCACCCTCCTCGAGAGCGTTCTCATGCGCTACACCGAGCGGAACACCCTGTGTATCTCGAGCCAGGCCGGATGCGGCATGGCCTGCCCGTTCTGCGCGACCGGACAGGGCGGGCTCGATCGCAACCTGTCGACCGCCGAGATCGTCGACCAGGTCCGTGCCGCGGCTCGTGCGCTGCGTGACGGCGAACTCGGCGAACCCGGGCGCCTGTCGAACGTCGTGTTCATGGGCATGGGCGAGCCGCTGGCCAACTACAAGCGCGTGGTGAACGCAGTCCGGCAGATCACCTCGCCGGCGCCGGACGGTCTCGGGATCTCGGCACGCTCGGTGACCGTGTCGACCGTCGGCCTCGCGCCGTCGATCCGTCGTCTCGCCGACGAGGGCCTCGCGGTCACCCTCGCCGTCTCGCTCCACACGCCCGACGACGAGCTGCGCGACACCCTCGTCCCGGTGAACAACCGATGGTCGGTCGACGAGGTGCTCGAGGCGGCCCGCTACTACGCCGACACCACCGGACGCCGCGTCTCGATCGAGTACGCCCTCATCCGGGACGTCAACGACCAGCCCTGGCGAGCCGACCTGCTGGGGCAGAAGCTGCACCGCGCCCTCGGGTCACTGGTGCACGTGAACCTCATCCCGCTGAATCCGACGCCGGGCTCGGAATGGGACGCCAGTCCCAAACCGGTCGAACGCGAGTTCGTCCGGCGTGTCCGCGAACAGGGAGTCTCGTGCACCGTCCGCGACACGCGCGGTCAGGAGATCGCCGCCGCCTGCGGACAGCTGGCAGCCGAAGAGCGCTGAGGCACGACGACGCGGAAATGAGAAACGCCGAGCGGATCACCGCTCGGCGTTTCTCGTGGATCTGGTGTCGTGGCGGTCAGGACCACTTTCCGCGGTTCATCCACCAGCCGCGGACCGCGAAGAACAGCGTCCCCACGGCGAAGGCGATGAGGTACAGGTCCTCGATGTGGCCGGTGTGGTTGCCGATGATCATCGCGAGCAGGAACAGCGCGAAGAAGATGGCCGCACCGTAGAAGGTCTTGGTCGCCGCACCGTGCCAGCCGAACCGGGCGGACGGGGCATCGGCGGGCTCGCGGCGCCAGCCGGTGTCGATGACCTCGACGTGGCCCCCTTCGCCATGCCCCACAGTGTGCTCCACATCGGTGCTTGCCACAGCCACTCCTCACAGCGCGGACGTCAGATGTCTGACGATCGGTAGTAGTTCTCCGAGCAGCATAGCGGCACACCCCGCCCGCGGGTCTGTCCGGTGCCACCGGCGACGGCGTCCGCCGAATCGGGATGGTCCAGAATGGGTGCGTGCCCACACGTGTGCTGATCCTCGGTTCCACCGGTTCCATCGGCGTCCAGGCGCTCGAGGTGGTCGCCGAGCACCCCGGCCTCTTCGAGGTGGTCGGCCTCGGTGCGGGCGGATCGCATCTCGACCTCCTCGCCGAACAGGCCGCCGCGTTCGGCGTCCCGGCCGCGCGGATCGCCGTCGCGGACGCCGCGCGGGCACCGGAACTCTCCGAACGGCTCGGCGGCCGGGTGCTCGGCGGGCCCGACGCCATGTGCGACCTGATCGACGCGGTCGTCGCGGACACCGGGGTGGATGTGATCCTCAACGCGGTCGTCGGGTCGATCGGACTCGCGCCCAGTCTCACCGCACTCCGATCGGGTGCCCGGCTCGCGCTGGCCAACAAGGAGTCGCTCGTCGCCGGAGGCGCACTCGTCCTCGACGCGGCCGCGCCCGGGCAGATCGTGCCGGTCGACTCCGAGCACTCCGCCATCGCGCAGTGCCTGCGCGCCGGGACGGCAGCCGAGGTCGACCGGCTGGTCCTCACCGCCTCGGGTGGCCCGTTCCGGGGGTGGACCCGCGCGCAGCTCGAGGACGTCACCCCCGAGCAGGCCGGCCGCCATCCCACGTGGTCGATGGGTCCGATGATCACGCTCAACTCGGCGACCCTGGTCAACAAGGCGCTCGAGGTCATCGAGGCGCATCTGCTGTTCGGCGTCGACTACGACCACATCGACGTCACCGTCCACCCGCAGTCGATCGTGCACTCGATGGTGACCTTCGTCGACGGCGCGACCGTGGCCAAGGCCTCGCCGCCGTCGATGAAACTGCCCATCGCGCTGGCCCTGGGATGGCCGGACCGGGTGCCCGGTTCGTCGGCCGCGTGCGACTTCTCGACCGCGTCGTCGTGGACGTTCGAGCCCGTCGACGACACGGTGTTCCCGGCGATCGAGCTGGCGCGGCGCGCGGGAAGCGCGGGGGGCAGCCTGACGGCCGTCTACAACGCGGCGAACGAGGCCGCCGCGGCCGGGTTCTTCGCGGGCGCGATCCGGTTCCCGCGCATCGTCGAGGTCATCGAGGAGGTGCTCGGCGAGGCCGATCAGTGGGCCCGGACGCCAGGTACTGTGGAAGAGGTCTTCGCCGCCGATCGGTGGGCCCGGGATAGCGCTGCGCAGCTGGTCGCGGCCGCATCCTTCTGATCGGCGGTCCTCGTGAGCGGGTACGCCCCGTGATCCGGATGGAGTAGGTACGTGAGTTTCGCGATCGGCGTGACGCTGTTTGCCTTGGCGCTGTTGCTGTCGGTCGCCTGGCATGAGTGTGGTCACATGTGGGCCGCGCAGGCGACGGGAATGAAGGTCCGACGGTACTTCGTCGGCTTCGGTCCCACGATCTGGTCCACCCGTCGAGGCGAGACCGAGTACGGGATCAAGGCGCTGCCGCTGGGCGGCTTCTGCGACATCGCGGGGATGACCCCGCACGAGGAACTCGCCTGGGACGAGAAAGACCGGGCGATGTACAAGCAGAAGGCGTGGAAACGCCTCGTCGTGCTGTTCGCCGGACCGGCCCAGAACTTCATCCTCGGTTTCGTGCTGATCATCATCGTCGGACTGAGTTTCGGGTTGCCCGACCTCAGTCCGCCGCCGGTGCCCGCGCGGGTCGCCGAGACCCAGTGCGTGTCGTCGACCATCACCATCGCCGGCAACGACCAGACGAACTCCCCGTGCACCGGTTCTGGTCCCGCGGGTGCCGCCGGACTGCTCCCGGGCGACGACATCGTCGCCATCAACGGTCAGCCGGTCGGCCAGGCGTCGGACCTGACCCCGGTGATCCGCGAGTCGACCGGACCGGTCGCGCTGACCGTCGACCGTGACGGCCGCCGACTCGACCTGACGATGACCCCGGAACCCGTCACGGTCACCGCGACCAAGTCGGACGGCACGACGGAGACCCAGACCTACAACATGGTCGGCATCGCCTACGACGTCCCGCCGGGGATGATCCAGTACGGCGTGATCGACATCGTGCCCGGCGCGTTCGCCTTCACCGGTGACCTCATCGTCGAGACCTGGAACGCACTGCTGTCGCTGCCGTCGAAGATCGGTGACCTGTGGACGGCGGTCACCGGCGGGGAACGCGCACTCGACACCCCGGTCAGCGTCTACGGCGCGTCGGTGCTCGGCGGCCAGGCCGTCGAGCGCGGTCTGTGGGACATGTTCTGGATGCTCCTGATCAGCATCAACTTCTTCCTGGGGCTGTTCAACCTGGTGCCGTTGCTCCCGCTCGACGGCGGGCACATGGCGATCGTCGGCTACGAGAAGGGGCGCGACACCGTGCGGCGCTGGTTCGGCCGCGCCCCCGGCGGTGCCGTCGACTACTACAAGCTGCTCCCGATCACCTATGCGGCGGTGGTGGTGATGGCCGGCTTCATGGTGCTCACGCTCACCGCCGACATCGTCAACCCGATCAATCCCTGGTGAACACATCCGGCGTGAGCCCGCACGACGAACACCCTGTGACCCCTCCCGACCACACCGACACTCCGATTCCCCAGAGGTGAACGAGATGAACGCCCCGACTCCCGCGAACGCCGTGCCGATCGGACTCGGCATGCCCGCCGGGCCACCCCCGGTGCTCGCCCCGCGGCGAAAGACCCGGCAGTTCTTCGTCGGCTCGGTCGGCGTCGGCAGCGACCACCCGATCTCGGTGCAGTCGATGACGACGACCAAGACCCACGACATCAACGCCACGCTCCAGCAGATCGCCGAGCTGACCGCCTCGGGATGCGACATCGTGCGCGTCGCGTGCCCCCGTCCCGAGGACGCCGAAGCGCTGCCGATCATCGCCAAGAAGTCCAAGATCCCGGTGATCGCCGACATCCACTTCCAGCCGAAGTACATCTTCGCCGCGATCGACGCCGGGTGTGCCGCGGTGCGTGTCAACCCGGGCAACATCAAGGAGTTCGACGGTCGGGTGAAGGAGGTCGCCAAGGCGGCCGGCGATGCCGGCATCCCGATCCGGATCGGCGTCAACGCCGGCTCGCTCGACAAGCGCATCCTGCAGAAGTACGGCAAGGCGACCCCCGAGGCCCTCGTCGAGTCGGCGCTCTGGGAGGCCGGGTTGTTCGAGGAGCACGGCTTCGGCGACATCAAGATCTCGGTGAAGCACAACGACCCGGTGATCATGGTGGAGGCCTACCGCCAGCTCGCCGCCGCCTGTGACTACCCGCTGCACCTCGGCGTCACCGAGGCCGGGCCGTCGTTCCAGGGCACGATCAAGTCCGCGGTGGCGTTCGGTGCGCTCCTCAGCGAGGGCATCGGCGACACCATCCGAGTGTCCCTGTCGGCACCGCCGGCCGAGGAGATCAAGGTCGGCGATCAGATCCTGCAGTCGCTGAACCTCCGCCCCCGCAAACTCGAGATCGTCTCCTGCCCGTCGTGCGGACGCGCCCAGGTCGACGTGTACAAACTCGCCGACGAGGTCACCGCGGGACTCGAGGGAATGGAGGTCCCGCTGCGCGTCGCCGTGATGGGGTGCGTCGTCAACGGTCCCGGCGAAGCCCGGGAAGCCGACCTCGGCGTCGCATCCGGCAACGGCAAGGGTCAGATCTTCGTCAAGGGTGAGGTCATCAAGACCGTCCCCGAGGCGCAGATCGTGGAGACCTTGATCGAAGAAGCGCTGCGGATCGCCGAGGAATCAGGAGAAACTGGAGACGGTACAACTGTGGGCGCGCCCGTGGTGACCGTTTCGTAGGTCGGCGGAAGCCCGGAGAGGAGGAGCGGCGTTGCTGAAGCTACTGGGCGACAAGCCGCTCGGCGCTCGTGATGCGGCTGCCGTCGAACGTGTCCTCACCTCCGACCCGGTGGCGATGTGCATGGTGGCGGCCCGATTCGAGACGCACGGGATCAACCCCCGCCTCCTCGGCGGTGAGCTGTGGACGGCGCACAATCCGGCGTCGTCGCTCTGTTTCTCCGGCGCGAATCTGATCCCGCTCGTCGGGTCGCCGGGCGATCTCGACTACTTCTCCGACCGCGCCGTCGCCGCGCCGCGGGCGTGTTCATCGATCGTCGGCCGCGCCGAACTCGTGTTGCAGATGTGGGACCAGATCGAGCCGGTGTGGGGTCCGGCGCGAGAGGTCAGACCGGTGCAGCCGCTGCTCGCCCTCACCACCTGCTCGGCGGTACCCGCCGACCCCCTGGTGCGGCTGGTGACCCTCGACGACCTGGACGCGTACATGCCCGCGGCCATCGACATGTTCATCGGCGAGGTCGGTGTCGATCCGACGGCCGGCGACGGCGGCCGGTCCTACCGGCGTCGCCTCGCCTCGCTCATCACCGCGCAGCGGGTGTTCGCGCGGTTCGACGGCCCCGACGTGGTGTTCAAGGCCGAGATCGGCTCGCTGTCCCGCCGGGTCGGCCAGATCCAGGGTGTCTGGGTCGCTCCCGACCGTCGTGGCGAGGGGCTCGGGCTGGGCGGCACCGCCGCCGTCGCGGAGGCCGTCGCCGCGCACGGGCGCATCCCCAGTCTCTACGTGAACGGCTTCAACGTCACCGCGCGGGCGGTGTACGAGCGCATCGGATTCACCGAGGTCGGCACCTTCGCGACCGTCCTCGTCGACTGACCGCCCTGCCGCGTGGCGTCGCGGGAATCCGACCGCGCCACCCTAGACTCGACCTCGATGTGGCGCATGCGAACTCGATGGACCCCGGCGGTGATCGTCGCGCTGTGTGCTGCCGTGACGGTGGCCACGGTCGGCTGTTCGGCCTCCGAGGACGACGGTCCGCGCCGCGCCGCCGAACGCTTCCTCCAGGCCTATGCCGACCGTGAGGTCGCCTCGGCGGCCGCACTGACCGACGCCCCCGACGTTGCGGAGTCCGCGATGGAGTCGGCCTGGGCCGGTCTGGGTGCCGAGGCGCTCGAGTCGCAGGCCGGCCGGGTTCGCGTCACCGGCGACACCGCCGAGGTGGACGTCGACTACCAGTGGGCGCTGCCGCGGGGTCGCGACTGGACCTATGACGCCACCCTGCGGATGGGCCGCTCCGACGACGGCTGGGCGGTGCGCTGGGCATCGACGAACATCCATCCGAAACTCGGTGCGGACCAACGGCTCTCGCTCCAGATCGTCGAGGCGCCGCGCGCCACGGTCAACGAGGCCGACGGCTCGGAGGTGATGGTCAACGGCAGCGTCGTCGGCGTCAACTTCGACCCGGTCGCCGCCGCCGAACAAGGAGCGTCGATCGCCGAGTCGGTGACCGCCGCGGTGGCGGTGCTGCGCCGGTTCAGCCCGTCGCTCGACGAGCAGACGATCACCGAACAGGTCACCGCCAACCGGCAGCAGTACCCGCTCGCCCGGCTCTCGCACGAGCAGTTCGACCGACTGCGCGACCAGCTGGCGATCCCCGGCGTGGTGACCAATGAACAGGCGGAACTGGTCCCCGAGGACCCGAGATTCGCGCCCGCACTGCTGACCGAGGTCAAGAAGGTCGTCGACTCCGAGGTGTCGGGACGCGCGGGCTGGCGCGTGGTCACGGTCAATCCCAACGGCCTCGACGCCGACGTGCTCGCCGATCACGACCCCGACCCCGCGCCGGCGGTCTCGCTGAGCCTGTCCCGGACGGTGCAGAACGCGGCCCAGCGAGCGGTCAATGCCACCAACCGTTTTCAGATCGCGCTCGTGGCCGTGCAACCGTCCACCGGACGGATCCTCGCGGTTGCGCAGAATCCCGCCGCCGACCGGCAGGGTCCCATCGCGACGACCGGTCTGTACCCGCCCGGCTCGACGTTCAAGATGGTGACCGCCGCGGCCGCGATCAGCCGACGCATGGCCACCCCCGACACCCCCGTCGGATGTCCCGGTGCGATCCAGATCGGGCCGCGCCTGATCCCGAACTACGACGGTTTCTCGCTCGGCACCGTGTCGATGCTGCGAGCGTTCGCGCAGTCGTGCAACACCACGTTCGCCAAGCTCGCCAGCCAGATGGGTCCGTCGGACCTCGCGCACGCCGCGGCTGCGATGGGCATCGGACAGCAGTACGAGATCGCCGGCCTCGACGCCGTGTCCGGGTCGGTGCCGATCGAGAACGAACTCGTCGCCCGCAGTGAGGACGGCTTCGGACAGGGCAAGGTGCTCGTCTCGCCGCTGGGCCTCGCGCTCGTGGCAGCGACCGTCGCGAACGGCACCAAGGCGCCGGTGCCGCAACTCATCCTGGACAAGCCCACGAAGGTCGAGGGGCCGACGCCGACCATGGCGCCCGAGGTCTACGACCAGCTCCGCCCGATGATGCGGGCCGTGATCACGAGCGGTACGGCCTCGGTGATCGACGGGCAGGGAGCGGTGTTCGGCAAGACAGGTGAGGCTGAGTTCGCCGGCGGGTCACACGCCTGGTTCGCCGGCTACCGCGGCGACATCGCCTTCGCGACCCTCGTCGTGGGTGGCGGGGACTCGAACAACGCGGTGGCCGTCACCCGCGACTTCTTCGGTGGTCTCGGACCGGGGTACGCGGTGCGCCCTCTGCCCTGACGGGCAGGACCACCCGTCGACCGGCGTGCTCGATGACCTCGACGGGGTGATCGTAGGTGCGGCTGAGCAGGTCGACGGTCATCACCTCGGACGTCGGTCCGCTCGCCAGCAACCGGCCGTCCTTCATCACGGCCACCCGGTCGGCGTAGGCGGCCGCGAGAGTCAGGTCGTGCACCACCAGCAGCACCGCGTTGCCCGCGTCGCGGTGGATGCGCAGGATGTCGAGCACCTGCTCCTGGTGGTGGATGTCGAGGGCCGCGGTCGGCTCGTCGAGCATCATCACGGGAGTGTCCTGGGCGAGTGCGCGAGCCAGGGAGACGCGTGCCTGCTGGCCGCCGGAGAGCTGTCCGAACGGGCGGTCGGCGATGTCGCCGAGTTCACACAGCGCCATCGCGTCGGCGATCACGGCGGGGGAGTCGGCGGCGCGCGGTGTCCGCAGCCACGGGTATCGGCCCATCGCGACGACCTGGGCCACGGTGAAGGGCGTGTCGACCCGGTTCTGCTGCGTCACCAGCGAGCGGTGGCGGGCGAGTTCGCGCATCGAGGTCGACGTGACGTCGCGCCCGTCGACCTCGATGTGTCCCCGCTGTGGCGTGCGGGTGCCCGACAGCGCCGACAGCAGCGTCGACTTGCCACATCCGTTGGGTCCGACCAGGGCGACGAGTTCACCCGGCCCGACGTCGAGGGACACCCCGCGGACCACCTCGCGCCCGCCGAGGGCGACCGAGACATCCCGTGCGCGGATGCCCAGGACCGTCGTGGCCGGGGTCTCGGCGGTCACCATCCGGCACCCGCATGACGGCTGCGACGCAGCAGGATGAAGAACACCGGGCCGCCGATCAGCGACGTGAACATGCCGAGCGGGAGGTCGGCGTCACCGAGCATCGTCCGGGCGGCGAGGTCGGCGGCGGTGATGACCAGAGCCCCGCCGATGACGCTGGTGGGCAGCAGGATCGCGTGGCGCGGTCCGACGATGAGGCGCATCACATGGGGTACCACGAGGCCGACGAAGGCGATGATCCCCGCGAAGGCGACCGCGGCGGCGGTCAACACCGCGGTCAGGACGATCGCCTGGCGACGGACGGCTTCGACGTTCACGCCGAGGGAGGCGGCCTGGATGTCGCCGAGCGCCAGCAGATCGAGCTTATGGACGAGGAACAGACAGGCGGCGACACCCGCGACGACGAGTGGTGCCACGACCCAGATCTCGCTCCAGGTGCGTCCGGCGAGCGAGCCGAGCTGCCAGAAGATGATCTGCTCGCGGGCGGCGGTGGTCGCGACGAAGGTCAGGAACGCGATGATCCCGGCGGCGAACGCGTTGACGGCGATGCCGGTGAGCACGAGCATGATCGCCGACGACGAGCCGTCCCGGAGGGACAACAGGTACACCGCCGCCGCCGTGATCAGACCGAACACGAACGCGGCACCGGCGAGAGCCCAATTGCCCGCGGCGCCACCGACTCCGGCGGTCCCTCCGGCCAGCACGATCATCAGGCAGGCGCCGACCGCGGCGCCCGAGGAGACGCCGATGATGCCCGGCTCGGCCAACGGATTCGCGAGCACACCCTGGAGAAGGCAGCCCGCGGCACCGAGTGCGGCGCCGACGAACAGTCCGAGCACGATGCGGGGGAATCGCACATTCCACAGCGCGCCCTCGCCGTTCGGGTGTGACGGAAGCGGTCCCAGGTCGAGGTGGAAGTGGTGGGCGATGCTGCCGAGTACCTCGAGCGGCGGTACCGACACCTTGCCGGTGCCGGCCGACACGATGACGAGGATGACGGTGGCGACCAGCATCACGGCGACCACGGTGAGGTCGCGGACCCGATGCGGTGTGTCACCGGGGGAGGGGAAGGCCGTCGACGCGGTGGTCGGTTCGGTCGCCGGCGCTGTCGTCGTCCGGGTGGGTGCCGGGTCGGTCATGCGTAGATCGACCTCGCGAGGGCGCCGAGCACGAGTCCGACCTCGGGTCCGAACGCCAGGATCTGGGTCTCGTCCATCTGGACGACCCGTGAGTTACGGCCGGCTTCGGTGTCGGCCACACCCGGCAACGTCAGGACCCCCGCGGGTCCGCCGACCGTCGCCGCGCCCTGGGTCATCACGAGGATGACGTCCGGGTCGGCGGTGATCATGGCCTCGGCGCTGATCGCGGTGAACGCGCCGGTGAGATCGGCCGCCGCACCGGCATCCCGGCCGCCGAGCGCCTCGATCAGGTCGTCGGCGCCCGATCCGGGCCCGGCCAGCAGCAGCAGGTTGCGTCCACGGATGTAGAGGAACGCCATCGTGGGATCTCCGGACGGGTCCGGCACCAGTTCGCGCGCTTCCTCGATCTGGGCGTCGGTCCGGGCGACGAGCTTCTCGCCCGCGTCGGGGACACCGAGCGCGGCGGCGACCGAGCGCATCAGGGTGTCGTTCGACTCGAGATCGCGGGCGGCCGGGAAGACCACAACGGCGACCCCGGAGTCGCGGATCTGGTCGACCGCGGTGGTCGGCACGGTCGACTCGCTGACGAGCAGCACGCTCGGGTCGAGTGCGAGAACGGATTCCGCGTTGAGGCTGTGTCCGCGGTTGGTCACCACCGGAAGCGACCTCGCCGAGGGAAAGGCGGTGGATGTGTCGCGCCCCACCACGCGGGACCCGAGTCCGAGGGCGTACACGATGTTGCCGAGGGTCCCGTTGATGTCGACGGCGATGATCCGGTCGGCGTCGCCGACGGTCACGTCGCCGTACCGGAGTGAGTCGACGGTGGCGGGCAGCCGAGGGGCGGGATTCTCGACGACGGGGGTGACGTCGGACTCCGCGAGTGTGGCGGTCTGCGGACCGGAGCGCAGCGACGCACCCGGCGAGTGCCTGTCCTGCTCGATCGGGGTGACGAAGCATGCCGACAGGCTCAGGACGGTCAGCACCATCACGAGCGCCGCCCGCAACCCCCTGGTCCGCACCGCGTCACCACCTCCATCGTCGGCCCGACGCCGCCGTCGGCTCCTCCCGGCGAGCTTAATGGCGATCGGTCCGTCGTCCGCCCACGGGCCTCGGCGCGACGGGCAGCGATAGTCTGGACGCATGCCAGTTCGTAGTGCCCTCACGCCGGGGATCGTCTCGCCCATCCGGTCCGTGCCCGACTCCATCGAACGTCCCGAGTACGTGTGGAAGCCGACGGTCGACGAAGGGCACGAGCCCTGGGTGCAGACGGCCGAGACCATCGAGAAGATGCGCATCGCGAGCAAGATCGCGGCCAACGCGCTCGCCGAGGCGGGCAAGGCCGTCGCCCCGGGCGTGACCACCGATGAACTCGACGCGATTGCGCACGAGTACATGATCGATCACGGCGCATACCCGTCGACCTTGGGCTACAAGGACTTCCCGAAGTCGTGCTGCACGTCGCTCAACGAGGTCATCTGCCACGGCATCCCGGACTCGACCGTGATCGAGGACGGGGACATCGTCAACATCGACGTCACCGCCTACATCCACGGTGTGCACGGTGACACCAACGCGACCTTCCTCGCCGGCGACGTCGATCAGGAGGCCGTCGATCTCGTCGAACGGACCCGGATCGCGACCGAACGGGCCATCAAGGCCGTGAAGCCGGGCCGCGAGCTGAATGTCGTCGGACGGGTCATCGAGTCCTACGCAAATCGTTTCGGCTACACGGTCGTGCGCGATTTCACCGGCCACGGCATCGGTGAGACTTTTCACAACGGGCTGATCGTGCTGCACTACGACGAGCCGAACGTCGACACGGTCCTCGAACCGGGGATGGTGTTCACCATCGAGCCGATGATCAACCTCGGCGCGCTGCCATGGGAGATGTGGGACGACGGCTGGACCGTCGTGACCGCCGACCGCCGGTGGACCGCGCAGTTCGAGCACACCCTCGTCGTCACCGACGACGGAGCCGAGGTCCTCACGCTTCCCGACAACTGAGAGGTCAGGCCGACCAGGAGTCAGGCGGGGAACCGGACGGGCTGCGGTTCGCTGCTCGTCGTGGTCGTCCCGTTGCCGAGCTGACCCTTCCCGTTGAGGCCCCAGCAGTACATCTCGTCGTCGGCGACGGCGCACACGTTCGCCGACCCGGTGGTGACCGCGGTGACCCGGGACAGTCCGTTGACGCGGTCCGGGCTCTTGTCGGGCTGATCGCTGCGCGACCCCCAGCAATAGGCGGAACTGCCGGCGGCGGCGCATCCGCCGTACGCCGCGGTCGACACCTCGGTGGCCCCGCGGACGTCGATCCGGGTCGGGGTCCGCCGGTTCTGCTCGGTGCCGTCGCCGAGCTGGCCGCTGGTGTTCTGGCCCCAGCAGAACACGCCGCCGGAGCCGGCCACCGCACATGTCGAGTAGAGGCTCGCGCTGATCGACGTCGGCGAATCGAGACCGAGAACCCGCGTCGGGGTCAGGCGGTCGATCGTGGTGCCGTCACCGATCTGGCCTTCGCGGTTGTTGCCCCAGCAGTACGCGGAGCCGCCGGCGATCGCGCAGCTGGTGGTGTGCGAGGTGGAGACGGCGGTCACGTCCGTCAACCCGGCGACGCGGGTCGGCACGTCCACCGAGCCGGTGCTGCCGTTACCCACCTGCCCGCTGGCGTTGTTGCGCCAGCAGTAGGCGTCGCCGTCGCTGATCGCGCAGATCGTCAACCCGACCGACACCGCCGACACCCGTGACAGGCCGGTCACCTTCGTCGGGAGCGGCACGTTCTGGCCCGGCTGTCCGACGCCGTAGCCCCAGCAGTAGAGGTCACCGGAACTGATCGCGCAGGTTGTTCCGAGACCGCCCATGCTGACCGCGGACACATCGGAGATGCCGGTGATCGCGACGGGCCGCGGGCGGTCGGTGGTCGTGCCGTCGCCCAGCGTGCCCCGCTCGTTGCCGCCCCAGCAGTACAGCCGGCCGTCGCGTACCGCGCACGTGCTGTCCCCGCTGGACGCGATGGAGTCGAAGGTGCCGCTGCCGGCCGGGGAACCGGACGTGCTGGGCCCCGACGTCGACGACCCGGCGACCGTCGTCGGGGAATCCGACTCCGATCCGCCGAGGGCGATGGCGGCTCCGACGACCCCGACGACGAGGACGATGACACCGAGGACCGCGGCGATGATCCATGCGGTCCGCGAGCCGGATCCCCGTTGCCCGGGGCCGGGCCCATGCGGTCCGGTCGGATGGCCGAGACGCGGGCCGCCGGGACCGTAGGCGGGGAACGGTGCGTACTGACCACCGCCGGGCGGCGGGGCCCGGTGGGCAGCGGCGGGGTGTACCGGCGCGTGCTGGGTGGGCGGATGCTGGGTGGGGGGAAGCTGCTGGGGGCGACCCGGGGGCTGGTGCTGCCCGAACGGCGGCGTGGACGCCGTCGGTGCGGTCTCGACGGCCCGGGCGAGGGCAGCGGCGAACTCGGAACAGGACGAGAACCGGTCGGCGGGGTTCTTGGCGAGGGCGCGCGCGAACACCGGATCCAGATATCCGAGATCGGGTCGACGCCCGGAGATCCGCGGTGGGGGTGTGTTGACGTGGCCGGCGATCAAGGCCATCGGGGTCTGGCCGGGGAAGGGTTGTGATCCGGTGAGCAGCTGGAAGGTGGTGCACGCGAGCGCGTACTGGTCCGACGCCGGTATGGCCGCCTCGCCGGTGAGGATCTCGGGTGCGGCATAGGCGAGGGTGCCGACGAACAGATTGGTGGCGGTCATCTTGGCGCCGTCCATCAGGCGGGCGATGCCGAAGTCGAGCACGGTGACCCGCGTGATCCGGCCGTCGGATCCCCGCGCGATCACGATGTTCGCGGGTTTGATGTCGCGGTGGATGACGCGCTGTGTGTGCGCGTAGTCGAGGGCATCGGCGACCTTGCCGACGATGGTCACCACATCCGCGACCGGCAGGATCGGTACGGCGGTGAGGTCGTCGCCGTCGAGGTAGGTCATCGAGAACCACGGACTGCCGTTCTCCACGCCGTGCGTGTAGACCGTCACGATGCCGGGATGATCGAGTGCCGCCGCGGTGCGGGCCTCGTTGCGGAACCGCTCGGCGAAGCTGGGGTCGGCGGGATTGGGCGAGATGATCTTGAGTGCCTCGCGCCGGCCCAGGGTCGGATGTTCGACGAGCCAGACCTGTCCCATGCCGCCGTGCCCGAGCAGCGAGAGAACGCGATACCCGGCGAACACGGATCCGGGCTTCACGACCTCCACGTCCGACGACCCCCCATTGCTGTGCACGACTGCTGACCCCTTCGATGGGCCACTCTATCCAGCGCCACCGCGCCGCGAGGCGAACGGTGCGCCGTGTGAACGACGCCACCACTAGGCTGTCCGGGTGGACGCAGTCGGTGGCGCAGTGCTCGTGGGCGGTACGAGCAGCGATGCCGGGAAGAGCCTGATCGTCGCCGGGCTGTGCCGGGCGCTGCACCGAGCCGGTGTGCGCGTCGCACCGTTCAAGGCGCAGAACATGTCGAACAACTCGGTGGTCACCCTCGACGGCGGCGAGATCGGTCGCGCGCAGGCGTTGCAGGCCTTCGCGTGCGGACTCGAGCCGTCCACCCGGTTCAACCCGGTGCTGCTGAAACCGGGCAGCGACCGCCGCTCGCACGTCATCCTCCGCGGCCGCCCGGCCGGCGACGTCGGGGCCGCCGACTATCTTCAGTGGCGGGCGCGACTGCGAGCCGTCGTCGCCGACGAACTGGCCGGTCTGCGACGCGATTTCGACGTGGTCATCTGTGAGGGTGCGGGTTCGGTCGCGGAGATCAACCTGCGCGCCAACGACATCGCCAATCTCGGTCTCGCACAGGCGGCTCGGCTTCCGGTGTTGCTGGTGACCGACATCGACCGGGGTGGCTCGCTGGCACACCTGTTCGGGACCACCGCGGTTCTCGACGACGCCGATCAGCGCCTGATCGCCGGGTACGTGATCAACAAGTTCCGCGGCGACCCCTCGATCCTCGAACCGGGGCTCCGCCAGGTGGAGGCGATCACGGGGCGGCCGACGCTCGGTGTCGTGCCGTTCGCCGACGACCTGTGGCTCGACGCCGAGGACTCCCTCGCCGCACCCGTCGGGCGACGCGTCGGGCCACCGCGCTCGTTCACCGAGTCCGGCCCGACGGTGGGCGCCCGGTTGCGTGTCGCGGCCATCCGGCTGCCGCGGATATCGAACTCGACCGACGTCGAGGCGCTGGCCTGCGAACCCGGTGTCGACGTCACCTGGGTCGACGACCCGGCCGGGGTGGCGGCCGCCGACCTCGTCGTCGTGCCCGGTACCCGGGCCACCGTCGCCGACCTCGACTGGGTCCGGGCGCGCGGCATCGGGGAGGCGCTGACCGAACGCGCCGCCCGCGGACGTCCGATCGTCGCCGTCTGCGGCGGATTCCAGATGCTCGGCCGAACACTCGACGACCGGGTCGAATCCGGTCGCGGGCGTGTGCCCGGGCTGGGGTTGTTCGACCTCGACATCGAGTTCGACGCCGACAAGACCGTGCGGCAGGTCACCGGCGCCGGCGGATCGGCCGGTGACCCGGCGTCCGCGGTCGCGATCAGCGGCTACGAGATCCATCACGGACGGGTGACCCGCTCGGCGGAGGACACGTGGATCGTCGACGACCGGCACGGACCGGAGGGCGCGATCCGGGGGGCCCTACGGGGTACGCACTGGCACGGATTGCTGGCGTGCAACGACTTCCGTCGCCGTCTCCTCACCGACGTGGCGACCGAGGCCGGGGTGCGCGGGTTCCGCGTGGCACCGGACACCGATGTCGACGCCGAACGTCGCCGGCAGGTCGACCAGATGGCCGACCTCGTCACCGAACATCTCGACCTCGACGCCGTGACGCGTCTCATCGAACAAGGGCCGCCGCGCAATCCGCCGATCATCCGGCACCACCTCGATGCTCTGTAGGCGCTGCGATCCTGCGAACGGGTTATCGTTGCCCAATGACTGAAGATCACCGTCAGGTGACCGTGAACGGCCTCACCTTCGACGTCCGGATCGGGGGGCCGGAGGCCGGCCCGTGGGTTCTGTTGCTGCACGGCTTCCCGGTGAACGGAAGCTGCTATGACCAGGTTCTGCCGCGCCTGCACGAGTCGGGCCTGCGCACCCTCGTGATCGACCAGCGCGGGTACAGCCCGGGCGCGCGGCCGTCCCGGGTGGACGACTACCACCTCACCCACCTCGTCTCCGATGCGATCGGCGTGCTCGACGCGCTCGGCATCGGCTACGCGATCCTGGTCGGACACGACTGGGGCGGCATCCTCGCGTGGCATCTCGCCGGGAAGTACCCCGACCGGTTCACCGGACTCGTCGTCGGGAGCACCGGGCATCCGTCGGCGATGCGCGACGCGCTCGCCGGCAGCGATCAGCGCGAACGCTCCTCGTACATTCTCGATTTCGTCACCGACGGGGCAGAGGAGAAGCTCCTCGCCGACGACGGTGCGCAGCTGCGGGCCGTGGGGATCACCGAGGACGAGCTCGCCCCGCTGCGGGAGCCCGGCGCCCTGACCGCGGCGCTGAACTGGTACCGCGCGAACTTCACCGGCGACATCAAGGCGACGATGGCCTGCCCGCCGGTGGAGATCCCGACGACGCTGCTGTGGAGCGACGCCGACACCGCGCTGGGTCGCGAACAGGCACAGGGGAGCGGCCGGTACGTCTACGGCGACTTCCGCTTCTGCGAACTCGCCGGCGTGGACCACTGGATTCCGCAGCACGCCGCTCCGGCCCTCGCCAGCGAGATCGCCCTGCGCTCAACCATTTTCTGAGGGTCTCGCCGACGCCGTCAGATCTCCAGGCCGAGCAGCGCGTTCTCGAGGACCTCGGGCATCGCCGGGTGGATCCAGTACTGCCCGCGGGCCAGCTCGTGTGCGGTCTGTCCGAAGTGCATCGCCTGGATGACCGGCTGGATGACGGTGGGTGCCTGCGGACCGATGAGGTGTGCGCCCAGCAGCCGGCCGGTGCCGCGCTCGGCGATCAGCTTGCAGAATCCGGTGGTGTCCTCCATGGCCCAGCCGTAGGCCACGTCGCCGTAGGCCTGGACCTTGACGGCGATGTCGAGGCCGGCGTCGAGCGCCTGGGCCTCGGTCAGCCCCACCGACGCGATCTGCGGGTGGGTGAACACCGCGGCCGGTACGAACCGATGGTCGAAGGAGTCGAGATCGGTTTCGTCCCAACCCTTCAGGAGGTTGGCCTGGACGACCCGCTGCTCGTGGTTGGCGACGTGCTTGAGCTGATGGGGCGAGCTGACGTCGCCGAGGGTCCACACGCCGCGGGCGGCGGTGCGGCCGTGTGCATCGCAGCGCACGCGGCCCTCCTCGTCGAGTTCGATGCCGACGGAACCGAGGTTGAGCCGGTCGCCGTTGGGCCGGCGGCCCGTCGCGACCAGGAGCACGTCGGCCTCGAGTGAGGTGCCGTCGGAAAGCCCCACGCGGACACCGCCGTCGGGCAGGTCCTCGGCGTCGGTGATCGTGGTCGCCAGGCGCACGTCCCACTTCTCCTCGGCCACCTGGGTGAAGCGGTTGGAGATGTCGGCGTCCTGCTTGCGCAGCAACGCCGGTCCACGCGCGATGACCGTCACGCGGGAACCCAGCGCGCCGAAGACATGCGCGAATTCCGCGGCGATGTAACCGCTTCCGGCGATGATCAGGCGTTCGGGCAGCTCGGCGAGACGCATCACGTCGTTGTTGGTGTAGTAGGTGACGCCCGAGTCGGCGATGACCTGGGGGATGACCGCGCGCGAGCCGGCCGCCAGCACCACCTCGGCGGCGAGGACCGTGTCGCCGTCCCGGGTGACCAGCCGGTACCGGCCGTCGTCGTCCCGCCCGTCGAACTCCACATGGGAGTCGTAGACGGTGATGTTGTCGCAGCGGTCGACCCGGTACTCCTTGCCGCCCTGCGACAACGGGTCGATGCGGCCGAACACGCGGTCGACGATGCCCGGCCAGTCGACCGAGTCGACCTTGGCGTGCACGCCCAGGCGCGCGCCGTGGGTGGCGATCTCGGCCACCTCGGACGCGTAGACGAACATCTTGGTCGGGATGCAGCCCACGTTGAGGCAGGTGCCGCCGTAGACGCCCTCCTCGAAGATCGCGAGGGTCTTGTCCGCGAACCGGTCGTCGGGGATGGCGTTGCCGCTCCCGGAGCCGATGATGGCCAGGTCGACGACCTGTGTGGCGGTCATAGGGGATTCTCGCTTTCGGTTGAGAGGACGGCGGACAGCCAGTGGTCGACCTCGCGGTAGGCGTGCTCACGAGCATGCGCGACGGAGAGGAATACGTCATGCCGGGCGTCGGGGATCGGCACCGCGGTCACCCGGCCGCCGAGGCAACCGCTCCAGCGCGCGATGTGGGTGACGTCGAGGACGGCATCGGCATGATCGGTGGACGGGGAGTAGGTCTTGGCGAAATGCGTTTTGTCCGAACGTAATACAAGGGCGGGCACACCGACGTCGATACCGTGGTGCAGGCGGCGCTGGCCGCTGCGCACCGCGTCGAGGAAACCGAAGGTGACCGGGAATCCGCCGAGCGGTTTCGCCGACAGGTCGTAGTTCCACTCGCCGTGAGCGCTGTCGTGCAGGCTCTCGCCGTAGGCCTGCGAGAGTTCTTTCGGGATCACCCTGGTCGGAGCGACGGCGGCGATCGCCTTGATCAGCAGTGTGACCGGCAGCGTGCGCAGGACCGCGTCGCCCTGCAGGTCGAACCACGGCGAGTTGAGCAGGAGTCCGTCGACCGCGGCGTGCAGGGCCGGCTCGCGCTGCCGCAACCGGTCGAGCCAGAGCGCGGTGACGAGGCCGCCGGTCGAGTGGCCGGCCACCACGACGCGGCAGTCGGGGCCCACCTCGTCGAGGATGATCCGCAACGAGGCGTTGAGCTCCTCGTCGTACATCGCGAGGTCGGTGGTGAAGTGCGGCGTGTGGTGCGACTGCCGCGAACGTCCGCATTTCCGGAGATCGACGGCATAGAACGCGTAACCGCGGTCGACGAAGAAATCGGCGAGCGGCTCGTGGAAGAAGTAATCGGTGAAGCCGTGGACGTAGAGCACCGCGCCGCGTGCGGGTGACGTCTCGGCGCGGCGCACCAGGGTCGCGGTGACCGGCGACTCGCCGTCGGGGTCGGGTCCCAGCGGGAGCACGCGTTGCCGGTAGGCGTCGAGGAATCGGTCGGGCCGCCAGTCGGCGGCGGCGGATACGCTCACGCCAGCCAGCATAGTGACAGGTCACCGACTGCCCAGGTGTCGTGCAGCCCACAGTTGCGCAGGTCGATTCTGTCGGGGGACGTGCCATGCTGGACAATGGCGGTTGAGAAGGATCGGGTGAGAAGTGCCCGGTCGAGAAGGTGCCATCCGGGACGACGTGCCGCGACGAACTCAGGTCACAGTGTCCCACCAGGTGAAGTGGAGTCCAGGTGTCGAAAACGGAGATCACGACCGACGTCGCGTTGGTGGGTGCGGGAATCATGAGTGCCACGCTGGGAGCGCTGCTCCGGCAGCTCCAGCCCGACTGGTCGATCAGCCTGTTCGAGCAGCTCGACGCGGCCGCCGCGGAGAGCAGCGACCCGTGGAACAACGCCGGCACCGGCCATTCGGCGCTGTGCGAGCTCAACTACACGCCGAAGACGGCCGACGGTGACGTCAACATCGACAAGGCGCTCACCATCAACGAGCAGTTCCAGGTGTCGCGCCAGTTCTGGGCCCACGCGGTCGACAGCGGCATCCTCGGTGACCCGTCGGAGTTCATCAACCCGATCCCGCACGTCGCCTTCACCCACGGCGCGGAGGGGCAGAAGTACCTCCGCAAGCGCTACGACAACCTCGCCTCGCAGACCCTGTTCGAGGGCATGGAGTTCATCGACGACCCAGCCGAGTTCAGCGAGCGGCTGCCGCTGATGTCCCACGGACGCGACTTCGCCGACCCGGTCGCACTGAACTGGTTCGACCAGGGCACCGACGTCGACTTCGGCGCACTGACCCAGCAGCTCCTCAACTACGTCGCGCAGGGCGCCGACATCTACTTCGGCCACTCGGTCACCAACCTGTCCAAGCAGTCCGACGGCAGCTGGATCGTGAAGGTCCGCAACGGGCGGACCGGCCAGAAGCTGTCCGTGCACGCGAAGTTCGTGTTCGTCGGCGCCGGCGGTGGTGCACTGCACCTGCTGCAGAAGTCGGGGATCAAAGAAGCCAAGGGGTTCGGCGGATTCCCGGTCTCCGGTGAGTTCTTCCGCTGCACGAATCCCGACCTCGTCGCCGAGCACCACGCGAAGGTCTACGGACAGGCCGCCGTCGGTGCGCCGCCGATGTCGGTGCCCCACCTCGACACCCGCGTCATCAACCACAAGCCCGGCCTGCTGTTCGGTCCGTACGCCGGCTGGTCGCCCAAATTCCTCAAGAGCGGCAAGATCACCGATCTGCCCGCGTCGATCAAGCCGGGCAACCTGCTCCCGATGATGTCGATCGCGCCGAAGGAGTTCGGCCTGCTCAAGTACCTCATCAGCGAGCTCGCCGCCGGCCCCGCCGACCGGGTCAAGACGCTGTCGGAATTCGTCCCCCGCGCGCTCGGCGCCGACTGGGAGCTCATCACCGCCGGACAGCGCGTACAGGTCATCCGCAAGACCGGCGTCGGTGGGCAGCTCGAGTTCGGCACCGCGGTCGTGGCGGCCGGTGACGGCACGATCGCCGGCCTCCTGGGGGCGTCGCCCGGCGCCTCGACCGCCGTCCCGGCGATGCTCTCGGTGCTCGAGCAGTGCTTCCCCGAGGAGTACGCGGGCTGGACGTCGAAGCTGTCCGGGATCATCCCGTCCTTCGGCCAGAAACTGAACGGCAACCGGGACCTGTACCGCCAGGTCTGGGACTGGACGAACAAGTCGCTGCAGCTGACCGAGCGCAACGAGACCCCCGCCGAGACCGGCCGGCTCGCGCCCGCCACCGCCGGCTGATCTCTCGGGAGATGAAGTCCGGCCGCGTTGTGTGCTAACCACGACACATGATCTCCGTACCGCGGGTGCATCGCGCCCAGGCCGATGACATCGATGCAGCCACGCTGTATCGGATCCTGCGGCTCCGGGTCGAGGTCTTCGTCGTCGAGCAGGCGTGTCCGTACCCCGAGCTCGACGGACGCGACCTCGAGCCGACCACGAGACAGTTCTGGATCACCGACGGTGCAGACCCGCCCGAGGGTGCCGGAGAGGACGCGACCGACGGGGCGGGTACGGTCCTGGCCACGCTGCGACTGCTCGAGGAACCCCAGACCGACGGCGGGCAGGTCTTCCGGATCGGGCGGGTCTGCACCGAGCGGAACCATCGGGGCCGCGGTCTCGTGGCGACCCTCATGACCGCTGCGCTCGACGAGGTCGGGGACCGCCCGTGCCGGATCGAGGCCCAGACCTACCTCACCGAGATGTACGGCAAGTTCGGCTTCGCCCGCGACGGCGACGACTACCTCGAGGACGGAATTCCCCACGTGTCGATGCTCCGCGCCGGGTCGCGATGACCACCCTCGGTGAACTCCCGGCCCCCGCCGATCTGGCTGCCGACGTGCGCTACCCGTTCAGTGCGGTCGTCGGCCAGGAGCAGCTCAAGCTCGCGCTCATCCTCTCGGCCATCTCGCCGGGTATCGGCGGAGTCCTGATCCGCGGCGAGAAGGGCACCGCGAAGTCGACGATCGTGCGCGGCCTGGGTCCGTTGCTCAGCGTGCCCGGGTCGGTGGACGACACGGCAGGCCGCGTCGTGGAACTGCCGATCGGGGCGACCGAGGACCGCGTGATCGGCTCGCTGGACCTCACCTCGGTCCTTCGGGACGGCCGCGCGGAGTTCACCCCCGGCCTGCTCGCCCGGGCGCACCGCGGGGTCCTCTACATCGACGAGGTCAACCTGCTCGCCGACCACCTCGTGGACGTCCTGCTGGATGCCGCGGCGAGCGGGCGGGTCACCATCGAACGCGACGGTGTGTCGCACACCCAGGCGGCCGATTTCGTGCTCGTCGGGACCATGAACCCCGAAGAGGGCGAGCTCCGCCCGCAGCTGCTCGACCGGTTCGGGCTCGCCGTCGACGTGGCGGCCGGACGCGAGGTCGACGAACGCGTCGAGGTGGTGCGCCGGCGGATGGCCTACGACGCCGATCCGGAGTCGTTCGTCGCCGCCCACGCCGCCGCCGAACACGAACTGACGCAACGCATCGCGACGGCGCGCGCCGCCGTGGGCACCGTCGAGCTCCCGGACCGGGAACTGCGCCGGATCGCCGGCATCTGCGCCCACCTCGACGTCGACGGACTCCGCGGCGACATCGTCGTGGCGCGGACCGCGCTCGCCCACGCCGCCTGGCGCGGAGCAGTTGTCGTCGAAGACGTCGACGTCCGGGCGGCGGTGGAGCTGGCACTGCCACACCGGCGCCGCCGCAACCCGTTCGACGAGTCGGGACTCAGCTCCGACCAGCTCGACGAGGCGATGTCGGCGGGTGAGGACGCGGCCGGGCCCGACTCACCCGACGACGACCCGGGACCGCCGGAGACGCCACCGCCCGGTGGCGGGGGCGATCCGCCGGCGTCCGAGCCGAACGACACCGCCACGGCTCCCGGCGCAGCACACGACACCGACACCGCCGAGGATCCCGGCACCGCGCCCGAGACCGGCGACGGCGAGGTCCCGCAGACCGCCCCCGGCCCCGCGTTCGGCTCCGCGTCTGTTCCGACCGGTCGTCGGATGCCGACCCTGCGGGTCGACGGACTCGGCGACGGGGATCCGGGCCGTCGCTCGAAGGCGCGCAGCCGTCGTGGGCACACCACCCATGCCGTCGACTTCGACGCCGAACGACCGGTCCATCTGTTCGGCACCGTGCTCGCCGCTGCCGGCCGGGCGACACGGGGCGACGACGGGCGGCCGGGCGGCCTGCGTATCGCGGCGCCGGATCTGCGGTCGGCGCAACGGATCGGCCAGGAGTCCAACCTGGTCGTCTTCGTCGTCGACCTCAGCGGTTCGATGACCGCGCGGCGTCGTCTGGCCGCGGTCTCCGAGCTGTGCGTGGAGATGCTGCGTGACTCCTACACCCGCCGCGACCGCGTCGCCGTGGTCGTCGCGCGGGGTTCCGCCGCGACACTGGCGGTGCCGCCCACCAAATCCGTCGAGATCGCGGTGCGTCGCCTCGAAGAGATCCGTACCGGTGGCCGCACGCCGCTCGGCGAGGGCCTGCAACTGGCCGCCGACGTGGTGGAGCGGTGTCGACGCGCGGAGCCCGACCGCCGGCCGTTGCTGGTGGTCCTCACCGACGGACGGGCCACCTCCGGGCGCGACGCCTCGGGTCGCAGCGCGATGGCACGCGCCCGGCAGGCCGCGGACGGCATCCGCCGCCGCGGGATCGGGTCCGTGGTCGTCGACTGCGAGCAGGGCATGGTCCGGCTCGGACTCGCCGGCGATCTGGCGGCTCACCTCGGTGCCGACCTGATCCCCATGGACGAGCTGTCGGCCACCGCCCTCACCGGACCGGCACCCGCACGCGGGGCGGCCTGAGCCCTCCGTCCGGGACCGACCCGCCCACCCGTCACCGCCCACCACCCGCAACCGGCAAGGAGAAGTCGAGTGCCCCAGGGAGTTCCGGTCAGCATCCCCGATGACGGGCTGACGACGCGACAGCGCCGCAACCAGCCCGTCCTGGCGGTGCACACCGGCGACGGCAAGGGCAAGTCGACCGCTGCGTTCGGCATGGCGATGCGCGCGTGGAACGCGGGCATGCGGGTCGCGGTGTTCCAATTCGTCAAGAGCGCGAAATGGAAGGTCGGGGAGGAGTCGACGATGCTCGCCCTCGACCGGGTCCACGCCGAGACCGGCGCCGGTGGACCGGTGGAATGGCACAAGATGGGCCAGGGCTGGTCGTGGCTGCGCGCCAACTCCGACCACGACGACGACCACGCCGCCGCCGCACAGGCCGGGTGGGCCGAGATCGCCCGCCGCCTCGATGCCGGTGAACACGACTTCTACGTCCTCGACGAGTTCACCTACCCGCTGCACTGGGGATGGGTCGACACCGCCGAGGTCGTCGACACCCTCGCGCGGCGCCCCGGACGCCAGCACGTGGTGATCACCGGCCGGCGTGCGCCGGCCGAACTCGTCGACGCCGCCGATCTCGTCACCGAGATGCGCAAGATCGCCCACCCGATGGACGCGGGCCGCAAGGGGCAGAAGGGGATCGAATGGTGAACTCCGCCGGCGGTTCGACGCCGGCCGTCGTGATCGCCGCACCGTCGTCCGGTAGCGGCAAGACGACCGTGACCACCGGCCTCATCGGTGCACTGCGGGCAGCCGGGCACCGGGTGGCCCCGTTCAAGGTCGGTCCCGACTACATCGATCCCGGCTACCACGCGGTGGCCGCGGGACGTCCCGGGCGCAACCTCGACCCGAATCTGGTGGGCGCCGAACGCATCGCGCCGCTGTTCGCCCATGGCGCGGCGGGTGCGGACATCGCGGTCGTCGAGGGCGTGATGGGCCTGTTCGACGGTCGCATCGTCGACCACGACAACGGCAGCTCCGACGACGGCGGCATCGGGGCCGGGTCCCTCGGCGTGGGCTCCACCGCGCACGTCGCGTCGATCATCGGCGCGCCGGTGATCCTCGTCGTCGACGCCGCCGGGCACAGCCAGTCACTGGCCGCGGTGCTGCACGGATTCCTGTCCTATGACCCCTCGGTGTCGATCGCGGGCGTCATCCTCAACCGGGTCGGCTCGCCCCGTCACGAAATGGTGCTGAGACAGGCCGCCGCCCGGGTCGGACTGCCGGTTCTCGGCGTGCTGCGTCGTCACCCGTCGCTGACCGTGCCCTCCCGCCACCTTGGCCTGATCCCGGCTGCCGAACGCAATGCCGACGCGGTCGCGGCGGTGGACGCGATGACCGCACACCTGCGCGGCGCCCTCGACCTGCCGGCCATCGTGGCCGCCGCCCGCGCACGATCGGTGCCCGATGCGACGGCGTGGTCGGCGTCGGAAGCCGTTGCGCCCCATCGCCGTACCGCGACGACCGAGTCGCCGGTCATCGCCGTCGCCGGGGGAGCGGCGTTCACCTTCGGCTACGCCGAGCACGCCGAGATGCTGACCGCCGCCGGTGCGCGCGTCGTCGTGTTCGACCCGCTCGTCGATCGGCTGCCCGCGGATGCGGGCGGCGTCGTGATCGGCGGTGGCTTCCCGGAGGAACACGCCGAGGCGCTGGCCGCCAACGAACTCCTGCGCGCCGACCTCCGTGCGCATGCCGCGGCGGGTCGTCCGATCCACGCCGAATGCGCGGGCCTGCTGTACCTGTGCGCCCAGCTGGACGGGCACCCGATGAGCGGCGTCCTCGACATCCCCGGCCACTTCGGCCCCACCCTGACCCTCGGCTATCGCGACGCCGTCGCCGTGAGCGACTCGGTCCTCTTCCGGACCGGCGAACGCGTGACGGGCCACGAGTTCCACCGCAGCGGGGTGGGCGACGGCGCGCACGCACCCGCCTGGGCGTGGCGGGATGCCTCGGGCCGGGCATCGAGGCACGGGGTCACGACGGCGTCGGTGCACGCCTCGTATCTGCATCTGCATCCGGCCTCGATCCCGGAGGCGCTGTGCCGCTTCGTATCCCGGGCCGCCGAGGTGGCGCCGGCACTGTCCTCCGACCGGGCCGGTGACACCGCCGGGGCGTCGTGATGCTCGACCACCGGCTCCGCGAGACCCTCGACGCGCTCGCCGACCACGGTGCCGACGACCCGGCGTTGCTGCGGGAACTGCTGGAGGCGGTCCTCGTCGTCGGTCAGGGTGTCGAGCTCGACCGGGCGCTGCAGCGCATCGTCGAGGTCGCGGCCGGTCTGGTGGACGCCCAGTACGGCGCCCTCGGAGTGCGCGGTCCCGACGGCGGACTGAGTGAGTTCGTGCACATCGGGATCACCGACGCCCAGCGGGCGACCATGGGACATCTGCCGGTCGGACGCGGGGTACTGGGGCTGCTCATCGACGAACCCCGCCTGCACCGCATCCACGACCTCGGCGCGCACCCGACCTCGGTCGGCTTCCCGGCCAACCACCCGCCCATGCACACGTTCCTCGGCGCACCGATCATGGTGCGCGGGGAGGTCTTCGGCAGTCTCTACCTGACCGAGAAGCGGTCCGCGGAGGACTTCTCCGAGGTCGACGAGACCGTTGTCGCGGTACTCGCGGTCGCCGCCGGTATCGCCGTCGACAACGCGGGCCTCTTCGAGCGGGCCCGCACCCGGCATCGCTGGATGCAGGTCCTCGCCCGGCGTGGGTCGGAGCCGCTGGCCGGAATCGCACTGTCGGACACCATGTCCCGCATGTGCGCGGATGTCGCCGACCTGGTCGGCGCCGTCGATGTCTACCTGTTCACCGAGCTGGCCGGGGAGGTGGAACTGCGCGGTCACACCGGGGAGCCGGTGGAGGTCGACACCTTCATCGCGCCGGATGCCACGTCTCTACGGGTGCAGCGCTCCGGGCAGATCGCGGAGTCGCTCATCCGGCGTGGCGCCCGCTGGACCTCGGTGCAGCCACTGCAACGCGCGTCGGGCGCGTTCGGCTGGATGCTGATCACGCACCGCAATCGCCCGTACTGGGACGACGAGGAGATCGCCGGTCTCGCCGGTGTGGCCGAGGTCGCCTCGCTGGCGGTGGTCTACGCCGAACAGCAGCAGATCGCCCGCGATCTCGAGGTGCTCGAGGACCGGCACCGGATCGCCCGAGACCTGCACGATCACGTGATACAACGACTCTTCGCGGTCGGCATGTCGGTGCAGACGCTGCTCGCCGGGACCACCGATCCCGCCGCCGCCACAGCGCGCCTCGAGCAGATCATGACCGACCTGGACCGCACGATCGCGCAGATCCGCACCTCGATCTTCGATCTGCAGACGGCCTATGGACCCGATGCCGACCCGACGCTGCGACGGCGGGTGATCGACATCGTCTCCGAACTGTCCGGGCACGCGTCGATCTCGCCGAGCGTGGAGTTCGACGGCCCGGTCGACACAGTGGTGCCGGACGCGCTCGGACCGCATATCGACGCGGTCCTGCGGGAGGGATTGAGCAACGCCCTCCGGCACGCGCGGGCCGAGCACATCGCCGTCTCGGTGACCGCCGACGACGTGCTGACCGTCGAGATCAGCGACGACGGCATCGGCATCGGTGCCGACGTCACCTACCGCGGACTGGAGAACCTGACCCGGCGGGCCGAGGACTGCGACGGGACGTTCAGCGTCCTCACGCGCAGGGGCGGGACGACGCTCACCTGGTCGGTGCCCCTCCTCGGATAGCTCAGGCCCTGCCGTCGCGGAGTCTGGTCGCCATCACCGCGACCTGGGTGCGTCGCTGCATGTCCAGCTTGCCCAGGATGCGGGACACGTAGTTCTTGATCGTCTTCTCCGCCAAGAACATCCGCTCGGCGATCTGCCGATTGGTCAGACCCTCGCCGATGAGGGCGAACACCTCGCGCTCCTGATGGGTCAGCTCGGCGAGCGGGTCCTTCTCGGTCTGCTTGCCGTCGCGCAGCTTGGCCAGCAGTGCGGCCGTGGACCGGTCGTCGAGCAGTGACCCACCCCGTCCGACGGTCCGGACCGCGGCGACCAGGTTGTGGCCCAGGATCTGCTTGAGGACGAATCCCGAGGCGCCGGCGAGGACCGCGGCGAGCAGCGCATCGTCGTCGGCGTAGCTCGTCAGCATCAGGCACTTGATCCCGGGTTCGGCGGCGCGCACGTCCCGGCACAGTTCGACGCCGTTGCCGTCGGGCAGCCGGACGTCGAGGACGGCGACGTCGGGTTTGGTCGCCAGGATGCCGACGAGGGCCTCGCCGACCGACGCGGCCTCGCCCACCACCTCGATGTCGTCCGCGGTCCCGAGTAGGTCGCGCAGGCCACGCCGGACGAGTTCGTGGTCGTCGACGAGGTAGGCACGAACCGGGGACGGGGTCGGACCGGTGGTGGGCGAATCCGTCGTGACAGGGGCCATGGGTCTGAAAGTACCGGATCCGGCGGGTCGCCAACTCGCGACGTCGGACCCCATGCAGGCGGGACTTTTGCCTCACGAGCACCACCCGCCCCGTCGCGCAGAGTGAAACGGTACGACCCCAGCCCCGACCAGGAGAGCACGTGACAACCCTCATCGGACCCCCCGACGCCGACCTCGGCAACCCCGGCATGACCGGCTCGGACCTGCTGCGCGAACTGCTGCCGGTGTGCGAGACCGAGGTCGAGCGCCATATAAAGATGACCCGGGACTGGCACCCCCACGACTACGTGCCCTGGGACGACGGCCGCAACTTCGCGGCACTGGGCGGACACGACTGGGAACCCTCGCAATCCCGGCTCTCCGAGGTCGCCAAGGCCGCGATGATCACCAACCTGCTCACCGAGGACAACCTGCCGTCCTACCACCGGGTGATCGCCGACAACTTCACCCTCGACGACGCCTGGGGCTGGTGGGTGGGCCGCTGGACCGCCGAGGAGAACCGCCACTCGATCGTCATGCGGGACTACCTGGTGGTGACCCGTGGCGTCGACCCGGTCGAGCTCGAAGAGATCCGCATGGCGCACATGACGTCCGGATTCAACCCGTTGCCCGACGACGACGGCCAGCGCGACCACAGCTTCGACATGCTGTTCGCGGTCGCCTACGTGAGTTTCCAGGAGCTCGCCACCCGGGTGTCGCACCGCAACACCGGAAAGGCGTGCGGCGACCCGATCGCCGACCGGATGCTGCAACGTGTCGCGGCCGACGAGAACCTGCACATGCTCTTCTACCGCAACATCGTCGCCGGCGCGCTCGACCTCGTCCCCGACCAGACCATGGCCGCCATCCACGCGATCGTGACCAACTTCCAGATGCCCGGCGCGACGATGCCGAACTTCCGGCGCAATGCCGTGCTGATCGCCAAGGGCGGTATCTACGATCTGCCGCAACACATGTCGGATGTCGTCATGCCGGTCCTGCGGAAGTGGCGCATCTTCGAACGCGACGACTTCGGGCCCATCGGTGAGTACTACCGCGAACTCCTCGCGGAGTTCCTGGAGCAGATGGATGTCAAGGTGCGCAAGTTCGAGGAGTCGCGCGAACGCGCCCTGGAACGGCAGCGCGCACGCGAGCAGCGGAGACGGTGACCGACGCCGCTGCAGATCAACCGACGCCGCTGTGGATCAGCGGTCCCGGTAGTGTCAGCTCCCATGTCCGAGCCTGACTCCGCCTCGTCGAATGTCCCGGGGCCCCCGCACGTTCCCGGGCCCGACGCCTTCCCCTCCGGAGAGGGGCACTACCTGGTCGGCCTCGACCTCCGCGGACGCAGGGTCGTCGTGGTGGGTGGTGGGTCCGTCGCCCAGCGACGTCTGCCCAACCTCGTGGCGGCGGGAGCCGACGTCCACGTCGTCGCACTCGACCCGACGCCCGCCGTCGAGTCGTTCCCCGGTATCAGCGTCACCCAGCGTCGCTACGTCGACGGGGATCTGGAGGGCGCCTGGTATGCGATGGCCTGCACCGACGACCCCGCCGTCAACGAGGCGGTGGTCGCCGAGGCCGAGCGCAGGCACACGTTCTGCGTGCGCGCCGACGACGCCCGACACGGCACCGCGGTCACGCCGGCGTCCGGCCGCCACCGCGACGTGCAGTTCGGGGTCCTCGCCGGTGGCGACCACAAGCTGTCGGCAGCGTTGCGCGCCGCGATCAGCCGCGCGCTGGCCGACGGTTCACTGAGCGTCGACGACGCCGCCCCGCATGCCGCGGGCGTGGCCCTCGTCGGTGGCGGACCGGGTGATCCCGACCTCATCACCGTCCGTGGTCAGCGGCTCCTCGCCGAGGCCGATGTGGTGGTCGCCGACCGGCTCGCGCCCCCCGAGCTGCTCGCCGAGCTCGGCCCGCAGGTCGAGATCATCGACGCCGCCAAGGTGCCGTACGGCCGTGCGATGAAGCAGGAGGCCATCAACGACGTCCTGGTCGAGAAGGCGAAGGCGGGCAAGTTCGTCGTCCGTCTCAAGGGGGGAGACCCCTATGTCTACGGGCGGGGCTTCGAAGAACTCCAGGCCTGCGTGGCCGCCGGTGTCCCGGTGACGGTGGTCCCGGGCATCAGCAGCTCGATCGCCGCGCCGGCATCCGCGGGGATCCCGGTCACGCACCGCGGGGTCACGCACGAGATCGTGATCGCCTCCGGTCACGTGCCACCCGGCCACCCCGACTCGCTGATCGACTGGTCGGCGATGGGCAAGCTGCGGGGCACCCTCGTCCTGATGATGGCCGTCGAACGCGTCGAGGTCTTCGCCCGGGCACTGCTCGACGGCGGCCGGCGACCCGACACCCCGGTCGCGATGATCGAGAACGGATCGCTGCCGACGCAGCGGCTGCTGCGCACCGACCTCGCCCACGCCGGCGAGGTCGCCGACGCCGAGGGACTGCGGCCGCCCGCGATCGTGGTCATCGGTGACGTGGCCGCGTTCACCGAGGGAGAGCCTGACGGAATCCGGGCCTGACCGGATCCGAGCCCGACCGAATCAATGGGGATTGGCATGTGCCTGCCATCGGCCGGTACGGTCGTTCTCTATGTCGACTCCCGGATCTGCGCACACCGGAACCGTGAACACTGGAACGGTGGATACCGCGCAGTTCCGTCCGGTCTTCGGTTTGCCGATCCTGGTGCTGTCCGGGATGCAGCTGCTCGTCGTGCTCGACGGCACCGTCGCCGCGCTCGCGCTGCCGAGCATCCGCGACGCCCTCTCGCTGTCGGAGTCGAGCGCCAACTGGGTGATCAGCAGCTACGTCCTGGCATTCGGCGGACTCATGCTCCTCGGCGGCCGGCTCGGCGACACCTTCGGCCGCAAGCGGATGTTCATCGTCGGTGTCGTCGCCTTCACGCTCACGTCGCTGCTCTGTGGCCTGGCCTGGAACGAGGCCAGCCTGCTCGCCGGGCGAGCCCTCCAGGGTGCGTCGGCGGCCATCGCGGCGCCGACCGCGATGGCCCTGGTCGCGACCACCTTCGCACCCGGTAAACCGCGCAGCCAGGCCTTCGCCGTCTACGCGGCCATGACCGGGGTGGGGTCGGTGGCGGGGCTGATCCTCGGCGGTGTGCTGACCGAGCTGTCGTGGCGACTGGTCTTCCTCATCAACGTGCCGATCGGGTTGATCGTCGTCGTCGGAGCATTTGTCGCGCTGCGGGAATCCCAGGGTGAACGACTGCCCCTCGACGTGCCCGGCGCGGTCCTCGGCACGCTCGGCTGCACCCTGCTCGTGCTCGCGGTGAACGAAGGACCCAACGGCTGGACGGCGCCGGTCGTGGTCGGCTCGTTCATCCTCGGCGGCCTCGCCCTGGCCGCGTTCATCGTGGTCGAACGCCGCGCCCGGAACCCGTTGCTGCCGTTCTCGCTCTTCGACAACAGCTCCCGCGTCGCGGCGCTGCTCGCGATCCTGCTGGCCAGCATGATCATGATGTGCATGGCGGTCTTCATCTCGCTGTATCTGCAGGGCATCCTGCAGTATTCGCCGATCCAGAGCGGGCTCGCCGTCGTGCCCTTCGCGTTCGGACTGGGCATCGCCGCGGCGATCGCGTCGAAGCTGGCGCTGATGATCCAGCCGCGATGGCTCGTCCTGGTCGGTGGCGCGGTGATCCTCATCGGCTGTCTGTACGCATCGTCGATCGCGACCGACTCGCCGGACTATTTCCCGAGCATCTTCATCCCGGTCGTCGTCATCGGCTTCGGTGTGGGTCTGGCGGTCATCCCGCTGACCCTGTCCGTGGTGGCCGGCGTGGGTACCACCGAGATCGGCCCGCTGACGGCACTGGCACAGGTCGCGCAGAACCTCGGCGGCGCCGTCGGCCTGGTCGTCGTCGGCGCGATGGTCACCTCCCGCGCGCTGTCGAAGGGTGGCACGACCGCGCCGGTGGAGACGATGAACCCCACACAGCTCGCGGCGCAGGCCGAGGGCTACGGTCTGGCCTTCGCCGCCTGCGCCGGGATCGCCGTCCTCGCCGCGATCGTCGTGCTGTTCATGCGGTTCACGCCCGAGCAGGTCGCCGAGGGGCAGGCCGCGCAGGAAGCCGCCGACGCAGGGGTCGACGCCGAGACGCGCACCCCGGGGCCCGACACCCAGCGATGAGTTGTCGGCGGGAGCACGGTCGGTCCCTTCATGGACGCCAAGAATCTCGCTGAGCTCTACGACATCGACACCCTCGACTGGCAGCCCGTCGCGGCGCGCCTGGCGGCCGGGGTGTCCCAGGCACCCGGCACCGGCGGCCCCGGCCGGCACACGTGGTGGATCGCCACGATCAACTCCGACGGCAGCCCGCACGTCACCGGCATCGGGGCGCTGTGGCATCAGGGGGCGCTGTGGCTCGAGACCGGTCCCACGACCCGGAAGGCGAACAACCTCGCCCGCGACCCGCGCTGCACCCTGTCGGTGGCCCTCGACGTGGCCGATCTCGTCGTCGAGGGTGATGCGCGACGGGTCACCGAGCCCGGCGTAGTCGCAGAACTCGCCGAGCTGTGGGCGAACGACGGGTGGCCGTGCCGCGTCGACGAGTCCGGTATCGCCCTGACCGCGGACTTCAGCGCGCCGTCGGCCGGGCCGCCGCCGTGGTGGGTCTACCGTGTGACGCCGCGTCGGGCGACCGTCCTGCAGACCGTGGAGCCCGGTGGCGCGACCCTGTTCGAGTTCGACGCGCAGTAGCGACGCACGTCCGGGGGCCGGGTCAGTCGGTCAGCACGACGATCCGGTCGGGCGCCTCGATCTCGACCCGCTGCCCGGCATCGGCGAGAACCGCGGCCACACCGTCGATGTCGCGCACGGTGCGTCGCGTACGGACCAGTTCACGAGCCATCAAGCCCTTGTAGTGCTTGTTGAAGTGGCTCACCACCTTGCGCGAGCCGTCCGGCTGTTCGGTCATGACGGTCGCCGTCACCGCACCCCGTACCGGCCCGAGCTGGTGGTAGACACCCGACCGCAGATCCACGACGAAGTCGTCGACGGCGTCGAGTGCGGGGGACAGATCCGGCTTCCACAGCGACGCCAGGGTCGGCAGGCCGGGCAGCTTGGAGCCGCCGGAGAGCCGGTATGCGGGGATCGGATCGGGTGCTCGTACCACGCCGAACAGCGCCGAACCGATCGCCAGCCGGTCGGCCGCCTTCGTCTTGCCCGCCCGGGTGAGCGACCGATGGTCGAGGGCGTCGTAGAGGACGCCGGTGTAGCGCTCGAGCGCCGGCCGGGTCGGGGACAGCCAGAGTTCGGCGTTGCGGTCGACCTCGTCGAGCTGGGTCGCGCCGAGCCCGAGCGCAGTACGACTGGCGTCGAGATCGGCGGCCAGCGCGACGAGGGCCTCGGCGAGCTGTTTGCGGATCGGGTTCAGCTCCGGGAAGGACAGCGTGTCGAGATCCAGGGGAGCCCCGCGGCCGCCGTCGGATTTCGTCTCTGAGGGAGGCAGGATGACGAGCACCGCAACACCATAACTAAGCTGGTTTGTCGTGATCACACGCATGTCGACCCTGTTCCTGCGGACCCTGCGCGACGACCCCGCCGACGCGGAGGTCCCCAGCCACAAGCTGCTGGTCAGAGCCGGCTACATCCGCCGAGTCGCGCCCGGTGTGTACTCGTGGCTGCCGCTCGGTCTACGCGTGCTGAAGGCGATCGAGAACGTCGTCCGCGAGGAGATGAACGCCATCGGCGGCCAGGAGATCCTGCTGCCCGCCCTGCTGCCCCGCGAGCCCTACGACACCACCAACCGCTGGACCGAATACGGCGACTCGCTCTTCCGCCTCAAGGACCGCAAGGGTGCCGACATGCTCCTCGGCCCGACCCATGAGGAACTGTTCGCGACGCTGGTCAAGGGCGAGTACTCGTCGTACAAGGACATGCCGGTCATCCTCTACCAGATCCAGACCAAATACCGCGACGAGGAACGGCCGCGCGCGGGCATCCTCCGCGGACGTGAGTTCGTGATGAAGGACGCCTACTCCTTCGACCTCGACGACGACGGACTCAAGACCGCCTACAACGCGCACCGTGAGGCGTATCAGAAGATCTTCGAGCGGTTGCGGATCGAGTACGTCATCGTCGCCGCGACCTCCGGCGCGATGGGTGGCAGCGCCTCCGAGGAGTTCCTGGCCGAGTCGGCGGTCGGCGAGGACACGTTCGTGCGATGCGTCGAATCCGGCTACGCCGCCAACGTCGAAGCGGTCATCACCCGCGCGCCCGACCCGCTGCCCTACGACGACCTGCCCGCGGCGGTCGTCCACGACACGCCCGGTACCCCGACGATCGACAGCCTGGTCGACTGGGCGAACGCGACGCTCGACGGTCAGTACACCGGCGCCGACACCCTCAAGAACGTGCTCGTGAAACTCCGTGTGCCGGGCGGTGACTGGGAGATCACCGGCATCGGTGTTCCGGGCGATCGCGAAGTCGACTTCAAGCGACTCGAGGCCTCCGTCGAGCCCGCCGAGGTCGAGTTGCTCACCGACGCCGACTTCGCCGCGAACCCGTTCCTGGTCAAGGGGTACATCGGTCCGAAGGCGCTGGCCGAGAACGGAATCCGTTACCTCGTGGATCCGCGCGTGGTCGACGGGACCTCGTGGATCACCGGCGCGGATCAGCCGGGCCGGCACTATGTCGGGCTCGTCGCGGGGCGCGACTTCACCCCTGACGGAACGGTCGAGGCGGCCGAGGTCCGGGACGGCGATCCGTCGCCGGACGGGGCCGGACCGCTGGTGAGCGCCAAGGGCATCGAGATCGGGCACATCTTCCAGCTCGGCCGGAAGTACACCGACGCCTTCGAGGTGGACGTCCTCGGCGAGAGCGGCAAGCCGGTGCGCCTCACGCAGGGTTCCTACGGTGTCGGGGTGTCGCGCCTGGTCGCGGTCATCGCCGAGCAGTCCCACGACGACAAAGGGCTGCGCTGGCCGAAGTCGGTGGCGCCGTTCGCCGTTCACCTCGTCATCGCCAACAAGGACGCCGCCGCCGTCGCGGGTGCCGAGCAGCTCGCCGCCGACCTCGACGCGGCCGGTCTCGAAGTACTCCTCGACGACCGGAAGGCGTCGCCCGGGGTGAAGTTCAAGGACGCCGAACTCCTCGGCATGCCGACCGTCGTGGTCGTCGGCCGCGGATATGCCAACGGCACCATCGAGATCCGGGACCGGTTCACCGGTGAGGCCACCGAGGTCGCCGTCGACGCCGCGGTCGACGCGGTGGTGGGGGCCGCCCGCGCCTGATCGATCAGGCGCACCTGTTCGTTCGGGTCTGCCCGGCTACCCGTTCGCGGGAGACCCCGGGAACGCCACCGTGACCGGGCTCTCCTGGAGGACCACCCGCCACCGGGCGGCGCGCACGGCGCTCTCCGAGAGCCCGTCGACGCCGATCCGGCGTGCGGTCTCGTCGTCGGCCTGCTCGAGCAGGGCGCGATAGGCCACCGTGCAGTCGATCTCGGCGCCGAGTGCCGCGCGGGCCGCGGTGGTCGGGTCGGTGACCTCGACGCCGAGTGTGTAGCCGGCGGCGGCCAGCGGTGGCGTGTTCCCCGCCGCCTCGATCGCCCGCTCGATCTCGTCGCGGCGGGCCCGGTGCGCGTCCGCGTAGTCGGCGACGGTGCGTCGGCGCGATGCGGCGACGAAGGCGGTGATGACGCCGTAGGTGAAGACGGCGGCGTTCTCCGCCTCGGCGGCGACGGCGAGCGGATCGTCGGGATCCGCTTGCTGCTCCGCGGAGTTCGGCGCCGGTGTGTTCAGTGGTGAGGTCATGCCAGTTGCACCTGTCGCATCGATGTGACCGCGGCGGCGACGGAACCCGTCAGCCCGGAGGCGTACCCGCCGGCGGAGAGCGCGACCGCGCGGGCCTGCCCGGCCGCGGCGTCGAGATCGGCGCGTAATCGCGCCAGTGACGGCGGGGCCGACGGGGCGCCCGCCGCCGAGGTCGAGGCGGTGGCCGAGGTGACCGGACGATCGAGGGTCGCGGCGACGTCCTGGTCGAGCCGGATGATCTCCTCGCGGAGTGCGCGTGCGTGCTGGGCGCGTTGGTCGGCCACGACCGAGAGAGCGGTCGCGTAGGCGGGCTCGACGGCGACCAGGGCGCGCGCGGTGCTCTCGTCGGCGTTCGCCGACCGCACCAGGGCCACGAGGGTTTCGGCGAGGAGTGTCTCCGCGGAGGGTGACGACTCGCAACCGGTCAGTCCGACGCCGGCCGCCCCGGCACCGACGACGGCGGCGCCCGCGAGGAGTCCGCCCCGCAACGCGGTGCGCCTGTCGATCGGGTGCCGCACGGTCCGTCGCTCGATCGGGGGCATGCTCACCCGGGACATCATGCCAGCAGTTCTCCGCCCGATCGATCCACTACGATGTTCGGAGCAACGTCGTGCGACACCCGGCACGGCCCGACAACTGAAGACGAGGGGAGTGGCATGCCGATCAGCCCGACGCACGTGAGCGAACTCGTCGAAAAGCTTGTCGCCGAACGGGGATTCGACCTCGAGGCCGTCACGGTGCGCACTCGCGACGGCCAGGAGGAACTGTCGATCGTGGTCGACCGCGACGGCGGTGGCGACCTCGACGTCCTCGCCGGGCTCAGCGCCGAGATCTCCGACCTCCTCGACGCCACTCCCGCATTCGCCGATCTCGCGTACGTGCTCGAGGTGACCTCGCGCGGCGTCGAGAGCCCGCTGACCCTGCCCCGGCACTGGCGCCGCAACACCGGTCGCCGGGTGGTCATCGAGATCGACGGGGACCCGTCATCGGAGGCGCGCACGGTCACCGGCCGCATCGGCAGGCTGCGCGACGATCCGGCACCGGCGGTCGAGGTGGTGGTGAACCACAAGGGGCGGATCGCGGTCGAGTCCGTCGACCTCGAGTCCGTGACCAAGGCCGTGGTGCAGGTGGACTTCTCCCAGCCGAGCGTCCGCGAATTGGAACTGTGCGGACTGGAACCGGACGAGATCGAGCTCCGCCGCGCGCCCGCCGCGGCGCGGCCGCTGAACACCACAAATGAACCCGACAAATGAACACGACAAGTGAATAGGAGACCGACGACATGAACATCGACATCGCCGCCCTGCGCATGATCGAGGCCGACAAGGGCATCTCGATCGAGACCGTCATCACCGCCATCGAGACCGCGTTGCTGACCGCCTACCGGCACACCGACGGATTCGCCCCGCACGCCCGCGTCGACGTCAACCGCAAGACCGGTGCCGTGCGTGTGATGGCGCAGGAGGTCGATCAGGACGGGAACGTCGTCCACGAGTGGGACGACACCCCCGAGGGGTTCGGCCGCATCGCGGCGACCACCGCGCGGCAGGTCATCCTCCAGCGTCTGCGCGACGCGGAGAACGAGAAGAACTTCGGCGACCTCGTCGCCCACGAGGGTGAGATCGTCGGCGGCGTCGTGCAGCAGGACTCGCGTGCCAACGCCCGCGGGATGGTCGTCGTCCAGATCGGCAGCGACGCCAACTCCACCGAGGGCATCATCCCGCCCGCCGAACAGGTGCCCGGCGAGGTCTACACCCACGGCGACCGGATCAAGTGCTACGTCGTCGGTGTCAGCCGCGGAGCACGCGGGCCGCAGATCACCCTGTCGCGGACCCACCCGAACCTGGTGCGCAAGCTGTTCTCGCTCGAGGTGCCCGAGATCGAGGACGGGAGTGTCGAGATCGTCGCCGTGGCGCGCGAGGCAGGCCACCGGTCGAAGATCGCCGTGCACACCGGGGTCTCCGGTCTCAACGCGAAGGGCGCCTGCATCGGGCCGATGGGCCAGCGCGTGCGCAACGTGATGAGCGAGCTCGCCGGCGAGAAGATCGACATCATCGACTTCGACTCCGACCCGGCGGCCTTCGTCGGGAATGCGCTGTCGCCCGCGAAGGTTGTGTCGGTGACGGTCGTCGACGCCGAGCTCAAGGCCGCACGGGTCGTCGTGCCGGATTACCAGCTCTCGCTGGCGATCGGCAAGGAGGGCCAGAACGCCCGGCTCGCCGCCCGGCTGACCGGGTGGCGGATCGACATCCGGTCCGACGCCGCGCCGGCCCCCGAGGCCGGGTCGGAATGACGCGCGCAGCGGCCGATTGTCCTCGGCCCGCCCGCTCGCGCTAGACTGATCGATGGTTCAGCGATCCGCCCCCAGGTCGCCGACCGGAGGCACACCCATCCGGATGTGCATCGGTTGTCGGCAGCGGGCAGAGGCCGACGAGTTGGTCCGTGTGGTCGCGCAGTTGCGCGGTGACACCCCGACAGTCGTGGTCGATCCCGCGAAGACCATGCCGGGGCGAGGCGCGTGGCTGCACGTGCGGGCGGAGTGCATCTCCACCGCGACGCGACGCCGGGCCTTCGCCACGGCACTCCGGACCCCCGGTCTGACCGTGGACCCGGACGATCTCACCGAACAGCTCGGCGCGATCACCCACCAGAGGAAGGCTCCCCGGAGCCGGAACAGGTAGCAGAAGACATGAGCACACCGTGAAGTCACGATGAGCATGTACCGGACATAAATCGAGGCCGTAGCGGGTGAGCCGCTTGGCCTCCAAGTGAGGAGAGCAGTGGCAGGCAAAGCCCGCGTGCACGAACTGGCCAAAGAGCTCGGCGTCACGAGCAAGCAGGTGCTCGAGCGTCTGAAGGAGCAAGGCGAGTTCGTCAAATCGGCGTCGTCGACGGTAGAGGCCCCCGTGGCCCGTCGACTGCGTGAATCGTTCCCCGGCAAGGACGGGGCGGCCAAGGACTCCAAGTCCGCGGCGCCCGGCCCGCGCCAGGGTGCCAAGCCCGGACCCAAGCCGTCCGGCGGCACCAACGCACCGAAGCCCGGTGCATCCGCAACCCCGGCGGCGCCAGCCGCCGATCGCCCGAGCCCCGGTCCCCGTACCAGCGGCCCGAAGCCGGGCGCCCCCAAGCCGGCTCCCGCACCGGTGGAGACCCCGGCACCGGCACCCGCCGCCCCCGCGGCGGAACGTCCCAGCCCGCAGCCCGCCCCGGCGGCACCCGCCCCGCAGGCCCCGGCCGCGTCGGCAGCACCCTCTGCCCCGGCGTCGACCCCGGGTCCGCGTCCCGGCCCGAAGCCGGGTCCGCGCACGCCGCGGGTGGGCAACAACCCGTATTCGTCGGCACCGGCTCCCGCGCCGCGACCGGCTGCCCGTCCCGGTCCGGGACAGGGTGGTCCGCGTCCCGGTGGTGGTCGTCCCGGCCCGTCCGGTCAGGGTGGTCCCCGTCCCGGTGGCGGTCGTCCCGCTCCCGGCCAGGGCGGTCCCCGTCCCAATCCCGGCAACATGCCCCCGCGTCCGAGTCCCGGCGCCATGCCGTCTCGCGCGGCCCGTCCTGACGCCCGACCGGGTGGTCGTGGCGGTGCCGGCGGAGGCCGTGGTGGCCCCGGCGGCGGCGGTGGCGGCTACCGCGGTGGCGGCGGCGGAACCGGCGCACCGGGAGGTCCTCCCGGTGGCGGCTTCCGGGGTCGTCCCGGCGGCGGTGGCGGTGGCGGCCGTGGACGCGGCGGCGCAGCAGGCGCCTTCGGTCGTCCTGGTGGCGCACCTCGTCGCGGTCGCAAGTCGAAGCGGGCGAAACGCGCCGAGTACGAGAACATGCAGGCGCCGGCCGTCGGTGGCGTCCGGCTGCCGCGCGGCAACGGTGAGGTCATCCGCCTCGCCCGCGGCGCGTCGCTCTCGGACTTCGCCGACAAGATCGACGCCAACCCGGCATCGCTGGTCCAGGCGCTGTTCAACCTCGGTGAGATGGTCACGGCGACCGAGTCGGTCAACGACGAGACGCTGGAGCTGCTCGGCTCGGAGATGAACTACCGCGTCCAGGTGGTCAGCCCCGAGGACGAGGACCGTGAGCTCCTCGACAGCTTCGACCTCACCTACGGCGAGGACGAGGGCGGCGAGGAAGACCTCGAACAGCGTCCCCCGGTGGTCACCGTCATGGGCCACGTCGATCACGGTAAGACCCGACTGCTCGACACGATCCGTAAGGCCAACGTCCGTGAGGGCGAGGCCGGCGGCATCACGCAGCACATCGGTGCCTACCAGGTGAACACCCACCTCAACGGTGAGGATCGCCTGATCACCTTCATCGACACCCCGGGTCACGAGGCGTTCACCGCCATGCGTGCCCGCGGTGCCAAGGCGACCGACATCGCGATCCTCGTGGTCGCCGCCGACGACGGCGTCATGCCGCAGACGGTGGAGGCGGTCAACCACGCCCAGGCGGCCGACGTGCCGATCGTGGTCGCGGTGAACAAGATCGACAAGGAAGGCGCCGATCCGCAGAAGATCCGCGGGCAGCTGACCGAATACGGTCTGATCCCCGAGGAGTACGGCGGCGACGCCATGTTCGTCGACATCTCGGCCAAGCAGGGCGAGAACATCGACGCGCTGCTCGAGGCCGTCCTGCTCACCGCGGACGCGTCACTCGATCTGCGTGCCAACCCGGACATGGACGCCCAGGGTGTCGCCATCGAGGCGCATCTCGACCGCGGCCGTGGCCCGGTGGCGACCGTGCTGGTCCAGCGCGGCACGCTGAAGGTCGGCGACTCGATCGTCGCCGGTGACGCCTACGGACGTGTTCGCCGCATGGTCGACGAACACGGCGAGGACGTCCCCGAGGCGCTGCCGTCGCGTCCGGTCCAGGTCATCGGTTTCACCTCGGTCCCCGGCGCAGGCGACAACCTGCTCGTGGTCGAGGAGGACCGGATCGCCCGGCAGATCGCCGACCGGCGCAACGCGCGCAAGCGCAACGCGCTGGCCGCACGCAGCCGCAAGCGGATCAGCCTGGAAGACCTGGATTCGGCGCTCAAGGAGACGAGCCAGCTCAACCTCATCCTCAAGGGTGACAACTCGGGTACGGTCGAGGCCCTCGAAGAGGCCTTGCTGAACATCGAGATGGGCGACGAAGTCTCGCTGCGCATCATCGACCGCGGTGTCGGTGGCGTCACCGAGACCAACGTCAACCTGGCGGCGGCCTCGGATGCGATCATCATCGGCTTCAACGTCCGTGCGGAGGGCAAGGCCACCGAGCTGGCCAACCGCGAGGGCGTCGACATCCGGTACTACTCGGTGATCTACCAGGCCATCGACGAGATCGAGAGCGCGCTCAAGGGCATGCTCAAGCCGATCTACGAAGAGGTGGAGCTCGGCCGCGCCGAGATCCGCGCGATCTTCAAGTCGTCGAAGGTCGGCAACATCGCCGGTTGTCTCGTGCAGTCGGGCGTCATGCGGCGTAACGCCAAGGCCCGCCTGCTGCGCGACAACGTCGTGGTCGCCGAGAACCTCACCGTGTCCTCGCTCAAGCGCGAGAAGGACGATGCCACCGAGGTTCGCGAAGGCTACGAATGTGGTCTCACGCTGACCTACTCGGACATCAAGGTGGACGACGTGATCGAGACCTACGAGCTGCGGGAGAAGCCGCGCGACTGATCGCGGCAGCGACCGAACTCGTACGACATCTCGACAGCTGTGGTGCGCGCCGACCGGATTCCGGTCGGCGCGCACGCAGCGCTATGGAAGGAGTCCTGGAATGGCTGATCCAGCACGGGCGCAGCGCATGGCGAAGCGGATCTCGACGATCGTCGCGTCGGCGATCGCGCACGAGATCAAGGATCCGCGCCTGACACATGTGACGGTCACCGACGCCCGGGTGACCAACGATCTCCACGACGCGACGATCTACTACACCGTGATGGGCGAATCCATCGACGCCGAACCGGATTACGAGGCTGCGGCCGCCGGTCTGGCGAAGGCGACCGGTGTGCTGCGGTCGAAGGTGGGCGCGGGCACCGGCGTGCGTTTCACGCCGACTCTGCGTTTCGTCCTCGACACGGTGCCCGATGCCGCGCGTCAGATGGAGGAGCTCGTCGCCCGAGCCCGCGCGAACGACGAACTCGTCGCCCGGCGTGCCGCCGAGGCGAAGCCGGCGGGGGACTCGGACCCGTACCGCTCGGCCGACGACGACGCCACCGGTATCGAAGAGTGAGCGGTTCGTCGAGCGCGGCGATCGCCGCGACGCTGGCCTCCGCGACCGCGGTGACCATCTGCTGTCACGTCCGCCCCGATGCGGACACGATCGGCAGCGGTCTGGCGCTGGCGCTGGCACTCGACCGCCGGGGCGTCGACGTCGAGGTCTCCTATCCGGGGGCAGAGCAGCTCCCGGCCTCGCTCGCCGGACTACCCGGCGGCAAGCTGTTGTGCTCGCCCGCGCAGGTCGTCGGGCACCCGCTGGTGGTGGCGGTCGACGCCGCCAATCTCGAGCGGCTCGACTCCCTCGGCTCGACGTTCACCGCGGCGCAGACCTCGATCGTGATCGACCACCATGCGTCGAACCCCGGTTTCGGGGACCTCGACCTGGTCGATCCGGCCGCCGACTGTACCGCCGTACTGGTGCTCGATGTCCTCGACGACATGGGCGTCGAGCTCGACGCCGACATCGCCACCTGCATATACGCCGGACTCAGCACCGACACCGGCTCGTTCCGGTGGGCCCGACCGGCGTCGTTCCGCGTCGCGGCCCGGTTGTTGGAGACCGGTGTCGACGCGCGCCGGTGGAGCCGCATCCTCTTCGATTCGCATCCGTTCGCGTGGTTCTCGATGATGTCGGGCGTCCTGGCGTCCGCACAGCTCGTGCCGGCCGCGTGCAACGGCGAGGGGCTCGTCTACGCCGTCGTCGACCAGCAGGCGCTGGCCGGGATGAGCTGGGAGGAGTCCGAGAGCGTCGTGGACACGATCCGGACCGCGCGCGAGGCCGAGGTGGCCGCGGTGTTCAAGGAAGGCGAGCCGGGCGTCTGGACGGTCTCGCTGCGATCCAAGGACAGCGTCGACCTCGTCCCGATTGCGCGGGCGCACGGTGGTGGCGGGCATCGTCAGGCCTCGGGCTACAGCGACACCGGTACCGCCGACGAAGTGGTCGCCAGGTTGCTGGAGTCGCTCTGAACCTCGCTCGGCAGCCCGACATCGGAGAGTCCGATTCCGCGGACGCTCCCGGGGTCGCGCGTATCGCCACCCTCACCGTCTCGGCGCTCGCGGTCCTCATCGCACCTCCGCTGTACCTTCTGCTCGACCTGGCGGTCGTGGGACGCCTGGGCGGCGAACAGCTGGCTGCTCTCGGTGTGGGCACCCTGGTGCTCTCGATCGTCAGTACCCAGCTGACCTTCCTGTCCTACGGCACCACCGCCCGCTCCGCGCGACGATTCGGTTCCGGTGATCGGTCCGGTGCGGTCGTCGAAGGCGTGCAGGCGAGCTGGATCGCGGTCGCGGTCGGCGTCCTGATCGTCGCCGTGGCGTATCCCTGCGCCCCGGTGGTGATGCGCCTGCTGGTCGGGACGTCGTCGCCGGAATCGGCCGCGGTCGCCGAGGATGCGGCGGGCTGGCTGCGGATCGCGATGTTCGGTGTCCCGCTGATCCTGCTGTCGATGGCGGGCAACGGGTGGATGCGGGGAGTGCAGGACACCCGCCGCCCGGTCGTCTACGTGGTGGTCGGCCTGTCGCTGGCCGCGGTGCTCGTCGTCGGACTGGTCCACGGCATCGGCCCGTTCCCGCGACTGGGACTGGACGGCAGCGCGGTGGCCAATGTGATCGGACAGGGCGTGACCGGGGTGTTGTTCGCCGTGCGGGTGGTCCGCGAGGCGCATACACGCGCCTTTGCGCCGGACTGGTCGATCATCCGCGCCCAGCTGGTCATGGCGCGCGATCTGGTGGTGCGCAGTCTGTCGTTCCAGGTCTGTTTCGTCTCGGCGGCCGCGGTCGCCGCGCGCTTCGGGGTCGCCCAGGTGGCTGCTCATCAGCTGGTGCTGCAGCTGTGGGAGTTCATGGCGTTGTTCCTCGACTCGCTGGCCATCGCCGCCCAGGCGCTGGTGGGGGCCGCGCTCGGTGCGGGCCGGCTCGGCGCCGCCGACTCCGTCGCCCGGCGTGTCACCGCGGTCTCGGTGGTCGCCGCCACCGCGATGGGTGCCGTCTTCGCGACCGGCGCGACGCTGATACCGCGCATCTTCACATCCGACGCCGCTGTCCTCGACGCCGTCGGTGTGCCGTGGTGGTTCTTCGTCGGCATGCTGCCGATCGCCGGGGTGGTCTTCGCGCTCGACGGCGTACTCCTCGGCAGCGGCGACGCCGCCTTCCTGCGCACGGCGACACTCACCGGCGCCCTGGTCGGCTTCCTGCCGTTGATCTGGTTGTCGCTGGTGTTCGACTGGGGTCTGGCGGGGACCTGGTCGGGTCTGGTGGTGTTCATGCTGGTCCGGCTGGCGACCGTGGTGTGGCGGATCCGCTCCGGCCGGTGGCGTCGGGCAGGTGCGGTCCGCGCCTGACCGCGGCCCTCTGGCACGATGGATCCTCGTGGCTACTCTGTGGGCGATCAGCGATCTGCACATCGCACATCGGGGCAACGAGCACATCATCGACAGCATCCGGCCGACCTCGCCGGACGACTGGCTCATCGTCGCCGGTGATGTCGCCGAACGCACCGACGACATCGTCGACACCCTGCGGCGTCTGCGGGCGCGGTTCGCCACCGTGGTGTGGGTGCCGGGCAATCACGAGCTGTACACGACGGCCAAGGACCCGCTGCAGGTGTTCGGGGTCGCGCGGTACGACTACCTCGTGCAGGCCTGCCGCGACGTCGGTGTCGTCACCCCGGAGGACATCTATCCGCTGTTCGATCCGGGCGACGGCTCCGATCCGGTCCGCGTCGTCCCGATGTTCCTGCTCTACGACTACACCTTTCGCCCGGAGGGCACGGCCAACAAGCTGACCGCGCTCGCGCTCGCCCGGGAACGCAATGTGGTGGCGACCGACGAGTTCCTACTGTCGCCGGAGCCGTTCCCCACCCGCGACGCCTGGGGACGGGCGAGGATCGAGATCACCCGGCGCCGGCTGCAGGCCATCGATCCGGCCGAGAAGACGATCCTCGTCAACCACTGGCCGCTGCGTCGTGAGCCGTGCGACGCGCTGTTCTACCCGGAGTTCGCGCTGTGGTGCGGCAGCGAACTCACGGCCGACTGGCACACCGAGTTCAACGCGGCCTGCTGTGTGTACGGGCACCTGCACATCCCGAGGACCACCTGGTACGACGGCATCCGGTTCGAGGAGGTGTCGGTCGGCTACCCACGTGAATGGAAGCGTCGCGGACTCCCGAACCCGCTGATGCGCAACATCGTCCCGGGGGACGGACTCGGTGCGGCGGATCTGCCCGAGCACGGGGTCCGGTTCGATCTGCCGCCGGACTATGCCGAACGGGCCGCCGAGTTCCGGCAGCGCGTCGAGCAGCGGCAGGCGGAGCGCCGATCGCGACAGGCCGATCGAGAGGCGCAACGGCAAGCACGAGAGGACAACCGATGATCGAGCAACTCATGCCGGCGGGCGTCGCCTCGGCGGAGGCGTTCGCCGACCCGCCGGGTCTGGTCCTGCTGCCCGCCGAACAGAGCCTGATCTCCCGAGCGGTGGAGAAACGCCGCCGCGAGTTCACCACCGTCCGGCACTGCGCCCGGCAGGCGCTGGGCGAGCTCGGCCACGAGCCGGTCCCGATCCTCAAGGGCGACAAGGGTGCACCCGTCTGGCCGGCCGGGATCGTGGGGAGCCTCACCCACTGCGACGGCTATCGTGCCGCGACCGTGGCGTACGCGCTGTCGGTGCGTTCTCTCGGTATCGACGCCGAGCCCCACGACAGCCTCCCCGACGGCGTGCTCGAGCACACCAGCCTGCCGGCCGAGCGGGAGGTCCTCGCGACGCGGTCGGGCGACCTGCACTGGGACCGGTTGCTGTTCTGTGCCAAGGAGGCCACCTACAAGGCATGGTTCCCGGTCGCCAAGCGCTGGCTGGGTTTCGAGGACGCCCACATCACCTTCGAGCAGTCCACCCCGACGTCGGGCACGTTCACCTCGAGGATCCTCATCGATCCGGCCGCTGCGGACGGCGGGCCGCCGCTGCTCGAGTTCTCCGGGCGCTGGCTGGTCGATCGCGGCATCATCACCACCACGATCGCGCTGACCTGACGTGGCCGACGCAACCATCGAGAACGCCGGCCTGCTCGTCGTCGACAAGCCCGCCGGGATGACCAGTCACGACGTCGTCTCGCGCTGCCGGAAGATCTTCAACACCCGCCGCGTCGGGCACGCGGGCACCCTGGACCCGATGGCGACCGGCGTATTGGTCGTCGGGATCGAGAGGGCGACAAAGCTTCTCGGTCTGTTGTCGCTGACGACGAAGTCCTACACCGCGACGATCCGGCTCGGTGCGTCCACGACGACCGACGACCGCGAGGGCGAGGTCATCTCCACCGCCGACGCGTCCGGACTCTCCGACGCCGAGATCGCCACGGGGGTGGCCGATCTCACCGGCGACATCGAGCAGGTCCCGGCGAAGGTCAGCGCGATCAAGGTCGACGGCCGTCGCGCGCACGCGCTGGTGCGCACGGGCACCGACTTCGACCTCGCGGCGCGTCCGGTCACCGTGTCCCGCTTCGAGGTGCTCGACACCCGGCGCGACGGGACCTTCGTCGATCTCGATGTGGTGGTGGACTGTTCGTCGGGCACCTACATCCGGTCACTGGCACGCGATCTGGGTGCCGCACTCGGCATCGGCGGGCACCTGACCGAACTCCGGCGGACCGCCGTCGGCCCGTTCACGCTCGACCACGCGCGCACGCTCGACGACGTGCGCGACGAGCCGCGTGTCAGCCTCGACATCGACGAGGCGGTCAAGATCTCGTTCCCGCGCCGGGACATCGACGACGACGAAGCCGAGTCGATCAGCCAGGGACGATGGCTGGAGCCGATCGGCCGGAAAGAGATCTATGTGGTCGTCGACCCGCGGGAACAGGCGATCGCGCTGATCCAGGAGAAGGGTCGCCGCGCGAGCTCGGTCATGGTGGTCCGGCCGGCGACCCTGCGCTGACGCCCGGGCGTCGGTCGGACGGTCAGGACCGCGGGACGACGAAGATGGCGCGCGCGGCGATGTCGCCGAGATCGATCGGATCGGCGTCGTCGAGCGACACCGAGATCGTCCCCGCGAAGGGACGTTTCTCGGCGACGGTCACCACGCAGTCGAGCGCGACGCCCACCTGGTCGAAGTAGCGCAGCATCTCGGGATCCGTGTCGGAGATCCGGGCGATGGCGCCGGACGCCCCGACCTCCAGGTCGGCGAGCAGCGCCGCATCCGGCGCGGGGATCGAGCCGTCCAGTGCCGGGATGGGGTCGCCGTGCGGATCCCGGTCGGGGAAGCCGAGTTTCGCGTCGAGCCGAGCCATGAGGCGGTCGGACACCGCGTGCTCGAGGATCTCCGCCTCGTCGTGCACCTCGTCCCACCGGTATCCGAGTTCGCGGACGAGAAAGGTCTCGAGCAGACGATGACGACGCACCATCAGGATGGCCGCGGACCGGCCCTCGTCGGTGAGTGTGACCGCGCCGTACGGTTCGTGCGAGACGAAGCCCTGGTCGGCGAGTTTGCGGATCGCCTCCGAGGCGGTGGATGCGGACACGCCGAGCGACTGGGCCAGCAGCTTGGTGGTGACCTTGACGTCTTCCCACTCCTGGCTGGTCCAGATCACTTTCAGATAGTCCTGGGTCACCTGTGACAGTTCTGTCACCGGACGATCCGATCCCCGAGGCATGACCAAGAGCTTAACCCCACCGCAAACGCGAGTGGCGGTGGTGGTTTGGAACACCGGGTGCCCGTACTCTGGTCGCGTGTTGCGATGGCGAGGTCTGGATGACATCCCCGCGGACTGGGGACGGTGCGTGGTCACCATCGGTGTCTTCGACGGTGTCCACCGGGGACACGCCGAGCTCATCAACGCCGCCACGACGGCGGCGAAGGAGCACGGGGTGCCGTCGGTGCTGATGACGTTCGACCCGCATCCGTCCGAGGTGGTCCGCCCGGGATCCCATCCGCCGCAACTGACGACGCTGACGCGACGGGCGGAGCTGGCCGAAGAGCTCGGCATCGACGTCTTCTGCGTCATGCCGTTCACGCCTGAACTCGCTGCCCGGTCGCCCAAGGACTTCGCCCACGACATCCTCGTGGAGACGCTGCACGCCGCCGTCGTGGTGGTCGGTGACAACTTCACGTTCGGTCGCAAGGCGGCCGGCGACGTGGCCAAGCTCGCCGAACTCGGTGGGAAATTCGGCTTCTCGGTGGAATCGGTGTCGCTGTTCGGTGAACATGCGGTGACCTTCTCCTCGACCTACATCCGTTCCTGTGTCGCGGCCGGTGACGTCGACCGCGCGACCGAGGCGCTCGGACGCCCGCATCGTGTCGAGGGAGTGGTGGTGCGCGGCGACGGCCGCGGCCGCGACCTGGGATACCCGACGGCCAACGTGGCGCCGCCGATGTACGCCGCGATCCCCGCCGACGGGGTCTACGCCGCGTGGTTCACGATCCTCGGCGCAGGCCCGGTGGTCGGCGAGGTCGAGCCGGGGGAGCGCTATCAGGCCGCGGTGTCGGTCGGTACCAACCCCACTTTCTCGGGCCGTACCCGCACCGTCGAGGCGTTCGTGCTGGACAAGAGCGCCGACCTCTACGGTCAGCACGTCGCCGTCGACTTCGTCCACCGCATCCGCGGGATGGAACAGTTCGACGGGGTGGACGACCTGATCACCGCGATGGGGGACGACGTCGTCAAGACCAGGGAGATCCTGGCCGCGGCGGAGAGCTGAGGGTACGCGGCCCACTCGCTGCGCTCCCGGCGCCGATTTGGGTCCGGCCCGTCACGCCGGGTAGCCTGGCCAGTCGGTGTTGCTGCAGTCCGCGGTGGCGCACCGTGGTTGTTTCGGACGCGGTACTGAGAAACAGGAGTATCTCCATGGCTTTGACTGTCGAGCAGAAGAAGGAAATCCTCGCCGAGTACGGTCTGCACGAGACCGACACCGGGTCGCCCGAGGCACAGGTCGCGATGCTGACCAAGCGCATCACCGACCTCACCGAGCACCTGAAGCAGCACAAGCACGATCACCACAGCCGTCGCGGCCTGCTGCTGCTGGTCGGCCGTCGTCGTCGTCTGCTCAAGTACGTCGCCAAGGTCGACATCAACCGCTACCGTTCGCTCATCGAGCGTCTCGGCCTGCGTCGCTGATTCCACGACTTCCACCGGCCGGCCCCCGAACGCGGGGCCGGCCGGTTTGTCGTATTGAGGTATCCACAGTCGGCGGTGATAGGCTGACAGACGGATCGTGCCGAAACTCGAGGCAGTGCGGAACGACCAGCCAGATCGGTCCTCGGTAGTGGCCGCCGGAACCCCTGCCCGGGCAACCCCCGGGCGTGCAGGATTCCGGCCGCTTCGATCGAAGGCCGTCTGAGCACTCATCCGGCGCAGACACGCTGCGCCATTCACCGTGCTGCCGCACATTCTCGGTGCGTTCTGGGTCGGTCCGATCCGCGCGTGCGCTCTCACGGACGTGTCCGCTCGATGCGGCATGTGAGTAGGTGCTGCGCACCTCCGCGATGACCACCCCCAACCGCACAAGCGGCCGATTTCGTGCCGCGTCAGACGGCCGCCACCGGCAGCCGCAACGAAGGGATTCCACCCCACATGACAGATGTGAACACCACCGAAGATTTCGCCGACGACTACGACGACGCGATCACCGAGGCGACCGCCGTCATCGACAACGGCAGCTTCGGCACCCGCACGATCCGGTTCGAGACCGGACGTCTCGCGCTGCAGGCCGCGGGTTCGGTCACCGCCTACCTCGACGACGAGAACATGCTGCTCTCGACCACCGCGGCGTCGAAGCACCCGAAGGAGCACTTCGACTTCTTCCCGCTCACCGTGGACGTCGAGGAGCGGATGTACGCCGCCGGACGCATCCCCGGATCGTTCTTCCGTCGCGAGGGACGTCCGTCGACCGACGCGATCCTGACCTGTCGTCTCATCGACCGCCCGCTGCGCCCGTCGTTCGTCGACGGCCTCCGCAACGAGATCCAGGTCGTCGTGACCGTCCTCTCGCTCAACCCGAACGACCTCTACGACGTCGTCGCGATCAACGCCGCGTCGGCCTCGACGCAGCTCGCCGGCCTCCCGTTCTCCGGCCCCGTCGGTGGCGTGCGTGTCGCGCTCATCCCGACCGAGGAGAACAAGGCCGGCCAGTGGGTCGCGTTCCCGACCGTCGAGCAACTCGAGGGCGCCGTGTTCGACATGGTCGTGGCCGGCCGCATCGTCTCGGGTTCGGGTGATTCGGCCGACGTCGCGATCATGATGGTCGAGGCCGAAGCCACCGACAACGTCATCGACCTCATCGCCGGTGGCGCCCAGGCGCCGACCGAGGCGATCGTGGCCGAGGGCCTCGAGGCCGCGAAGCCGTTCATCGCCCGCCTGTGCGAGGCGCAGAAGTCCCTGGCCGCCGCCGCGGCCAAGGAGACCGCCGAGTTCCCGCTGTACCCGCCGTACCAGTCGGATGTCTACGACGCCGTGGCCGCCGCTGCCACCGATCGCCTGTCGGAGATCCTGACCATCGCAGGCAAGCAGGAGCGCGACGACAAGACCGACGAGCTCAAGGCCGACATCCTCGGCCAGCTCGGCGAGCAGTTCGAGGGTCGTGAGAAGGAGATCGGCGGGGCCTACCGGTCGCTGACCAAGAAGCTCGTCCGCCAGCGCATCCTGACCGACCACTTCCGCATCGACGGTCGCGGCATCACCGACATCCGTGCGCTGTCGGCCGAGGTCGCGGTCATCCCGCGCGCGCACGGCAGTGCGCTGTTCGAGCGCGGCGAGACCCAGATCATGGGTGTCACCACCCTCGACATGGTCAAGATGGCGCAGCAGATCGACTCGCTCGGACCCGAGAAGTCCAAGCGGTACATGCACCACTACAACTTCCCGCCGTACTCGACCGGTGAGACCGGTCGCGTCGGCTCGCCCAAGCGTCGCGAGATCGGCCACGGCGCGCTCGCCGAGCGTGCGCTGGTGCCGGTGCTGCCGAGCGTCGAGGACTTCCCGTACGCGATCCGTCAGGTCTCCGAGGCGCTGAGCTCCAACGGCTCGACCTCGATGGGTTCGGTGTGCGCGTCGACCATGTCGCTGCTGAATGCCGGTGTGCCGCTGCGTGCTCCGGTCGCCGGCATCGCGATGGGCCTCGTGTCCGACACCGTCGACGGTGAAACCCGTTATGTCGCACTGACCGACATCCTCGGAGCCGAGGATGCCTTCGGCGACATGGACTTCAAGGTCGCGGGCACCAAGGACTTCGTGACCGCGCTGCAGCTCGACACCAAGCTCGACGGCATCCCCTCGCAGGTGCTCGCGGGTGCGCTCAGCCAGGCCAAGGACGCCCGGCTGACCATCCTCGACGTCATGGCCGAGGCCATCGACGAGCCGGACGAGATGAGCCAGTTCGCGCCGCGGATCACCACCATCAAGATCCCGATGGACAAGATCGGTGAGCTGATCGGCCCCAAGGGCAAGACGATCAACGGCATCACCGAGGAGACCGGCGCCAACGTCTCCATCGAGGACGACGGCACCGTGTTCGTCGGTGCCGCCGACGGTCTGTCCGCGCAGGCTGCGATCGACCGCATCAACGCGATCGCCAACCCGCAGCTGCCGAAGGTCGGGGAGCGTTTCCTCGGCACCGTCGTCAAGACCACCGCGTTCGGTGCGTTCGTGTCGCTGCTGCCGGGCCGCGACGGCCTGGTGCACATCTCGAAGCTCGGCAAGGGCAAGCGCATCAACAAGGTCGAGGACGTGGTCAACGTGGGCTCCAAGCTCCGCGTCGAGATCGCCGACATCGACGAGCGCGGCAAGATCAGCCTCGTCCCGGTCGACGACGCCGCCGACAAGGCGGAGGCACCGGCTGCCGAGGCAGCCACCGCAGACGCCTGATCTGACATCGAGTAGGTCCTGAAGGGGCCCGTCGTCCACGCGGACGGCGGGCCCCTTCGCCGTGTCGTGGCTCTACCGACGATCGGGTTCGTCGAACCAGATCTCGAACCCGTCGGTCCAGGCCGACCCGGAGCCGGCGATCTGCGCGTACAGCCCTTCGATGGTCTGGGCCGTCGAAATCGCCTGGTCGGGGTTCTGGGTACCGAAGTTGCCGCTCGAGGAGATCCCGACGAGGACATAGCGCCCGGCACGGGTCTCCTGGTACCAGGGCGAGCCGGAGTCTCCGCCCAATACCACCAGTTCGGCGTTGACGAGGCGGTGTTCGGGCGCCGCCTCCTGATGCAGCAGTGCGGTCACGGTGCCCACGGTGGTGCCGGTGCGCTCACCGGTCTTGGCCACCGGTTCGCCGACCTCGGGGTCGGCGGCGGTGACGAACACCGGGTCAACCTCCCAGTCGTCCTCGATCGCGATGACGGTGTACCCGCGGGGATCGGCGAGCGTGATCGACCCGTCCGGGGTGCCGCCGTCGTCCTTCCACTCCACGACTTCGCCGATGTGCTCGCCGGTGGTCGTGGTGACCTCGTCGCCGATCCCCTCCGCGCAGTGCCCGGCCGTGACGGCGAGACGGTCGCCGTCGGCGTTGGTTCCGAAGAATCCGATGGAGCACAGGCCGTCACCGATCAGGATGCCCTGACCGGCGGTGAGCGTGTCGGCGTATTGCGGGGTGACCGCGGCTGCGGGGGTGGCGGTGCCCAGCGCCGCGGCCAGGGCCAGCAGGGCGGTCGCGGCGGCCACGTGAGGCTTGATCATCGGGTGTCCTTTGCTCCGGAAGTGTGTCTGCTCCTTGGAGGGACGCCCGGGTCATGCGGTGTGCCTGCGGGACCCGGAATCATTCGACCGGCCGACGGGCCTCGTGATCGCGTGGCGCGCCTAGACTCTGCAGAGATGCCCGGTGAGGAGAAGCTGCAGCTGACGGTCGCGCGCCGTCGGGACGCCGGCGACGTCTCCGCCACGCGCGCCGTCGCCGAACTCCTGCGCACCGCACCGGTGATCGGTCGGGCCGACATGACCGTCCGTCAGGCGGCCGCGCTGATGACCGAACGCGGACAGGACTATGTGGTGATCCCGCTGCCGGGCCGACGCCACGGCGTGCTCACCGACGGCGTCATCCGGGCCGAGGTGGTCGCGGCCGGGCGTGGTGTGGACACCCCGGTGGGGGAGATCGTGACGGAACCGGCGTTCGTCGTCGACGCCGGGGCGGCATCGATGGACGTCCTGACCGAACTCGTCGATCGTGACCTCTCGATCGTCCCGGTCTGCGACGCCGCCGGCGACGTGGTGGGTGTCGTCGGGCCGGGGGACTTCGTCGCCGACCCGGCGGGTGCCGGTATCCCACTGCGCGAACAGATCCGCCGCTCGATCGACGTCGAGGAGCTGCAGGGACATGCGCGGCGGCTGCCGCAGTTCGCCGCCGATCTCGTGCGCCGCGACCGGCCGCCGTACGAGATCACGCGTGCGGCTTCCCTGATCGTCGACGCGGTCGTGAGCCGCGCGCTCGATCTCGTCCTGGTCGCCCATCCCGAGCTCGATCCATCGGCCTTCACCTGGTTGTCGCTGGGCAGCAATGCCCGCCGGGAACCGGTGCTGAGTTCCGACGTGGATTCGGCTGTGTCCTTCGACGATTCGGCCGCAGGCGAGATCGAGCGCTACCGAACGGCCTTCGGCGAGGTCGACGAGGTCGTGCGGAACGCGGGACTGCGGGTCGACGCCAACGGTGCCGTCGCGTCGAAGCCGCTGTTCGCGCGGACACACTCACAGTGGCAGGCGGCCGCGCGGGCCTGGATCGACGACCCGCTCGCCGGCAAGGGCATGATCTTCACGTCGCTGATGCTCGACGGCCGGCCGATCAGCGGGCGCGGCGCGGTGTCGGCCACGCCGGCGGTGGCGATGATCGCCGGTCTGCGACGCGACCCTCGGACGATGAATCTGCTACTGGCCGAGACCTTGTCGACGCGCGCCCGGCTGCGCTCGCGGCGGGATGTGCTGACCGGGCGCGGCAACATCGTCGACGTCAAGCAGCATGCGGTGACGCCGTTGGTCAACATCGCGCGGTGGGCCGCGGCCAGTGTCGGTTCGACCGACGTCGGCACCCGAGGCCGTCTGCGCGCCGCCGCCGGCAGTGAGTTGCTGCCCGACGAGCAGGCGTCGACGCTCATCGAGGTCTTCGATGTGTTGCAGCGCGTCCGGCTGAGATATCAGGTCGCCCAGTTCGACAACGGTGACCCGCCGGGGGACCGGTTCGATGTCCGGCAGTTGTCCCCGCTCGACCGCAGCCTCCTCGGGCAGGCCGTCCGTGAGATCGCCGGTGTGCAGCGTCGGATGGCGAACATGAGCCGCCTGCTTCCCGGATCCGAGAAGGTGACCTGAAAACCCGATGTGCCTGATCCTCTTCGCGTGGAACACCCACCCCACCCAGCGTCTGATCGTGGCCGCCAACCGGGACGAGCAGCACCGCCGCCGCACGTTCGCGTTGTCGCACTGGGACGATCTGCCGATCATCGGTGGTCGCGACGCGGTGGCCGGCGGCACGTGGATGGCCGTCTCCGCCGAGGCTCCCGACCGGGTGGCGATGGTGACGAACGTCCGCGTCGGGCCGGCCAGGCGGACCGGCATCCGTTCGCGCGGGCAGCTTCCCGTGGACTACCTGCTCGGCGACGACGACCCGAAGGTGTACGCCCACCGCGTCCTGGACGACGCCGCCGCGTACGACCCGGTCAATCTGCTCGTCGCCGACCGGAACGAACTGTGGTGGATGACCAACCGGCCGGAGCCGCGCGCGGAGCGGGTCGCCGACGGCGTGCACGGACTCTCCAACGGTGCCCTGGACAACGACTGGCCGAAGGTCGTCGACGGGGCGACGGCGATGACGGACCTGGTCGCGGCCGACGGGCCGGACGAGCAGTATTTCGCCCTGCTGGCCGACCAGGATCGGCCGGACCCGTCGCGCCTGCCCGACACCGGCGTCGGCCCGCAGGCCGAAGCGGCGCTGTCGTCGTTGTTCATCAACATCCCCGGCTACGGCACCCGGGCGTCGACCCTGCTCCGTGTGGGATACGACGGGCACGGGTCGATGACCGAACGCCGCTACGGCTGGCGGGGCCGACGCCGTGGAACCACGACGCTGACCTTCTGATCAGTTGTGCACGAACGGGTTCGGTGACACGGGGAGGTCGAGCGCGGCACCGACTTCGGCGGTGAACAGCTCGCCGTGCCGTGTGCTCAGGCCCGAGGCGAGTGCCGGGTCGGTCGCGCATGCCTGCTCCGGTCCCGAATCGGCCAGTCGGAGCACGTAGGGGAGCGTCGCTCCGGTGAGCGCCTGCGTCGACGTGCGCGCGACGTTGCCGGGCATGTTCGCGACGCAGTAGAACACCGTGTCGTGGACGGCGAAGGTCGGGTCGGCGTGGGTGGTGGGTCGGGAATCCTCGAAGCAGCCGCCCTGGTCGATCGCGACATCGACGAGCACCGCGCCCGGCTTCATCCGGGCGACAGTGCCGTTCGAGACGAGGACCGGTGCCTTGGCGCCGGGGACGAGAACGGCTCCGATCACCAGGTCGGCGTGCACGACGGCTTCGTCGATCGCGAGCCCCGTGCTGTACCGGGTGTGGACCCGGCCGCCGAAGCGGGCGTCGATGGCGCGCAGTTTGGCGATGTCGATGTCGAAGACGGTGACCTGGGCGCCCATGCCGAGCGCGATCTGCGCCGCGTTGACGCCGCTGACGCCACCGCCGAGGACGACGACGTCGGCGGGTTCGGTCCCGGGGACACCGCCCATGAGCACGCCCCGTCCGCCCGCCGAACGCATCAGGTGATAGGCGCCCACCTGAGGTGCGAGGCGCCCGGCGACTTCGCTCATCGGCGCCAGGAGCGGAAGGGCGCCGTCGGCGGTCCGGACCATCTCGTAGGCGATGGAGGTGACGCCCGAATCGAGCAGCGCCTCCGTGCAGGCCCGTCCCGCCGCGAGGTGCAGGTACGTGAAGAGCGTGTGCTCGCGGCGCATCAGCGCGAACTCCGCGGCGATCGGTTCCTTCACCTTCAGGACCAGTTCGGCCTGGTCCCACACCTCGGCGGCGGTTCCCAGGATCTGTGCACCGGCCGCCTTGAAGTCGTTGTCGGAGATCGCCGAGCCCTCGCCGGCGCCGGCCTGGATCACGACGTCGTGACCTCGATGGTGGAGTTCGGTGACGCCGGCCGGGGTGATGGCCACCCGGTACTCGTGGTTCTTGATCTCGGTGGGGATGCCGATGCGCATGGTGACTCCGTATGGGTTCGCGGTCTCCTGAATGTTCCTCGGTGAACTGATTTCCAGAGTGAAGTAAAGTCGACCATGCCACAATGTGACTGAAGAATATTCTCGCCAGCTGCGGTCTGGCGACGATCGTGTGAAACGAGGGAGATTCGATGGCCGCGACTCCGAAGGATGTTCGGGCCGGTGAGCTGGACGCGACGGACCGAGAGCTGCTGCGCCTGCTCCAGTCGGATGCGCGGATGGCGAACAGCGAACTGGCGCAGCGCGTCGGCATCGCCGCGTCGACGTGCCACGGCCGCTTGCGCAGGCTCGTCGAACTCGGCATCATCCGTGGCTTCTTCGCCGATGTCGACCCGGCTGCGCTGGGGCGTCCGCTCCGAGCCATGGTCGCCGTCAGCCTGCAGTCCGACGCGCGCGGTCAGATCCGGCGGTTCGTCGGCGAGATCGCCACCCACGACGAGGTGATCGACGTCTTCTTCCTCGCCGGCGCCGACGACTACCTGCTGCACGTCGCCGCCGCCGACACGGAGGCGTTGCGACAGTTCGTCGAACGGCTCAACGGCCGGCCGGAGGTCGCCGGAACCACCACGTCGCTGGTGTTCGAGCACCGCCGCGGCGGTGCCCCGATCTTCTGAACCGGGACGCCACTAGACTGGCCCGGCAACGGTTGGGACGAGGCGGCGTCGACAAGAAGAGGTGGACATGAGCGGTATCAAGGTGGGCGTCCTGGGCAGCCAGGGCAAGGTCGGGCAGGCGATCGTCGCCGCGGTCGAGAATGCCGACGACCTCACCTACACCGTCGGAGTCGACAAGGGGGACTCACCGGAGTACTTCACCGACACCGAGACCCAGGTCGTCGTCGACTTCACCCATCCCGATGTGGTGATGGACAACCTGAAGTTCCTCATCGCCAACGGGATTCACGCCGTTGTCGGCACCACCGGATTCACCGAGGAACGTCTCGACACCGTCCGCGGCTGGCTGTCCGACAACCCCGGCGTGGGTGTTCTCATCGCACCGAACTTCGCGATCGGCGCCGTCCTGTCCATGCGTTTCGCCGCGCAGGCCGCCAAGTACTACGAGTCGGTCGAGGTGATCGAGCTGCACCACCCGCACAAGGCCGACGCCCCGTCGGGCACCGCCTATCGCACGGCGGAGCTGATCGGGCGTGCGCGGGCCGAGGCGGGTGTCGGGCGGAGCCCCGATGCCACGACGGAGGAACTCGACGGCGCCCGTGGCGCGGTCGTCGACGACGTGCGCGTCCACTCGGTGCGGCTCGCGGGACTCGTCGCCCATCAGGAGGTGCTGCTCGGCACCGCCGGTGAGACGCTCACCATCCGGCACGACTCCCTCGATCGCGCATCGTTCGCCCCCGGCGTGCTCCTCGGCGTGCGCAGCATCGCCGGCCGGCCGGGGCTCACGATCGGACTCGAAGAACTGATGGATCTCTGACCGATGACCCCCGCAGGCCCACCGGACGAGCCGGCCCACGACGACGACACCGAAGGCGGCGCACCGCGCCTGGGTCCCCGTGCGAAGGACTCCCGCCCGATCGTCTGGATGATCGCGTTCCTCGTCGTGGCGCTCATCGTGTACTTCGCGCTGCTCGGCTGGCGCGGCGTCCAGCTGATCGCCTCCGGCACCGTCGCGGGCGTCGGTCTGGGAGTCGGCGTCATCGCGCTACCGCTGATCGGGGCGTGGCTGGTCTACGCGACGCTGCGGGCGGGGCTCGAGCACCAGAAGCTCGCCGCCGTGATGGCCGACGAGGGTCGCGAACTCGACATCTCCCACCTGCCGCACCGTGCCTCCGGACGGATGGAACGCGATGCGGCAGACGAGCTCTTCGCACAGGTGAAGGCCGAGTGGGAGGCCGACCCGCACGACTGGCACAACACCTACCGCATCGCCCGTGCCTACGACTACGCCGGCGACCGCACCCGGGCCCGGTCGATGATGAAACGGGCCGTCGCCCAGTACCACGGCCGAGAGCAGTAGCCACATGAGCCGGCTGCTCATCGTCCACCACACGCCGTCACCGGCGTGCCAGGAGATGTTCGAGGCCGTCGTGTCCGGTGCGACCGACCCGGAGATCGAGGGCGTCGAGGTGGTCCGCCGGGCGGCGTTGTCGGTGTCGGCGAGCGACTTGCTGGAAGCCGACGGGTACATACTCGGCACCCCCGCGAACCTCGGATACATCAGCGGCGCACTGAAACACGCCTTCGATGTCAGCTACTACCAGATCCTCGACTCGACGCAGGGACGACCGTTCGGGCTGTTCCTCCACGGCAACCAGGGCACCGAAGGGGCTGTGCGAGCGGTCGATTCGATCACCGCCGGTCTCGGCTGGACCAAGGCCGCCGAACACGTCATCGTCTCCGGCGCCCCGGACAAGGAAGCCCGAGAAGCGTGTTGGGAGCTGGGCGCAACGGTCGCAGCACAGCTCATGACTTAGCCCGAAGGCCCGCATGAAACACAGTTATCCACAGGCGTGTATGGAGGTTGTCGGAGCCGCTGCTTACGATGATGAACGGCAGGCTCACCCGGGTCTGTCCTGAGACGCCGAGGCCCACGTGTGGCCGAGGGGGTCTTGAACGCTGAACGGGCGCGCACGGTCAGATTGTCGCGCGACTTCATAGGCGGCGAGGCGCGACTGCCACGAGAACGTGCTCATGTCGCCGGAAGCGGTACCGATCACTGCTGCTGTCATGGGGATAAAGCTAGACACCCGGGGGTGCAACGCAGCGCCGCTCACTCGGCCTGGAGTAGGCGACGATGACGAAAGGCGTTGGCATACTCAGAGTTTAACGACCACCTAGACGAACGTGAGCGTGCAGCCATCGGACCGCGTAGCGTCGCGTGATGACCATAGACAGCACAGTTTCGTGCGGTCACTCATCGATTGGACCGTACTTCCAGCCGTGGTCGACGGCACGGGCAAGCAGTGCCTTCGCGGTGTTGAGATGCGCGCCCTTCTCGGAGAACGGGACGCCGTTGTAGTCGATATGCCCGTGGGTGTCAGGTACGTCCTCGTTCATCGAGTCATCCCACGCGCTCAGCGGTCGACGTGCCTCGGAGCCATCAGGGGACTTGATCTCGACGGACTCGACCTCTTCGACTGTCACGCCCAGGACGCCCACCGGGGGTCGGTAGGGCGCACCTCGCTTCTCGCACCCCGCTTTGAGGGTGGCGGCGCGCTCGTTGTACGCGTCTTCGGCCGTTGCGACCGATCCCCGCGTGACCGAGAGCCGGTTCGAGTCGGCCCTGTCATTGGAGTTAAGCAGGAATGCATCGGGCGCGACCACGCCTTCAGATACGTACGCACGCGCAATTGGTCGGTAGAGCACCTGATCGGGCTGGGTAATGCGCTCGCGGGTCTTCTCCGCTCCCTCGTTCATGAGGTCGTCTCCGAGAGCCAAGAGTCAAGGGCGGCGACAAGATCGACGACGTCGGGAGAGACCTTGTCCTCGACGAAGGTACCGGCGGGTAGGTCGGTCGCATGTACATAGAGTGCGCCGGTCGGCTCCACCTCGATCGAGAGCTGGTTCTCGGCCTCTGGCCAAAAGAACCGGATGCCGCCGGGCTCGGTGGGGAACACCGCCCGGGTGATGTTGCCCAGGGAGATCATCGCGTCGATAACCGCCCGACCCCGCTCGACCACCGCCGCCACGATCGGTTCGCCAGACTCCCCATCGAGCCAGCCCTCACCGAGATCGGCGAGCGCTTCGACCGCAGCCCGAGCGGCGCGGGCATCCTCGGTGACGTCGACGACTTTGAGTGTCTTGACAGTGGCCAGCTTGGTCAGTCGACCGTCAGCGTTGAACTCTCCCATGCCCTCGGCTTCGCACTCGAATAGCTGGCGCGCGGAAGCGATCTCGACCGCAACATCGGACTCGCGGTACGGAACGGTGATGTCGCGCTTGTGCTCTCGATCGCGGACGGTCATCTTGCCTGAGAGAACGTGGAAGTCGATCACCTGTCCCTTGACGGTGGCGGGTTTGCGGGTCTCGACGGCGAGGCTATCGATGGCGTGGCTACGGGCGGACTGGGTATACCGAGGGCGACCCTTCCACTCGACGGCGTCAGTGGGCGCGACCTGAATCGCATCGCCAGTGTGGAGGGTTTGGCCGAGTCGCTTGACCTTGTTGGGCGGGAGGCGGCGCATGTCGGCGGGAATCTGACCCTCGTCGCTCAGAGCGAAGGAGATGAAGTCATCAACGGTGTTGAGGGCGCGGCCGTAGTACTCCTCGACCTCGTCCTCCTCGTCGAACGCAATCGTGCCGGGTCCGAGGTCGTATTCGAGCGTTGCGCGGCACGAGCCCTCGCCGATCTTCTGGACCAAGCGCAGGGCGATCCGGTCGTCGTACCCCTTCGGCATCCGCTTCTTGGTCGGGTAGCGATCGTGCCAGTAGAGCCGCACGAGCGAGCGGAGTATGTCTTCAAGGGCTGAGATCTCGACGAGTGATTCAGCTGGTATTCCTGGGGCGTTGAACCGTGCTCCGCTCAGGCGCATCGCCGCGACGACGCGGGTGTCCTGGTGGGGCTCGGTCATGGTCTGCAGGTTAGCCGAGCCCACCGACCTCGGGGACTCGAACCCCGGCGATCACGCCGCGCGCCGGAGCAGGCGAGCCACCGACGCCGACGACCACGGGCCACCCTTGCGGGTCGTCAGTCCCTCATCGCTAGTGACGTCGGCGATCGCACGTGTGCGAGACCGTCGGCGTGGAGCGAGCGCATACGGGTGAGCACAGTCTGCTCGGCCTCGTTGGGAACCAGCTCGCCCGCGGCGTCGCCGCATCGATACTTGAACGGGGGCTGCCCGTCCGCGTAACCACCGCTGGCCTTCTTGATGCGACGCCCGGCCTGCATTCGCTGCACGATCACCGACCGGTCGTACCGGGACACCGAAGGGGCTGTGCGAGCGGTCGATCGATCACCTCCGGCCTCGGCTGTACCAAAGCTGCGGTGCAGTCATCGTTTCGGGACCCCGGGCAAAGGCGACCGCGAAGCGCCCTGGGAGCTGGGTGCGACGGTAGCGGCGGGGTTGATGGAGGGGTGAGCGCGTGTTCCGCGGAACACCCTCGACCTTGGGTTGAGGCCGGGCGGATTGTCGGTGCTGGGCGATACATTTGTCCTGTTCCGTTCGCTTGGTTCAGGGGGTTGCGGTGGGGGTCAGTGCTTTTCGTAGCGGTGGGGATGTTGCGTCGATGTTCGACGGTGCGGATCCCGGGTCGTTGTCTGATGAGGTTCTCGAGGGGCGGGTGTTGGGGTATGCCGCGCAGATCACGGCGCTGACAGCGGATTTCCTTGAACTGGTGGGGGAATTGGACGAGCGGGAGTCGTGGCGGGGGCCGGGGATTCACTCACTGGCGCATTGGCTGTCGTGGAAGGCCGGCATTG
>NZ_LIYC01000030.1:0-58136 GCF_001418765.1 Gordonia sp. HS-NH1
AAAGGGCCAGCGTTTCAACAATAATCAGGAAAGCAAAACCTGACCAAAATAAACCTCAAAAAAACTGGCATCAAAAAATAAACTCATCAGCGTCACACGACTTGAAGCCGCGTGACACATCATCTAAGCAAACCATTCGACGCCACAATAAATGGCATCAAACAATCCACCAACACACTATCGAGTTCTCAAAGAACACACACCCACCAGACGTCTTCGGTATGAAGCCGGCTCCGATGAGCTCTCCCCAGAGCGCGCTGAACGCTCGCGATCTCGTTCTCGGGAGTGGCCCCGCACAGGCGGCCCGAGCGAGTTGCTCGGGCACTTCGGCTTCCCCGGGGCTTGCGGCTCCGGGGGAGTTGCTCTCTGCGGTGCGTCGATTAAGTTACACAGGCGCGAACAACGCGTCAAATCGCCTGGTCAGCGGCCTAGTCTGGCGCCGGCGAAACTCTTCTTGCCGCGACGGACCACCAACCACCGTCCGTGGAGCAGGTCGGCGTCCGCCGGCTGCCACTCCGGGTCCGTGATCTTGGTGTTGTTCACGTACGCGCCGCCCTCCGAGACCGCGCGACGGGCAGCCTTGTTGCTCTCCGAGAGCTTCGTGTCGACGAGCAACTCGATGATGGTCGGACGTGTCTCGGGGTATTCGGCGATCGAGGTCTCCCGAACGGCCGCGGCAAGCGTGCTCTCGTCGAGTTCGCCGAGCTCGGCCCTTCCGAAGAGCGCCTGGCTGGCCAGCTCGACCGCATCCGTGTTGGCCTTGCCGTGGATGAGGGTCGTCATCTCGCCAGCGAGTGCTCGTTGCGCGCGCCGAAGATGCGGGGTCTCGACCGTCGCGCGCTCGAGTTCGTCGATCTCCTCCCGCCCGAGGAAGGTGAACCACCGCAGGTAGCGGACGACATCGGCGTCGGCGGTGTTCACGAAGTACTGGTACCAGGAGTAGGGGCTCGTCAGCTCGGGGTCGAGCCACAGGCTGCCACCGCCGGTCGATTTGCCGAACTTCTTCCCGTCCGACGACGTCACGAGGGGAACCGTCAGGGCGTGCAGCGCCGAGCCGTCGAGACGTCGGGCCAGGTCCACACCGCCGACGATGTTCCCCCACTGGTCGGAGCCACCGATCTGCAGGACACAGCCGTACCGGCGGTGGAGCTCGACGAAGTCGTTCGATTGCAGGAGGAGGTAGCTGAACTCGGCATAGCTCATGCCATCGGCCTCGAGGCGTCGCTTGACCGTGTCGCGGGCGAGCATCACGTTCACCGAGAAGTGCTTGCCCAGGTCGCGCAGGAACTCGATCGCCGACAGCTCACCGGTCCAGTCCAGGTTGTTGACCACCACGGCACCCGTGGGCGTGTCCTCGATGTCGACGAATCGTCGGAGCTGGGCATCGATGCGTCCGGCCCACTCGGCGACGACGTCGGGCGAGTTCATGGTCCGCTCCCCCACGTCACGGGGGTCACCGATCAGGCCGGTGGCACCTCCGGCGAGGACGATCGGCCGATGGCCCGCGAGCTGGAACCGCTTGAGGGTCAGCAAGGGGACCAGGTGACCGGCGTGGAGACTTGCCGCCGTCGGATCGAACCCCGCGTACAAGGTCACCGGCCCGTTCGCCAGCGCATCACCCAGGGCGCCGAGATCGGTGGACTGAGCGATCAGCCCACGCCACCGGAGCTCGTCGAGGATGTCGACGGTTGCGGGGACGTCAGTCGGCTCGGGGGTTTCGGCCGGCTCGGGGGGTTCGGCGTTGTCAGCACTCACCCCTCGATCTTGTCATCCGACGAGAGACCCCCGATCGGCGACTACTGCGAGGCGACGATGCGTTCGTGCTCGGCGTCGTCGACCGCGCGCGCCTCGTCGATCAGCATCACCGGGATTCCGTCGGAGTCGATGCGGTACGCGACATGCAACCGCGGGTTGTAGAGCTCGTCGCCGGCATTGATCAGCGGACCGTGGTCCTGCGGGCAGGCCAGTCGTTCGCGCACGATCGGGTCGATGGCCTCAGCGCGTGTCGTCACCCCGATCACCCTAGGGCATCGCTCGTCCGCGACCCGGCCCAGTCCAGCTTGCCGGCCACGGTGCGGGTGTACCTGCGGTAACGCCCCTCCTCGTCGCGATACCAGACGCGCGCACCCGGTTTCGGCAGTCCGTCCTCGACCAGGCCGGTGCTCAGCGGACGGAAGGACGCCGACTGCGGGATGTCGTCGACGACGTGGATGAGGTGCGGCCGGGCGTCGGCGCGGTACTCCCCCAGCGCGATCCGCAGCTGCGTGACCGTGAGCGAGTCCGGTTTCGCGTCGGGACGCAGGGTCATCGCGGCGACCACGACCTGGTGTCCGGGTTCGCCGACGCCGTACACGACGACCTGGTCGACACTCTTGAGCCGCGACAGTGCGTGGGTGAGCGGGGGGATGAACACCGGCCCGTCAGCGGTCCGGATCACCCGGTCTGTCGCACCGAGGAAGTACAGGTCGCCGTCGGCGTCACGTACGAACAGATGTCCCGACACCTCCCACCGGTCACGAGTCGTGAAGACGTCGCGCAACACCGTCCCGTTGGTGTCGAACTTGTGCTTCGCCTTGGCCAGGAGCAGACCCGGCTCCCCCGTCTCCGCCCGGCGGACGAAGCCCGAGTCGTCGATGAGCAACCGGTCGCCGACGATGTCGTAGGCCGCGACCTCGACCGGATTGGTCTCCGGCAGTGGCCGGCCGACGGAGGACAGTTTGTCCCCGGACACGTTCGCGAGGATCGCCGAACCGTCGGCGGTCGCGAAGAACTCGAGGATCCGCGCCCGAGGGAAGCTCGAGCACACGTCCTCCCACAGTCCCGCCGACATGCCCGAGCCCATGAACAACCGGATCGGGTTGTGCTGGTTGATGTGGAAATCGGGATCTCGCACGATGCCGCTGAGCATCGACCACGTGTACGACACGACCGTGATGCCGTAGCGCTGTACCTCCACCGAGAAGTTCGCCGGATCGATGCCGTTCGACAGCGCGATCCGCGACCGTCCGACCACGGTCGCACCCAGCGTGGTGAGCAGTCCCGACGCGTGGTGCAGCGGTGGCAGGCAGTACACGGTGTCGCGGTCGGTGAGCGCCGCCGCCGACGCCGCACCGAAGGCCGACATCGCGAACCGGTGGTTGGTCACCGGCCACGGGACGAGTTTGCCGTACGCCCGGCTGAACAGGATGAATGCGAGATCGCCCGCGAGCCCGGGATCGGGCCGGTACCAGGTCGGCATCACCACCTCGTCGGGGTCGATGCGCTCCATGTCGACGATCGACGTCCCATCGGCACCCTCGATGGCGCGGGAATCGCCACTTCCACCGCCGAGCACCAGAACCCGATCCGATGCAGCGGTCGCGAGGTCGAGATTCGTGGGATCGGTGACGATCACCGAACTGTCGGCGAGCCGCATCATCTCGCGGACGTCGGCGTCCGCGGCGAGCAGCACCGCCACTGCACCCAGGCGGGACAACGCGGCGATCACGACCAGCGCGCTGGGCCGGGTGTCCATCAGGACGCCGATGTGCTGGCCCGGACGGATGCAGCAGTCGACCAGACCCGCGACCACGTTGTCGATGCGCGCATTGACCTGTGCGTGGGTGAGCACGCGGTTCTCGAACAGGAACAGCTCGCTGTCGCCGCCGCGTTTGGTGTTCTCGGCCATGAGCTTCGAGAGCGAGATGCGCGTCCCGCTCTGGATCTGGCCCAGTCGGAACAGCCGGGGCACGGTCCGCACCGACTCCGAGGCCACCGCCCGCGAGGTCCGTTGCAGGGAGTTGGCCAGACCGAGCAGCTCGCGCGAGGCTGCGGTCCCGGCGTCGGCCACCGAGCCCATTCCGTGCGTGATGCGCGAGGACAGGCTGACCCCGCCGCCGTGCCCCGGCTCCACGAGCGACATCTCGGAGACGAGTTCCGGGCGCGGACCGTTGTCGGAGATCCAGTTCACCCAGTCGGAGGTCGTCGGCCAGGTGTGCTCACCGGCCGCGCTGCCGACCACGAGTCCGAAATGTCCGACCGGCAGGGTCGATTCGTAGACCTCCGCGTCGGGCGCGGCCCGGACGATGCCCCGCACCGCCGCGGGCTGCCCGATGTCGTCGGCATCGCCGACGAACGCGAGGACCGGGCAGGTGATCTCGGCGAGAGAGACCAGATCACCGTTGATCACGAAGCCCCCGGACACCATCCGGTTGTGCGCGACGAACTGCCGCAGCAGTTCGGCGATCGCCGGCCCCGACCACGCGACCCAGCCGTCGGCTTCGAGGAACCGGCGCTGGTCCTCGCGGGGCAGCAGCGCCTCGCGGTCGTGCAGGCGACGCAGGAAATCAATGCGGCTGCGGACCGTCTTCACCGGGTCCAACAGCTGGAATCCGGTGCGTGCCATCCAATCCCGCACCCAGAGATTGCGCGAGAACGCCTTGTCCGCCAGGAATTCGGCGGCCGGTGCCACCAGTCCCGCGGGCAGCCCCAGGGGCAGTGCGGCGAGCACGTCGACCGGGCTACCGAAAGTGATCAGGCTCGCGATCCCCTTGGATCTGCGATACGCCGCGGTCTGGTACGCGAACATCCCGCCCTGGGAGTACCCGGCCAGATGGATGTCGCGCCCGGTCGCCTCGACGATCAGGTCGATCGCCCGACTGATGGCGACCACGTGGTCGGCGAGATTGCGCTCCATCCCGCCCTCTTCGGAGTCCGGCGAGCCGAAGTCGACGACCCACGGCGTGATGCCGTTGCGGTGCAGGATCGACACGGCACCGTTGTGCTCGGTCACGTCATAGACGTTGGCGGACACCATCATCGGCGGCACCAGAACGATGTTCGGGCCGGTCGACGGATCGTTCGGGAAGTACCGGCGAAGCTTGAACATCTTGTGCGTCTCGACCACCGCGAAGGGCGCCGGCTCGGTACCGGTCTCCAGCCCGCCGAAGCGCAGCACCTCCAGACCGTTCTGCGCGGTGGCCAGCACCCTGCCGACCATCCCCGCGAGATCGGGGCCCCCGTCCCACACCGCCATCGTGTCGATCCTCCAGTCGTCGGTGTTCCCGGACTCACCGACGAGTCGGTGACTCAGGTCACTGTACCCAGTCGGGCGGGATCAGCGACGCCCGCCGGGCCCAGCGGTCCAGCGTGTTCGAAGATCGGTGGTCGCGGCCGTCACGACCTCGATCTGTCGCCGCACCTGTCCGGGCGCGGTACCGCCGTGTGCGTTGCGCGATTCCACCGAACCGCGCACCGTCAGGACCTCCCGCACCGCCGGCGTCAGCGCCGGATGGACACCCGCCAGCGTCGCGTCGTCGAGTTCGTCCAGGCCGACACCGCGTGATTCCGCTTCGCGGACGCAGGCGCCCGCGGCCTCGTGGGCCACGCGGAACGGCACGCCCTCTCGGACCATCCATTCGGCGATGTCGGTGGCGAGGGTGAAGCCCGCGGGGGCGAGTTCCGCCATGCGGTCGGTGTGGAACTCCAGTGTCGCGACCAGTCCGGTCACCGCCGGCAGCAACAGTTCCAGCTGCGCCACCGCGTCGAAGACCGGTTCCTTGTCCTCCTGGAGGTCCCGGTTGTACGCCAGCGGCTGCGCCTTCAGCGTGGCCAGCAGTCCGGTCAGGTCACCGATGAGTCGACCGGCCTTGCCGCGCATGAGCTCGGCGACGTCCGGGTTCTTCTTCTGCGGCATGATCGAGCTGCCGGTGGACCATGCGTCGGCCAGCGTGACGTAGCCGAATTCCGGTGTGCTCCAGATGATCACCTCTTCGGACAACCGGGAGAGATCGACCGCGATCATCGCGAAGACGAACGCGGCCTCCGCGGCGAAGTCGCGCGCGGAGGTGGCGTCGATCGAGTTCTCGGCAGGCCCGTCGAAGCCGAGGTCGGCCGCGATCGCCGCCGGGTCGAGGCCCAGCGAGGAGCCGGCGAGTGCGCCGGAACCGTACGGCGACACCGCGGTTCGACGATCCGCATCGGCGAGCCGGTCGATGTCGCGCAACAGGGGTTGCGCGTGCGCGAGCAGATGGTGACCGAGCAACACCGGCTGCGCGGCCTGCAGGTGCGTCTTGCCCGGCATGATCGCATCGGGATGCGCCGCCGCCTGGGCGGTCAGCGCGTCGACGACATCGAGCAGGCCGAGCGCGACCCGACGCATGGCGGCACGCAGCCACATCCGGAACAAGGTGGCGACCTGGTCGTTGCGGGACCGCCCCGCCCGCAGCCGGCCGCCGAGTTCGGGACCGACCCGCTCGATCAGGCCTCGCTCGAGGGCGCCGTGGACGTCCTCGTCGGACTCCGCGGGCCCGAAACTGCCGTCGGCGACATCGGCGGCAAGGCGATCGAGCCCGTCGAGCATGCCGACGAGGTCGTCATCGGTGAGCAACCCGGCGCTGTTCAGCACCCGGGCATGCGCCTTGGAGGCCTCGATGTCGAAAGGGGCCAGGGCCCAGTCGAAATGAGTCGACTTGCTCAGCGCGGCCATCGCCTCGGCCGGCCCACCGGCGAAACGACCGCCCCAGAGCGAACCCTGGTTGGTCGTCCCACCGGTCTCCGGGCCGGTGCCGCCGCCGGTGCCCGCACTCACAGATTCAGGTCCCGCTTCGCGGCGATCTTCGACGACAGGCCGTGCAGTTCGACGAAGCCGCGCGCCGCGGACTGGTCGAAGGTATCGCCCTCGTCGTAGGTGGCGAGGTTGAAGTCGTAGAGCGACTCCGAGCTGCGACGACCCGTGGCCGCGATCGTGCCGCCGTGCAGGGTCAGTCGGATCTCGCCGGTGACGTGCTCCTGCGTCGAGGCGACGAAGGCGTCCAGCGACCGCTTCAGCGGCGAGAACCACAGACCGTCGTAGACCAGCTCGGCCCACTTCTGATCGGTGCCGCGCTTGTAGCGGCCGAGCTCGCGCTCCACGGTGACGTGCTCCAGCTCCTCGTGCGCGCGGATGAGGACCATCGCGCCGGGAGCCTCGTACACCTCACGGCTCTTGATGCCCACCAGTCGGTCCTCGACGACATCGAGGCGTCCGACGCCCTGGGCTCCGGCACGGCGGTTGAGTTCCTGGATCGCCTCGAGCACACTCACCGGCCGGCCGTCGATGCTGACCGGGCGGCCCTTGTCGAAGCCGATGATGACCTCGTCGGGCGAGTTCCAGTTGACCGTGGGGTCTTCGGTGTAGTCGTAGACATCCTTGGTCGGCGCGTTCCACAGGTCCTCGAGGAAACCGGTCTCCACGGCGCGACCCCACACGTTCTGGTCGATCGAGAAGGGCGACTTCTTGGTCACGTTGATCGGGATGTCGTTCTCCCCGGCGAAGGCGATGGCCTTCTCGCGGGTCCACGCGTAGTCGCGGACCGGCGCGAGGACCTGCAGATCGGGCGCCAGGGTCGCGAAGCCCACCTCGAAGCGGACCTGATCGTTGCCCTTGCCGGTGCATCCGTGGGCGACGACGGTGCCGCCGTGATCACGGGCCGCGGTGACCAGGTGCTTGGCGATCAGCGGGCGGGACAGCGCCGAGACGAGCGGGTAGCGGTCCATGTAGAGCGCGTTCGAGGTGATGGCGCCGAGGCAGTACTCGTCGGCGAACTCGTCGCGGGCGTCGACCACGACGGCCTCGACCGCGCCGCAGTCGAGTGCACGCTGACGGATGACCTCCATGTCCTCGCCACCCTGGCCGAGGTCGAGCGCCACGGCGACGACCTCCTTGCCGGTCTCCTTCTGGATCCAGCTGATCGCGACCGAGGTGTCCAGGCCGCCCGAATATGCGAGTACGACACGTTCTGCCATGAGGTGAAGCTCCTGTTCTGCGCGTTGACCGAGTCCATCATCGGCCCCGGTGTTCCGACGCCACCGTCCGGGTCTCGGTTGGCGGCGTCTCGTCTGTTGTGGTTGGTGTGGTCTGTCCGCCATGGGGGGCGGAACCGGACATGGATGAGGGGACGGCTACACGAGGCCCTCGATCCGGCGGGCGAGTTCGGCTCCGTCGAGCGGTTCGCGTGCCACCACGAAGATCGTGTCGTCCCCGGCGATCGTCCCGACGACGTCGGGCAGGCGTGCCCGGTCGAGCGCGGCCGCGAGATAGTGCGCGGCACCCGGGGGCGTTCGCAGCACCGCGAGGTTGCCGCTGCTGTCGGTCGACACCAACAGGTCGGAGACGAGCCTGCCGAGCCGGTCGGTCCCGCCGGACACCCCGCGGACGGGCGAACCGTCTTCGGGCACCACGTAGACACCGGCGCCGCCGTCCGCGGCGCGCAGCTTCACCGCGCCGAGCTCGTCGAGATCGCGCGACAGCGTCGCCTGGGTGGCGTCGACGCCCTCCTCGGCGAGCAGCCGCTGTAGTTCGGACTGGCTGCGGACCTGATGCGTGGAGAGGATCTCGATGATCCGCGCATGTCGCCCCGCGCGGGTGGCGGCGAGTCGGCTCTCCGAGGGCTCGGCTCCGGCGGTCATCGTGGATTCCTGGTCATGGTCGGTTCGACGCTCACTGTCGTTCCCCGGTCACTCGTGGTACCGGATCACTGGTGGTCCAGCAGCCAGATCAGCAGGGCCTTCTGCGCGTGCAGGCGGTTCTCGGCCTCGTCGAACACCACGCTGCGGGGACCGTCGATCACCGAGGCGGTGATCTCGTCGCCGCGATGCGCAGGCAGACAATGCAGCACGATCGCGTCGTCCGCGGCATGAGCGAGGAGTTCGTCGTTGATCTGGTACGGCCGGAACGGCGCCGTGCGGTCCTTGCCGTCGGCCTCCTGCCCCATCGACACCCAGGTGTCGGTCACCAGCACGTCGGCACCGGTCGCGGCGGCGACGGGATCGGTCACCAGCTTCACCGAGCCGCCGGTCTGCGCGGCGCGCTTCTCGGCGGCGGCGATGACCACGGGGTCGGGCTGGAAGCCGTCCGGCGAGCTGATGATCACGTGCATGCCGGCCGTGACGCCGCCGAGGGCCAGCGAGTGCGCCATGTTGTTGGCACCGTCACCCAGATACGTCATCGTCTGCCCCGCAGGCGCACCCTTGTGCTCGGCGATGGTCTGCAGGTCGGCGAGCACCTGGCACGGGTGGAACTCGTCGGAGAGGGCGTTGACCACGGGCACGGTGGCGGTCGACGAGAGCGCTTCCAGGCGGTCCTGCCCGAACGTCCGCCACACGATCGCGTCGACGAAGCGGGACAGGACGAGACCGGTGTCCTCCAGCGTCTCCTCGCGCCCCAGCTGCGTCGTCCGGCCGTCGACGACGACCGCGTGACCGCCGAGCTGAGCGATGCCGACCTCGAACGAGAACCGGGTTCGAGTGGAGTTCTTGTCGAAGATCACCCCGACTCCCCGCGGGCCCTCCAATGGCCGGAAGTCGAACGGTTTCGCCTTGACCTCGGCCGCGAGTGCGAGCACCTCGGCCTGCTCGGCCGGGGTCAGATCGTCGTCGCGCAGGAAGTGTCTGGTCATGGCTTGTCCCCCTCGTTCGATGTGGCGGCGTGTGCGGCCGCGGCGGTGTCGAGCAGTTCTGGCAGTGCGCGCACGAAACCCCGTCCCTGCTCCTCGGTGAGGATCAGCGGTGGGGCCAGGCGTAGGACGTCGGGCGCGGGCGCATTGATGAGGAATCCGGCGTCCCGGGCCGCGGCCTCGACGCGCTGCGAGAGCGGTTGGGTCAGCACCACTCCGAGCAACAGACCCGACCCCCGCACGTGGGACACCAGCGGGTGCTGCAGGTCCTCGATACCGGTCGCGATCGACTTCCCCACCGCTGCAACAGAATCGATTAGATCGTCGGACTCGATGACCCGGAGTACGGCCAGCGCGGCGGCCGCACTGACGGGATTGCCGCCGAAGGTGGTGCCGTGTTGACCGGGCTCGAACAGGTCGGCAGCGGGGCCGGTGGCGATACACGCGCCGATCGGCAGGCCACCGCCGAGCCCCTTGGCGAGCGTCATCACATCGGGCACCACGCCCACCTGCTGATGGGCGAAGAACGTTCCGGTCCGGGCGACGCCGGTCTGCACCTCGTCGAGGATCAGCAGTGCGCCGCGCTCCTCGGTGATCCGGCGTGCGGCCGCCAGATAGTCGGCCGGGGGCACCACGACGCCGGCCTCCCCGAGGATCGGCTCGAGGATCACCGCGGCGGTCTGGTCGGAGACCGCCGCGTCGAGGGCGTCGACGTCTCCGTAGGGAACGAACCGCACGCCGGCGGGCATCGGTTCGAACGGCGTGCGCTTCGCCGGCTGTCCGGTCATCGCGAGCGCACCCATCGTCCGGCCGTGAAAGGCCTTCTCGGCGGCGACGATCTCGGGCCGACCGGTCCGCCGGGCGAGCTTGAACGCGGCCTCGTTCGCCTCGGTCCCGGAGTTGCAGAAGAAGACGCGGCCCGGGTGGCCGAACCGGTCGAGCAACTTCTCGGCGAGCTCGACCACGGGCGGCGCGATGTACAGGTTCGACACGTGCCCCAGCGTCTGGAGCTGAGTGGTCACTGCGTCGACGATCGCCGGGTGCGCATGACCGAGGGCGTTCACCGCGATCCCGCCGAGGAGATCGAGATAGCGCTTGCCGTCGGCGTCGGTGACATACGCTCCCGAACCCTCGACGAGGGCGATGGCGGGGGTGCCGTAGTTGTTCATCAGCGACTGTGTCCAGCGCTGCTGCAGTGGGGCGGTCATGCGTCCTCCTCGGGAACGACGACGGTGGTGCCGGTCGAGCTCTCGGTCAACAGTTCGGCCAGTACCGAATGGGCGACACGCCCGTCGATCACGTGCGCGCGGTCGACGCCGCCGGTGACCGCGCGCAAGCACGCCTCCATCTTGGGGACCATGCCGGAGTCGAGCGACGGCAACAGCTCGGTCAGTGTGTCCGTGTCGATCTGGGACACGAGGGACCCGCGGTCGGGCCAGTCCGTGTACAGACCTTCGACGTCGGTCAGCATCACGAGCCGAGCAGCACCGAGCGCTTCGGCCAGAGCACCTGCCGCGGTGTCGGCGTTGATGTTGTGCACCACCCCGTCGCGGTCCGGCGCGATCGTCGAGACGACCGGGATACGGCCGGCGGCCACGAGGTCCAGCACGGCCGAGGTGTTGACCGACGCGATGTCGCCGACGAGCCCGATGTCGGTGGGCACGCCCTCGACGAGCACCGTGCGGCGCGTCGCGGTGAACAGATGGGCGTCCTCGCCGGTGATGCCGACCGCGTACGGGCCGTGTGAGTTGATCAGGCCCACGAGCTCGCGCCCGACCTGGCCGAACAGGACCATCCGGGCCACGTCCATGACCTCCGGGGTCGTCACCCGGAAGCCGCCCTTGAACTCACCGGAGAGTCCCAGCCGTTTCAGCATCGCCGAGATCTGCGGGCCGCCACCATGAACCACCACGGGATGCAGGCCGCACGCGCGCAGGAAGACCATGTCCGCCGCGAACGCCTTCTTCAGCGCGTCGTCAATCATGGCGTTGCCGCCGTACTTGACGACGACGGTCGCACCCGCGAGTCGCTGCAGCGCGGGAAGGGCTTCGGCGAGGACCTTCGCCTTCGCGAGGCCGGCGGCCGGGTCGATCGGGTGGGCCCCCGATGTCGTCCCACTCATGACGAGTACGCCGAATTCTCTTCGACGTACGCGTGGGAGAGATCAGTGGTCCGGACACTCGCCGCGGACTCCCCCAGCTTCAGGTCGACGACGACGGTGATGTCCGGACCCGACAGGTCCACATCGCGAGCTCCCTCGACGCCGAAACCGTTCTCGCACACCGGACTCCCGTTGAAGGACACGGCGATCCGGTCGGGATCGATCGTGACCGGCGAGGCACCGACAGCGGCCAGCACCCGGCCCCAGTTCGGATCCGACCCGAACAGGGCGGTCTTCACCAGGGAGTCGCGCGCGACGGCGCGGGCGACGGTCAGTGCGTCGTCCTCGGTATCGGCCCCCATCACCGTGATGACGACCCGTTTGGTGACGCCCTCGGCGTCGGCCATCATCTGGGCGGCGAGATCGTCGCAGACCGCGAACACCGCGTCGTCGAGGTCGGTCTGCTCGACCGGGATCTGGCTGGCGCCCGAACTCAGCAGCAGCACCGTGTCGTTCGTCGAACAGGAGCCGTCGATGTCGAGCCGGTCGAAGGTCCGCGCCGTCGCCCTGCGCAAGGCGGTGTCGAGTTGCTCGGGGGTCGCGGCGGCGTCGGTCGTGAGGACCACCAGCATGGTCGCCAGCGACGGCGCAAGCATGCCCGCCCCCTTCCCCATGCCGCCCACGTTCCACCCCTGCGGATGATGCAGCGCAGCCTGTTTGGGCACGGTGTCGGTGGTCATGATCGCGTGCGCGGCATCCGTCCCGCCGGACAGGCCGCCGCCCATGTCCTGGACGATCTCGGTGACCCCGGCAAGCACCTTGTCCATCGGCAGCCGGTCGCCGATCAGTCCGGTGGAGCACACCGCGACCTCGACGGCACCGGTGCTGGTCCCCCAGTTGCTGAGCGCGTCGGCCACGGCCTCCGCGGTCTTGTGGGTGTCCTGGAATCCGCCCGGTCCGGTGCAGGCGTTCGCGCCGCCGGAGTTGAGGATCACCGTGCGCAACCGGCCGGTGGTGAGGACTTGCTGCGACCACAGCACCGGCGCCGCCTTCACCTGATTGCGGGTGAAAACGCCTGCGGCGGAGTGATCGGGACCCTCGTTGAAGACGAGCGCGAGGTCGAGCGCGCCGGACGCCTTGATCCCGGCGGCGATGCCGGCGGCCCGGAATCCGAGCGGCGCGGTGACGCCCTGCCCCCGCACGAGGCGGGGATGGTCGCCGGGTGCGCCGCCCTCGATCCGGTCCTGCCCGGTGTCGGCGCTGTCGGTGTCGTGCGATCCGGTCACGGTGCCACTCCCACGGTGCTCAGTCCCTCGTTCTCGGTCCAACCCAGAGCCAGGTTCATCGATTGGACGGCGGCACCGCCGGTGCCCTTGGTCAGGTTGTCGACCGCTCCGACGACCACCAGGGTCTGCGCGCGTTCGTCGACGGTCACGCCGAGCTGTACGGCGTTGGAGCCGATCACCGAACCGGTGGCGGGTAGCCGCCCTTCCGGCAGGACGTGCACGAATTCCTCGTCGGCATAGGCCTTTTCGTACACCGCGCGGGCCTCCTCGGCGGTCGCTGCAGTGCGCGCGGTGCAAGTGGCGAGGATCCCGCGGGCCATCGGGGCGAGGATGGGCGTGAACGAGACGGTCACCGGCTGGTCCGCGGCGGCCGACAGTGCCTGGGAGATCTCCGGTGTGTGCCGATGGACCCCGCCCACCCCGTAGGCCCGCGCGGACCCGATGACCTCGGACGCCAGGAGGTCGACCTTGGGTGACCGGCCGGCACCCGAGGCACCGCTCACCGCGACGACGGTCACGTGCGGGTCGGCGATGCCCGCGGCGATCGCCGGGAGCAGCGACAGGATCGAGACCGTCGGATAGCAGCCCGGCACCGCGATCCGACTCGCATCCTTGAGCACCTCCCGATTGCCGGGCAGCTCCGGCAGACCATACGGCCAGGTCCCGGCGTGGTCGCCGCCGTAGTACGACGTCCATTCACCGGCGTCGCGGAGCCGGAAGTCCGCACCGCAGTCGATGATGAGCGTGGTCGGCGGCAGCGCATCGGCGATCACCGCCGACGCGCCGTGCGGCAGGCCCAGGAAGACGACGTCGTGCCCGCCGAGGATCTCCGGTGTCGTGTCCTGCAGGACCCGGTCGGCCAGCGGGAGCAGATGAGGGTGGTGGGTGCCCAGGAGTGACCCGGCGTTTCCGCCCGCGGTGAGCGCCCCGATCTCGAGCTCACCGGATCGCAGACGGGGATGCCCGCACAGCAACCGGAGGATCTCGCCACCCGCGTAGCCGCTCGCGCCGGCCACCGCCACCTTCACCTTGCCGGTCGAGGATGTCCCTGCACTGCCGGTCGAGGACGAACCCTCGCCGCTGGTCGAGGACGAACCCTCGCCACTGGTCGAGCGCAGTTCGCCGCTGGTTGAGCTTGTCGAAGCCATGGGATCATTATGCAGCAGGGTGCAAATGAATTCACTCAGGGGTGGGTGTGGATCTGGACTGTCAGCGGAGTCGGGCCCCCACCCGGGCGGCTGCGGCATCGACGGCGGCCAGCTTGGCCTCGTTGGCCTCTTCCTCGGTGAGTGTCCGGTCGGGTGCGCGGAACCGCAGGGAGAACGTCAACGACTTGTTCCCCGCGCCGACCTGCTCGCCGGTGAAGACGTCGAACAGCGCGATGTCCTCGAGCAGGTCGCCGGCCCCGTCACGCAGCGCCTTCTCGACGTCCGCGGCCGGGACATCGCCACCGACGACGACGTTGACGTCCTGCAGCACCGCGGGGAACACCGACACCGACGGCGCCGGAAGTCGCTCGCCCAGGGGCAGCGCGTCGACGTCGATCTCCACTGCGCAGGTTCGCTTGGGCAGATGGGCTCGCTCGAGTATCGCGGGGTGGAGCTCGCCGGCGTATCCGACCGTGCGTCCGTCGACCGTGAGCCGCGCGCAGCGGCCGGGGTGCCACGGGCGGTGATCGTCGGCCGTCAGCTCGACGGTGACACCGGCCGCCCGGCCGATCGTGCGTGCCGCCTCGAAGGCGTCGAGATGGTCGGCGGCGCGTCCCGGACCCCAGGGTCCGGCCGGATCGCGCAGTCCGGTGAGAACGACGCCGACGTGCAGCGGCTGATGCGGCAAGGAGGCGTCGAGCGCGGCGATCTCCTCGTCGGTGGGACGGCGCGTCACGTCGAGCGCCGGCACCGCGGCCACGTGATCGCCCGCGACGACGACCTGACCGATGGTGAAGAGCGACAGATCGCGCTGTCCCCGGGCGATGTTGCGGGCCGCCATCTCGAGGAGGCCCGGCAGCAGCGTCGTGTTCAGCTCGGGACGGTCGGACTCGAGCGGGTTGAGGACCTTGACCGTGCGTCGCCGTTCGTCGTCGGCCGGGAGGTCCCAGAGGTCGAACACACCCGACGGCATGAACGGGTACGGCAGGACCTCGACGTATCCGTCGAGCGCGAGCGTGCGCCCGATGCTGCGCCGGCGTCGCTGGACCGGCGTCAGACCGGTGCCGCCGGGTGCCCGGGGAACCACGGCGGGGATGTCCTCGAGACCTTCGAGCCGCAGGACCTCCTCCACGAGGTCGGCGCGCTGACGGAGGTCGGGTCGCCAGGAGGGCGGGAACACGTCGAGCTCGTCGGTTCCGGTCACCACACAGCCGACCTCGGTCAGTCGGGTCAGGGTGGTGCCGGGCGGGTAGCCGACCCCCGCGACGCGGTCCGGTTCGTCGGCCGCGATGGAGATCGTCGGCCGGGCCGGGGTCTGGACGTGTGTCTCCGCGAGCGGCGAGGCGACCCGCCCACCGGCGATCTCGACGATCAGCTGCGCCGCGCGATCGGAGGCCACCGCGGTGATCTCGGGATCGACGACCCGCTCGAACCGCTTGCTCGCCTCGGAGGTCAGCTTGTGGCGCTTCGCGGTACGGAAGACCCGAACCGGATCGAAGGTCGCCGACTCCAACAGCACGGTGGTGGTCTCGGACCCCACCTCGGTGCTCGCGCCGCCCATGACCCCGGCCAGCGCGATCGGCCCGGATTCGTCGGTGATCAGCACGTCCTCGGGGTCGAGGACGCGCACGGTGTCGTCGAGGGTGGTGAGCTTCTCCCCCGGTTGTGCCGAGCGGACGGTGACGGTGCCCGTGACCCGGTCGGCGTCGAAGGCGTGCAGGGGCTGACCGAGCTCGATCATCACGTAGTTGGTGATGTCGACGATGGCCGAGATCGGACGGATCCCGGCGACCATGAGCCGCTTCTGCATCCACCACGGCGAGATGGCCGTCGGGTCGACGCCGGTGATCACCCGTGCGGTGTAGCGCGTCGCGCCGGAGTCCTCGTCGATGGCGACGGGCCACGCCGGGACCGACCCGTCGTCCGGCAGGTCCGCCGATCGCAGTCCCGGATCGACGAACGGCACCCCGAAGCTGCCGGCGAGTTCGCGGCCCAGACCGCGCACCGAGAACGCGTAACCGCGGTCGGGGGTGACGTTCACATCGATCGCGGCGTCGTCGAGTCCGAGGACCTCACGGGCGTCGGCACCCGGTTCGGCGGTGCCGGGCGCGAGTACCAGGATGCCGCTGTGATCGGTACCGATCCCCAGCTCGGAGACCGAGCAGATCATGCCGTCGGAGACCCGGCCGTAGGTCTTGCGTGAGGCGATCTCGAACGGACCGGGGAGCACGACACCGGGCAGGGCGGCGACGATCAGGTCACCTTCGGCGAAGTTGCGCGCGCCGCACACGATCCCGCGCGGCTCGGCCTCACCGACGGCGACCGTGCAGAACCGGATCGGCTTCTTGAACTCGGTGAGTTCCTCGATCGTCTCCACGCGACCGATCACGAGCGGACCGGTGATCTCCGGGAACGCCTCGATGTCCTCGATCTCGAACCCGACGCGAACGAATCCCGCGTCGATCTCCTCGGTGGTCGCCGACCACTGTGGGTCGCCGGATCGGAGGACCTCGGTGTACCAGGACTGTGGTGCACGCACTGTGTATCAACTACTTTCGTCGCGTCGTGAGAAGTCGGCGGAGGTGCGGCCGCGTGGTGTCAGGCGGCCGGACCGAACGGGAGGGTGAAACGGATGTCACCCTCGACCATGTCGCGCATGTCGGAGATGTCGTTGCGGAACTGCAGGGTGCGCTCCAGACCCATGCCGAAGGCGAAGCCGGAGTACACGTCGGGATCGATACCGCTGGCGCGCAACACATTCGGATTGACCATGCCGCAACCGCCCCACTCGACCCAGCCCGGCCCGCCCTTCTTGGCGGGGAACCACACGTCGACCTCGGCGGAGGGTTCGGTAAACGGGAAGTAGCTCGCCCGCATACGGGTCGTCGTCTCCGGTCCGAAGAGCGCTCGGGCGAAGGTCTCGAGAGTGCCGCGCAGATTGGCGAGCGTGAGCCCCTTGTCGACGGCGAGGCCCTCGATCTGATGGAACACCGGCGTGTGGGTGGCGTCGAGTTCGTCGGTCCGGAACGTACGGCCGGGACAGGCGACGTAGATGGGCAGGTCGCGGCTCAGCATCGAGCGCACCTGCACCGGCGAGGTGTGCGTCCGCAGGACCTGACGAGACCCCTCGGGCGCGATGTAGAAGGTGTCCTGCATGGACCGGGCGGGATGATCCGGAAGGAAGTTGAGCGCGTCGAAGTTGTAGTGCTCGGTCTCGACCTCCGGGCCCTCCGCGATCTCCCAGCCCATGCCGACGAACACGTCGGCCACCTGCTCGGCGATGACGGTGATGGGATGACGTGCACCCACCGGACGCCGCCCACTCGGCAACGTCACGTCGATGGACTCGGCGACGAGGACCGCCGCGTCGCGCTCGGCGTCGAGGACTGCGGTGCGTGCCTCCAGAGCCGCCGACACCCGGCCGCGGACCTGATTGACCAGTTTGCCCGCCTCCGAGCGCTGGTCCTTGGGAATCGAACCCAGCGCGCGGCGGGCGAGAGCGATCGGCGAGCGGTCACCGAGGTGCGCCGACTTGGCCGCGGCGAGCTGATCGAGATCGACCGCCGCCTCGAAGGCCGCGATCGCCGCGGATGCGGCCGCCTCGAGGTCGTCGGGTCCCGGGAATGCCGTTGCGTCGGCGGAAGTGGCCACGGTGGGCGTGCTCCTCATGCGTCGATCGGTGGATGGTGGGCCACCGTCGTCCCGCTGCGCACGCTGACCCAGCGGCACACCTCGGGTGCCGACGATGACTCCCGTCGAGGGTAGTCGACTACCGCGACGCGCTGACCTGCCGGGAGCCCCGTCTCCGGGAAGCAACTCCCGCCGTGGTCCGGCGACCGGCGGGAACCGCCAGCCCACGAGCGGCGACGGCACACACGAGGCCCACGACCAGCCACCACACGCCTCCACCGGCCAGTCCGGCACGCGCGACCATCAGGATCGCCACGCCGACACCGGCCAGCAGCATCAGCAGGGTCGCATTCCGCAGCGGCCCGCTGCGTCGGGCAACGGGATCGTCCCACCACGGCAGGGGCCGGTTCTCCAGCGGCGACAGCACCCCGACCACCGGGATCATGGCCGCGAGCAGCAGCAGGGTCTGCACACCGACGACGGCCCCGAACGATGCCGACCCGACATCGGCACGGTCGACACCGAGCGCAGCACCGGTCCCGATGATCGCCGCGAGCACCGGCAGATGCCAGAGATAGAGCGTCATCGCACCCCGGTTGCCCAGCACCACCCACCACCAGACATGCGGACGGCCGACGACGACCGCGAGGAACCGGCGCACGGCGATCGCGCCCGCGCACAACACGATCGCGTGACCGGCGAGCAGCAGGCTCGGCGGACTCATGTTGGACAACTGCTGGCCCGGCACGGTCACGAGCGAGACCTCATACGGCCCCCACGCGACGAGGGCGAGGTCGGCGACGAGCGCGCCGACGGCCACCGCGAGTGCCGTGGCGGGTCGGAGGATCCTCTTGGCGTAGGCGACTCCGAGGACAGCGGGGATCGTCCACACGGTGAGGAAGTTCAGGTAGCCCAGTGCGGCGGGACCGTCCGCCAGTCGGACGGCGTCGACGATCGCCGTACTCCCCCAGCAGAACGCCAGGGCGAGCGCCACGCCACCACCGGAGGAGAGCCGTTGCAGGAACGGGACGACGGCCAGCACGAGCAGGTAGGCGCCGAGAAACCACAGCAACTGCACCCCGAGACGCGCGACGACGTCGGCCGCTGCCGAGGCACCGATGCGGGACAGGACGGCGTACACGGCCCCGACGGTTCCGAGGTACCAGAAGACCGGGCGCAACAAGCGCTGCGACCGCCCGAACAGCCACTGCCCCGCCGTCGGGATGTCGGCAGGGCCGCGTGAGGTCCAGCCGAGGGTCGCCGCGGCGGCCCCGGCGAAGAAGAACAGCGGCAGCACCTGCAGCACCCAGGTCGCCGGCTGCAATGCGGGCACGTCGCCGAGTGTGTTGCCCAGATGGATCGAGCCGTCGGCGACCTCGACGGTGAGCATGATCGAGTGGCCGGCGACGACCACGACGAGCGAGACGATGCGGAGGAGGTCGACGACGCGATCACGGTTGCCGGTGAGAGCGTCGAGGTCACGGGTACCCGGCAGACCGGTCGACGCCGGCCATCCGGATTCGGTGCTGAGCATGCCGTCAGTCTCGGCAGCGGCGGCCGCGACGACCTGAGCAGAACTACTCGGTCGGGGTCAGCAATTCCCGTGTCGCCGGACGCCGGCCGGAACCTCTGGACACCACCTGTGCCCGTGGCGGCCCGGTTCGAGAAACCGGACCGCCGGGGCTGTGACGCTACTTGCCGAAGCCGGCTCGCTTGAGCGCGTCGGCCATCGCTCCGCTGGGCGCCGGCCGCCGATCGTTGCGATTCCCGCCTCGATTGGCCTGACCTCCCCGGCCACCCTGCCCGGCCGGGTTGCCGCGACCGCCGCCGCGCTGGTCGTTCTTACGCGGCTGCCCGCCGCCGCGCGGAGAGTCCTCACGCGCCTGACCGCGAGGTGCGCGGGCAGGCTTGCCATCGCTCCCCGGCTCGTCGTCTAGCCGGAGCGACAAGCCGATGCGCTTGCGTTCGACGTCGACGTCCATGACCTTCACCTTCACGATGTCACCGGACTTGACGACCTCGTGGGGGTCGGAGACGAAGCGGTGCGCCATCGCGGAGACGTGGACGAGTCCGTCCTGGTGGACACCCACGTCGACGAACGCACCGAAGGCGGCCACGTTGGTGACCTGACCTTCGAGGACCATGCCCGGGGTGAGGTCGGAGACCTTCTCGATACCGGTGGCGAAGGTGGCGGTCTTGAACTCGGGACGCGGGTCGCGTCCCGGCTTGTCCAGTTCGGCGATGATGTCGACGACGGTCGGACGACCGAACGTCTCGTCGACGAACTCCTCGGGACGCAGCGTGGTGAGGGTCGCGGTGTCACCGATCAGCGACCGGACGTCGGTGCCCACCTTCTCGATGATGCGAGTGACGACCGGATACGCCTCGGGGTGCACGCTCGACGCGTCGAGCGGATTGTCGCCGTCGGCGATGCGCAGGAAGCCTGCGCACTGTTCGAACGCCTTGGGTCCGAGTCGGGGTACAGCTGTGATCTGCTTGCGATTCCGGAACGCGCCGTTGGTGTCACGGTGCGCGACAATCGATTCCGCGAGACCGGCGGTGATGCCGGAGACCCGGGACAGCAGGGGCACCGAGGCGGTGTTCACGTCGACGCCCACCGCGTTCACCGCGTCTTCGACGACCGCGCCGAGCGAGCGCGCGAGCAGGGTCTCGGAGATGTCGTGCTGGTACTGGCCGACCCCGATGGACTTCGGGTCGATCTTCACGAGCTCTGCGAGCGGGTCCTGGAGTCGACGCGCGATCGAGACCGCGCCGCGGATGGAGACGTCGAGGTCGGGCAGCTCCTTCGAGGCGTAGGCCGACGCGGAGTACACCGAGGCACCGGCCTCGGACACGACGACGCTCGTCGGCGGAGTCTTGCCGGCCGCCTTGATCGCGGACAGCAGTTCCCCGGCGAGCGCGTCGGTCTCCCGCGAGGCGGTGCCGTTGCCGATGGCGATGAGTTCGACGCCGTGCTTCTCGACCAGCGCGCCCAGCACGGCCAGCGAGCCGGACTTGTCACGCCGGGGCTCGTGGGGGTAGATCGTCGCGGTGTCCACGACCTTGCCGGTCGCGTTCACGACGGCGACCTTCACACCGGTCCGCAGACCCGGATCGAGCCCCATGGTCGTGCGCGATCCGGCGGGCGCGGCCAGCAGGAGGTCTTTGAGGTTCGTCGCGAACACGGCGACCGCATCCGCTTCCGCGGCCTGACGCAGCCGCATCCGGACATCGAGGGACAACCCGACGAAGAGCTTGGTGCGCCATGCCCATCGCACCGTGTCGACAAGCCAGCGGTCGGCGGGACGGCCCTGATCGGAGATGCCGAAACGGGCGGCGATCCGCTGCTCGTACGGCCCGGGGCCGGCGGGTCGATCGGCCGCCTCGGGATCGGCGTCGAGAGTGACCGAGAGGATCTCCTCGCGCTCCCCGCGCAGCACCGCCAGGACCCGATGCGACGGCAGCGAGGTGAACGGTTCGGAGAACTCGAAGTAGTCGGCGAACTTGGCGCCGGCCGACTCCTTGCCCTCGCGAACCGCGGTGCGCAGCACTCCCGTCTGCCACATCAGTTCGCGGAGTTCACCGACCAGGTCGGCGTCCTCGGCGAACCGCTCCACCGCGATCGCGCGAGCACCGTCGAGTTGCTCGGCGGTGAAGGTCGACGGGTCCGTCGTCGGGTCCGAGAGCAACGCATCGGCCACGGGCTCGTGGCCGGCCTCGCGCGCGATCTGGGCCTTGGTGCGGCGCTTGGGCTTGTAGGGAAGGTAGATGTCCTCGAGGCGCGCCTTGGTGTCGGCCTCGAGGATGCGTGCGTCGAGAGCGGCGTCGAGCTTGCCCTGCGCGGCGATCGATTCGCGGACCGCCTGACGTCGGGCTTCGAGGTCGCGCAGGTAGCCGAGACGCTCGTCGAGCGTGCGGAGTTGCGCGTCGTCGAGACCACCGGTGGCCTCCTTGCGGTACCGGGCGACGAACGGAACGGTCGATCCACCGTCGAGCAGTTCGATCGCCGCCCGCACCTGGCCGACGCCCACACCGAGCTCGGTGGCGATCGCCGAGGCGATGCGGGAGTTCACGACCGCGGGATCGGGCGCGGGCACCGTCTGCGGTGCGGCGGCCGGCGAGCCGGGGGTCGAGGGCGCGGGTTCGGGGGCGGAGTCGGGTGACACAGTTTCTGACACGATCGCCGACCCTACCGGCCGACTCGGACAGCGGTCAGACGCGACCCGCCGCGCGGTGGACGCGAGCGCTCTCGTACAGACAGATGGCCGCCGCGGCAGCGACATTCAGGCTCTCCGCGCGACCGCGGATCGGAATGGACACGCGATGGTCGGCCGAGCGCTGAGTGTGCGGCGGCAGCCCGTGCGCCTCGTTGCCGAAGAGCCAGGCGACGCGGCCGGCGAGGATGTCGCCGGCGGAGTCCAGGTCGACCTCGCCGTCGGCCGCCGTGGCGAGCAGCGTGACACCGGCCGCGCGAATGGCGTCGAGCGCGTCCTCGACGGACCGCTCGCGCACCACGGGCACCGTGAACACGCTTCCCGCACTCGCCCGGACGCACTTGCCGTTGTGCGGATCGACGGCGTCGCCCAGCAGGACGACGGCGTCGGCGCCCATCGCGTCGGCGCACCTGATCAGCGTCCCCGCATTGCCGGGCTCACGGGCCTCGACGGCGATCGCCAGGAGCCGGGGTTCACCGGCGAGAGCGGACTCGAGCGGAACGTCGAGAAGCGGACAGATCGCGAAGATACCTGCGGGCGTGGATGTCTCCGCGAGTTTGGACGCGGCACGGTCGGTGATCACCGACACCGGTATGTCGGCCGCCGCGGCGGTGTCGACGAGAGCGCGGTGGCGGTGGTGCTCCTCGTCGGCGATCAGGAGCGCCTCGACCCGTCCGACGGAGAGCGCCGACGCGACGGCGTTCGCCCCTTCGGCGAGGAAGCGACCCTGCTCCCGCCGCTCGGCGGCGCGATGCAGCTTCGCATACGACACGACCCGCGAGGATCGCTCGGACAGGATCTCCGTCATCGGAGGCTCGTCCGCGCGACTCGCGGGTCGTGGGTGCTGGGGCGCAATCAGGCAGCCGGGGCGTTGACGTCGGCCGGCAGTGCCTTGCGGGCGACCTCGACCAGACCGGTGAAGGCCTCGGGATCGGTCACGGCGATGTCGGCGAGCACCTTGCGGTCGACCTCGACACCAGCGGCCTTGAGGCCCTGGATGAGTCGGTTGTAGGTGATGTCGTTGGCGCGGGCCGCGGCGTTGATACGCGAGATCCACAGCTTGCGGAACTCACCCTTGCGCGCGCGACGGTCGCGGTAGGCGTAGTTCAGCGAGTGGAGCTGCTGCTCCTTCGCCTTACGGTACAGGCGCGACCGCTGTCCGCGGTAGCCCTTGGAGGCCTCGAGGGTGGACCGACGCTTCTTCTGGGCGTTGACGGCCCTTTTCACGCGTGCCATGTGTTAGATCCTTTTGCTTGTCAGATGTCTGGGGTCGCTGGCGTCAGCGGTTGAGCAGTCGCTTGATGCGCGGGGCGTCGTTCTCGCTGACGACGGTGGTGCCGTCGAGACGACGGGTGCGCTTGGACGACTTGTGCTCGAGCAGGTGGCGGCGGTTGGCCTTCTGGCGGACGATCTTTCCGCTGCCGGTCACCTTGAAGCGCTTCGCGGTGCCCTTGTGGGTCTTGCTCTTCGGCATGTTCTTCCTTCTCTCGGGCGAACTCGGGCACCGGACCTGGCGAGGTCCGGTGTGTACCGGGTTCGCGTGTCGTGATCTCGGCCGGAACGGTTCGGACTCTCGTCCGGCCGATCGACTCAGTTCTCGTCCGCGGCGGCCTTCGGGCCACCGGAACGTTCACGGCTCTCTTGCGCCTTCTGGCGGGTCTTCGCGCCCTTGTGCGGGGCGAGGACCATCGTCATGTTGCGACCGTCCTGCTTGGCCGACGTCTCGACGAAGCCGTAGTCGGCGACGTCGTTGCCCAGGCGCTGCAACAGTCGGTAGCCGAGCTCGGGACGGGACTGCTCGCGGCCGCGGAACATGATGGTGACCTTCACCTTGGATCCCGCCTCGAGGAACCGGATGACGTGACCCTTCTTGGTCTCGTAATCGTGGTCGTCGATCTTGGGACGGAGCTTCTGCTCCTTGATGACGGTCATCTGCTGATTGCGACGCGATTCGCGCTGCTTCTGGGCCGCTTCGTACTTGAACTTGCCGTAGTCCATGATCTTGCAGACCGGCGGACGGGCGTCCGGAGCCACCTCGACCAGGTCGAGATCGGCCTCGTAGGCCAAGCGAAGCGCATCTTCAACACGCACGATGCCCACCTGCTCCGAGTTGGGTCCGACGAGTCGGACCTCAGGGACGCGGATGCGCTCGTTGATGCGGGTCTCAGTGCTGATGGGGCCTCCTTGTTCAATCCTGCAGTGGTAACCGTCGCGTCGTGGCGAGGGACGTATGCAAGAGAACCTGCGGGACACCTCAGCAAGGAAGCCCCGGGACTTTTGTCCGCGGGGCTCCGATACCGACCGGTTCGCAACGCGGATGCCATCACTGACACACGTTGCCGCCGATGTACAGCTCAGCATCGAAAGATGCGATCTGCGACGATCGGCGTGAACCGGACCGTGCGACTGCGAGTGACCTCGCGTCGAACGGTGGGAGCGGAACTCCACTTACGACCCCGGCGCATACCAGGGCGGTCGTGCTATGGGAGTCTAACAGCCATGGCCGAGAACTCCTATTCGTCACCTGCACCGTTACCCCCGGAAGGTGCGACGGGTGGCGGCGCCGACACGGGAGATGCAGCGCACACCGATCCGGACAACGTCCGTGACCTGGGCGATATTCCGGCCATCGAGGTCATCACCCGGTCCATCGTCATGCTGATGAGTGCGGCGGCCGAGAAGCTCGGACTGGCCGAGGGCACCCCCGCCGACCGCATCGACCTCCCCGAGGCCCGCACCCTGATCACCGCCCTGGCCGGCATCGTCGACGCGTCGAAGGCCGATCTCGGCATCCATGCCGCGCCCATCCGTGACGGCCTGAAGAGCCTGCAGCTGGCGTTCCGGGAGGCGAGTGCCTACCCGGACGAGCCCGGCGAGGGCCCGGGCGAGAAGTACACCGGTCCGGTTCGCGCGCCTCGGCGGTAGCGGTTCCTGCTGGTTGAGCAGGCGAGGAGCGTAGCGACGAGCCGTGTCGAAACCCTCTACCCTGGACTCATGACGAATGCCGATGAGCCCGGGGGATCCGACGAGATCGTCGATGCCGAGATCGTGCCGACCGCCCCGGTACCGGGAGCGTTCCCCGATCCGAACTACTCCGACAGCGGCGTCCCGACCTTCGATTTCGTCCGCGACAAGATCGAGAACCGGATCACGACCGCGATCGGTTCCCAGGAGCTCGCGGAGGCCAGTCCGGAAGGACACAGCGTCGACGAGATGATGCGCAAGCGCGACGAGGCCGCGAAGAAACGTCTCGATGAGATCCGCAAGTCGATGGGCAAGTAGGCCCGGCAACACTTACACGTAATCGCCACTTCCCCGCAGACGCGCAGGCTGTGACCAGCGCTGCTGCAACGGAAGTGGCGATTCTGTCCGGTGGGTCAGCCGACCGACGCCACCGCGCGGTCGATGTCGACGATCTCGGCCAGGAACTTGCCGGTGTGGCTGCCCGGGGTCGCCGCGATGTCCTCCGGGACACCTTCGGCGACGACGGTCCCGCCGCCTGCGCCGCCCTCGGGTCCCATGTCGATGACCCAGTCGGCCGTCTTGATGACGTCGAGGTTGTGCTCGATCACGATGACCGTGTTGCCCTTGTCGACCAGGCCGTTGATCACGGCGAGCAGCTTCTTGATGTCCTCGAAGTGAAGCCCGGTGGTGGGTTCGTCGAGGATGTAGACGGTCCGGCCCATCGACCGCTTCTGCAACTCGGCGGCCAGCTTGACGCGCTGCGCCTCGCCACCGGACAGGGTCGGTGCCGGCTGTCCGAGCCGGACGTAACCGAGACCGACGTCGACCAGTGTCTTGAGGTAGCGGTGGATCGACGTGACGGGTTCGAAGAAGTCGGCTGCCTCTTCGATCGGCATGTCGAGGACCTCGGAGATGGTCTTGCCCTTGTAGTGCACTTCGAGGGTCTCCCGGTTGTAGCGCGCACCGTGGCAGACCTCGCACGGGACGTAGACGTCCGGCAGGAAGTTCATCTCGATCTTGATCGTGCCCTCGCCGGTGCACGCCTCGCAGCGGCCGCCCTTGACGTTGAACGAGAACCGGCCCGGTTGGTAGCCGCGCACCTTGGCCTCGGTGGTCGCCGCGAAGAGCGTCCTGATCTTGTCGAAGACACCGGTGTAGGTGGCCGGGTTGGACCGCGGGGTGCGGCCGATCGGCGACTGGTCGACCTGGACGAGCTTGTCCAGGTTGTCCAGACCCTTGATTCGCGTGTGACGTCCGGGCACCTGCCGCGCACCGTTGAGTTTGTTGGCGAGCACGGTCGCCAGGATGTCGTTGACGAGCGTCGACTTGCCCGACCCCGAAACACCGGTCACCGCGGTCATCACGCCGAGCGGAAATGACACGTCGATGCCACGCAGGTTGTGCTCGCGCGCACCGACCACGGTCAACTGCCGCTTGCGGTCGATCGGCCGGCGGATCTCCGGCACCGGCAACGTGTCGCGACCCGCGAGGTACGCACCGGTCAGCGACTTCCGGTTCTTCAGCAGGTCCTTGTAGCTACCGCTGTGCACGACGTGGCCGCCGTGCTCGCCGGCCCGGGGACCGATGTCGACGATCCAGTCGGCCGCGCGGATGGTGTCCTCGTCGTGTTCGACGACGATGAGTGTGTTGCCGAGATCCCGAAGACGGGTCAGCGTGTCGATGAGCCGGCGGTTGTCGCGCTGGTGCAGACCGATCGACGGCTCGTCGAGGACGTAGAGCACGCCCGCGAGGCCGGATCCGATCTGGGTGGCCAGTCGGATGCGCTGTGCCTCACCGCCCGACAGCGAACCCGCCGCGCGCTCCAGGGACAGGTACTCGAGCCCGACGTCGAGCAGGAACCGGATGCGGGCCTGGACCTCTTTGAGGACACGGCCGGCGATGGCTGCCTGCCGCGAGTCGAGCTGCAGCTGGTCGAGGAAGTCGGCACAGTCGGCGACCGACAGTGCACACACCTCGGCGATCGACTTCGGCCCGTACTCCGGGTGATCGAGCGTCACCGCGAGGATCTCGGGGCGGAGGCGCGCACCCTGACATGCGGGGCACGGCACGTCGCGCATGTAGCCCTCGTAGCGCTCCTTCATCTGCTCGGACTCGGTCTGGTCCATGCGGCGCGCGAGGAACGAGAGGACACCCTCGAACTCGGTGTAGTACGACCGGGTCCGGCCGTATCGGTTGCGGAACTTGACGTGGACCTGGTGATCGCTGCCGTTGAGCAGAGCCCGACGTGCCTTGATGGGCAGCTTCTTCCAAGGCGTGTTGATGTCGAACTTCATCTGGTCGGCCAGACCCGACATCAACCGGAGGAAATAGTCGGCGTTGTGTCCGGTCGACCACGGCGCGATCGCACCCTCGGCGAGTGACATCTCCGGGTCGGGCACGACCAGTTCCTCGTCGACCTCCTTGCGGACGCCGAGCCCGTCGCATTCCGGGCAGGCGCCGTAGGGCGAATTGAACGAGAACGACCGCGGTTCGAGGTCGTCGATCGCGATCGGATGCGCGTTCGGGCAGGCCATCCGCTCCGAGAAGCGCCGCTCGCGCTCCGGGTCGTCCTCGTCGAGGTCGACGAAGTCGAGCACGATGATGCCGTCGGCCAGGCGCAGACCGGTCTCGACCGAATCCGTCAGGCGCTGTTTGGCACTGCTCTTGACCACCAGGCGGTCCACGACCACCTCGATGTCGTGCTTCTCCTGCTTCTTCAGCTTCGGCGGATCGGTCAGCGGGTGCACGACCCCGTCGATGCGCGCACGTGAGAAGCCCTGCGTCTGGAGTTCGGCGAACAGGTCGACGAACTCACCCTTGCGCGTGCGGACAACCGGCGCGAGGACCTGGAAACGCGTGCCCTCGTCCATGGCGAGGACCTGGTCGACGATCTGCTGCGGCGTCTGCTTGGCGATGGGCTCGCCGCAGATCGGGCAGTGCGCCTTGCCCGCGCGGGCGTAGAGCAGACGCAGGTAGTCGTAGACCTCGGTGATCGTGCCGACGGTCGACCGAGGATTGCGGTTGGTGGACTTCTGATCGATGGACACCGCGGGCGAGAGCCCCTCGATGAAGTCCACGTCCGGCTTGTCCATCTGCCCGAGGAACTGCCTCGCGTAGGCGGACAGCGACTCGACGTAGCGCCGCTGGCCCTCCGCGAAGATCGTGTCGAAGGCCAGGGACGACTTGCCCGATCCCGACAGCCCGGTGAAGACGATGAGGCTGTCCCGGGGCAGGTCGACATCGATGCCGCGCAGATTGTGTTCGCGGGCACCTCGGACGATCAGACGATCAACCACTGCAGTCCTAACATTCTCGAGTCACAGGGCGCACGACCGGCGCAGGGGCACAGTACCGACGGCCACCGACAGGATCGTCATCACGAGCTCGCCCCGGGAAAGATTCGGAGTCCGACGACCGGGCGATCGGTCTCGCCGCCCGTGTGTCATCGTCGAACCGATAGTCCAGGATACGCGCGCCACGCAAACCCTCAGGGTCACGACCGTCACATTCCGGCCGCCCGCTGTCATAGCCTGTCGGCATGACCTCCGAAGCGACACCGATCAGTGACACCTACACCGGCGATCTCTCCGAGTCGAAGACCCCGCAGCGCCGCACGCTGTCGTCGGCCACGATCGTGAAGTTGTCCGTCGGTCCGATGGACAACAACGTCTACGTGGTGACCTCCCGCGCGACAGGTGATCAGCTGATCATCGACGCAGCCAACGACGCGGACACGATCACCGAGGTGCTCTCGGCTGTCGAGGGGACCCCGAAACTGATCTTCACGACCCATCAGCACTTCGACCATTGGCAGGCCCTCGCCGCTGTGGCCGAGTCGACCGGGGTTCCCACCGCTGCCGGACGACTCGACGCCGGCGAACTCCCGGTCGCACCCGACCGCCTCGTCGACGACGGTGACGTGATCGAGGTCGGCGACCTCTCCTTCGAGGCCATCCACCTCGTCGGACACACTCCGGGGTCGATCGCCCTCGCCCTCACCGACGTGAGTGACGGCGGCGAGCGAACCGTGCACCTGTTCACCGGCGACTGCCTCTTCCCGGGCGGCATCGGGAAGACCTGGAAGCCGGAGGACTTCGACACCCTCCTCGAGGATGTCTCGACGAAGCTGTTCGACCGGTTCGACGACTCGACCGTCGTCTATCCCGGACATGGCAAGGACACGACTCTGGGTGCCGAGCGCGGGTCGTTGCCGGACTGGCGCGAGCGCCGCTGGTGACCACTGCGGCGCGAGCGTCGCGGGTGACCACTGTGGCGCGAGCGACGCTCGTGAACACCGGGTGTTTGGTCTTCGTCGTGGACGGTTACCTGTTCATCGGATCGTTCGGCGAGACGTGACCCGGGAGGCCCCGCGAGCGGCAAACTCATCACGGCACGCCGAGTGACCTGCAGATTCGTCGCGAGAGGGTAGCGTTGAACGGGCCAGAAACGTGCTTCACCCGACGGATCTCGATAGCCAAACCCGACTGAAGAAGGTTGTGACCGATGATTCTCCGCCGTATAGCCCGTCCGCTCCTCGCCTCGGCGTTCGTCGCCAGCGGCGTGGACGCCATCCGGAGCCCCAAACCGATCGCGCAATCCGCGGAACCGGTTGTGGACAAGGCCCGGTCGTCGCTCCCGCCGGAGGTGGCCGGCCGGATCCCGGAGAACACCGAGACGCTGGTCCAGATCAACGCGGCCGCCCAGATCGGCGGCGGCATCCTCCTCGCGACCGGTAAGTTCCCGCGAGTCGCGTCGGTCGTCCTGGCCGGGACACTGATCCCGACCACCGCGGCCGGCACCGATTTCTGGAACGAGGCGGACCCGGTCAGGAAGGAAGCGCAGCGCAACGCCTTCATCAAGAACGTCGGTCTCCTCGGCGGCGTTCTCCTGGCTGCCGTCGACACCGAGGGCAAGCCCTCGCTCGCGTGGCGCGGACGTCAGAAGGCTTCCGCCGTCGCCGCGGCCCTGCCGATCGGTGCCGCCGCCGGGTCGTCGACCTGGGAACACCTCGTCGAACGCACGCACGACGGCGCCGAGATCGTCTCGGAGCGGTCTGCCGACGCCGCGGCGAAGTTCCGCGAGCACGCTCCCGAGATCGCCGAGGCCGCGCAGAAGCGTTCGCTCGAGTTCGCCGAGAAGGCTGCGGACACCGCATCCGACGTCGCCGACCGCATCCGTGACCGCGCCCCGGTTCTGGCCGATGCGGCGCTCGTTCGTTCGTCGGAACTCGCCGACACCGCTCTCGCGCGCTCGTCGGATCTCGCCGAGACCGCCCGCAAGCGAGGCCCGAAGCTCGTCAAGGAAGCGCAGAAGCGAGCCGAGAAGGCCCAGAAGCAGGCCAAGAAGGCGCAGAAGCAGGCCAAGAAGAAGGCTCCGAAGATCGCCGATTCCGCCCGCGACCGCGCGTCGGATCTCGCCGACACCGCGCGCAAGCGCGCACCCGAGTTCGCCGACGTGGCCCGCGACCGCTCCGCCGAGCTGGCCGACGTGGCCCGCGCACGATCGGCCGAGCTCGCCGAGACCGCGCGTCAGCTCGCCGCAGCCGCCGAGGACTCGGCCGATCAGGGCCGCAAGCGTCTGCGCAAGGCACGTCGCTGATCCCTCGGGATCCTTTCGCGAACGAGCACAAGATACGAGCACGACCCTGAACACAACCGATCTCACGACCACGGACGCGGTGCACCCGCCGGAGGATTATCCCTGGGTGCCCGCGTCCGTGGCGCTGAGAGAGGCAATGCTACAGGACGTGCTCGGCCATCCGGCGTTCGGGACCGTTCCGCCCGTCGGCGCCCGGCTGGTCGTCGCAGTCGGATCCAACGCAGCCCCGGACGTCCTGCGCCGCAAGCTGGCGCACGTGCCGTCGGCGGACACCATCTGCCTGCAGGCGGTCCACGTCACGAACATCACAGTCGGCCATTCCGCGCATGTCGCGGCCCGCGGCTATCTACCTGCTGCCCCGGTGTTCGCAGGTCAACAGACAATCGGGACCATCGCGGCCTGGCTCGGTCCCGCACACGTCGCGGCACTGGACGCCACCGAACCCAACTACCATCGACAGACAGTGAATACGCGCGACCACCCCTTGACACATGGCCGGCCCGCCACTCTCCTCTCGGACGATCGGCCGCCCCTGCCCACGGATTTCGACCTCTACGTGTCCCGGCACGGCGTGCTCGCCGACCCGGTGACCGGTGAACCACTCCCCTTCGCTCCGCAGGCCGACGTTCTCGCGTGGTTGTCCCTGCAGCTCGACGATCTGTCCCTCGCTGCCCGGGCATCGCAGGTGTGCACCCGACTGGCGGCCGATCCTCAGGCGACGACCGCCCGGATCCGGGCCGCCGGATTGTCCCGGCCGTGCGGGTCCGACGATCCGCTGCCGATCGGACACGGCCGATGACCGCGCTCTCTCCGGACACCGATCCCCGGGTGGACGAGGAACAACGGCACCTCGACCGCGTATACGGCCGCCTCGACCGGATGCGGCGGACCACGCAGCGCCGGTTGTCGTCGACGTTGTCCGAGCGAGGCGGCACCCCGCAGGCCTTGTCCGAGCGCGAGTCGTACGAGCGGATGTACAACGAGGATCTCGCCAAATTCGATGCCGCCGAACACAATCTGTACTTCGGACGACTCGATCTCGAAGACGGCGAGGTCCGGCGCATCGGACGCATCGGTGTCCTCGACGACGGTTTCGCCGACGACGGCGAGCTCGACGCCACCGCAACCGACGCCACCCTCCTGCTCGACTGGCGCGCTCCCCTGGCCCGTCCGTTCTATCTGGCGACCCCGGCGGCGCCCGAGGACGTCGCGCGCCGTCGGCACATCCGCACCCGCAGCCGCAAGGTCCGCGGCGTCAGCGACGAGTCCCTGACCGCCGGCGATGCCCTACTCGACGACTTCGGGCACGGCGACGTCGTCAACGAGTCGGCACTGGTGGCAGCACTCAATGCGGCGCGCACCGGTGAGATGACCGACATCGTCGAGACCATCCAGCGCGAGCAGGACCTGATCATCCGCTCAACCCACCGGGGAGTCACCGTCATCCAGGGGGGCCCCGGCACCGGCAAGACCGCGGTCGCACTCCACCGGGCCGCCTATCTGCTCTACACCCATCGCGAGAACCTCTCGCGCAGTGGCATTCTCATCATCGGACCCAATGACGACTTCCTGAACTACATCGGCCAGGTGCTCCCCTCACTGGGCGAGTCCGGCGTACTCCTGTCGACCATCGGGGATCTGTTCCCCGGCGTGCGGGCGGGCACCGAGGACCCGCGGCCGACCGCGGCGGTCAAGGGTGGACTGCGGATGGTCGACGTACTCAAGCGAGCGGTCCGCGCACAGCAGTCGCTGCCGTCCCGGCCCGAGGCGGTGGATTTCGACAGCTACCGGGTCGAGATCGACTCCGAGCTGATCAAGACCGCGCGCGCCAAGGCCCGCGCCACGCGTCGCGCCCACAACCTGTCGCAGAACGCCTTCCTCAAGGCGGGACTCGCCGAGCTCGCCGCGCGGCACGCGGCGACGATCGGATCGAGCCTGCTCGACGGCTCACAATTGCTCAGTCCCGCCGACATCGCCGACATCCGCGACGACATGAGCCGCGATCCCGACATCCGTGCCGCGCTGTTGCGATACTGGCCGACCCTCACGCCGCAGGCACTGTTGCGCGACCTCCTCGCCGACGAGCGCGCGATACGCAAGGCCACCCCGGGATGGACGGACGCCGATCGTGCTGCGCTGCAGCGGTCGTCGCGGCCGGCCACGACGACGGGCGAGGATTTCTCACCGGCCGACGTCCCGCTGCTGGACGAGCTCGCCGAGCTGATCGGTTATGGCACCGAGGACGCCGAGCGGGCCGAACGCGCACGCTGGCGCCGCCAGCTCGCCGACGCACAAGACGCCCTGGACATCCTGACCGGCTCGGCGCCTCAGGACCTCGAGGACGAACTCGACCCCGAGATCCTGATGGCCTACGACCTGATCGATGCCGAGCAACTCGCCTCCCGCCAGACCGAGACCCGGCGCGCCACCACAGCCGAGCGCGCCTACGGCGACCGGACCTGGACGTTCGGCCACGTCATCGTCGACGAGGCCCAGGAGCTCTCGGCGATGGCCTGGCGCATGGTGATGCGGCGCATCCCGAATCGGTGGATGACGATCATCGGCGACACCGCCCAGACGTCCGACGAGGCGGGCACCCGCTCGTGGGGCGAGGTCCTCGAGCCGTACGTCGCGAGCCGCTGGCAGTTCAAGGAACTATCGGTCAACTACCGAACGCCCAGCGAGATCATGGAGTACGCGGCCCGTGTGCTCGACGAGATCGGCAACGGCGAGAAGGCGCCGACCTCTCTGCGCAGCAACGGGATCGAACCGGTGGCACTGCGTGCGAACGGTGGGTCGCCGCAGGACATCGTCGCCACCGTCCTCCGAGCCGTCGCGCTCGCCGAACCCGAGGGCCTCACCGCCGTCGTGGTCCCCGATCACCTGCACGACGTGATCCATGCGGCTCTGTCGCCGGACGGCTTCGCCCTCACCGACCGCGAGCCGCCCCGGGTGTACACGGTACGAAGCTGCAAGGGCCTGGAGTTCGACACGACGATCGTCGTCGAGCCCGCTGCGATCATCGACCAGTCGCCGCGCGGACTCAGCGACCTGTACGTCGCCCTCACCCGGGCGACCCAGCGACTCGTCGTCGTCCATCGCGACGACCTCCCCGACGTACTCGACGACCTCCCGGACGGCTGATCGGCCGCGGGGGTCAGGGTCGCGTGCCGGCGACGTGCTGGTGCGGTGACTCGTTGTGCAGCAGCCGGTCTCGTCTGTACCTGCTCCACGTCACCTGCGGGATTCCATCGTCGACGGTGATGTGGGCGCGAACAGAGTACACGTGCTCGACGAGTTGCTCGGTGATCACTTCGGCCGGGGTGCCGAGTGCGACGATCGACCCGTGGGCGAGAACGACGACGCGGTCGCAGAACATCGCCGCGAGGTTGAGATCGTGCAGCGCGATGTAACTGGTCATCGGGAGATCGGAGACCAGGGCCAGGAGGTCGAGCTGGTGAGAGATGTCGAGGTGGTTCGTCGGTTCGTCGAGAAGCAGTTCGTCGGGTTGCTGTGCAAGCGCCCGCGCGATCTGGACGCGTTGGCGCTCGCCGCCGGAAAGCGTGTGCCAACGGCGATTCCGATACCCGAGCATGCCGGTGTGGGCGAGTGCCTCGTCGATCGCCGAGCGGTCGGCGACCTCGTCACCTCCGAACATGCCTCGGTGTGGGATGCGCCCGAGTCGGACGATGTCGCCGACCGTGATGTCGACTTCTGTGTCGGCCTGTTGCTCGACGATGGCCACTCGTCGCGCGACGTCACGCCGGCGCAGCGTTCGGATGTCGTTGTCGTCGAGCAGAACTCGCCCGGTGTCTGGATGGTGAACCCCGGCCAGGAGACCGAGGAGCGACGACTTTCCGGACCCGTTCGGCCCCAGGAGTCCGATGGTCTCACCCGGGGTGGGTTCGACGGTGACCCCGTCGAGTACGAGGTGGCCGCCGCGGCTCCATCCGATGTGCTTGGCGTGTAGCGGCATCAGCGCACCGATCTCCGCGTGGGTGGGGTCACTGGCTGCCACGCATCCGGAACAGGATGAGAGCAAAGGCCGGGACGCCGACCAGCGCCGTGACGACACCGACCGGAATCTCCTGCGGAGCGAAGAGAGTGCGCGCGACTGCGTCGACCCAGACCATGAACACCGCACCGACGAGGATGGTGGCCGGAAGTAACCGCCCATGCCGCGGGCCGACGAGGAGCCTGGCCGCATGTGGCAGGACCAGGCCGACGAATCCGATCGCGCCGGCGGCGCTGACCAGTGACGCCGTGATCAGAGCGGTCACCGTGAGCAACAGGAACCGGACCCGACGGACGGACACGCCCAACGACGACGCGGCGGAGTTGCCGAAGGTGAACGCGTCGAGCGACGAGGACATCAGCAGGCACACGATGATTCCGAAGCTCGTGATCGCACCGCAGACCATGACGTCGGTCCAGTCGGCGCCACTGAGTGAACCGAGTAGCCAGAACAGCACGCCACGGGTCTGTTCGGCGTTCGCCGAGGACATGACGATGAACGAGGTCACCGCGGAGAACAGTTGCGTGCCCGCGACTCCCGCGAGGATGACCCGCGCGGTTCCTCCTCCCGCGCCGGCGGCGAGGGCGATGACTGTGGCGAACGCCAGCACCGCGCCGCCGAACGCGCCCATCGACAGCGAGACGGCGCCGCCCCCGATCCCGAGGATCGCCACCAGGACTGCGCCGGTCGAGGCACCCGAGGAGATGCCGAGGACGAAGGGGTCGGCCAGCGGGTTGCGGAGCAGCGATTGCATGATCGCGCCACATAATGCGAGACCCGCACCGCACACCGCGGCGAGTAGGGTGCGCGGGAGCCGGAGCTGCCAGACGATGCCGTCCTGCAGTGCGGTCAGACCTGATGAGCCGATGCCCCAGTGCGCACCGATGACGGCGTACACGTCGCGTACCGACAGGTCCGCCGGCCCGAACGTGACCGTTACCGCGACCGAGACGACCAGTAGCGCGACGCCGACGACGACAACCGCCGCGAAAACGGTCGCGGACTCATGACGCGGCGCGGGCACAGCGGGGCCGCCGGACACCCGAACCCCCGATTCGACTGCACCGGTGCTCATGACCGAGGAGTCACGAGGTTCCAGTCCTGGAGGGCAGTGGCGACCTTCTCCATCCCGTCGACGGTGCGGATCGTCGGGTTCAGGTCCGCGCCGTTGACGATGACGTAGCGCTTGTCACGCACGGCCCTCATCTGGGAGGTGACCGGATTGGATTCGAGGAACGCGATCTTGCTGTCGAGTGCGTCGCCGTCGATGCTGCGCCTGCTCAGGTCGGCCAGTACCAGTGCGGTGGGATCGCGATCGGCGACCGTCTCCCATGGCACCTGCGGCCATTCGTCGGTGGTGTCGGCGAAGACGTTCGTCGCGCCGACGGCTCGGCTGATCGCGCCCGAGGAACCACAACAACCCGCCATGTACGGGGTGTGGGTGTCGGCGAACCAGAACGCAAGCGATACGCCTGCCTCGTCGACCGGATGAGATGCCGCTCGCACGCGGTCCTGCAGCTCGCCGATGAACTCGTCGCCACGTTCGTCGACCCCGAAGATCGCTGCGAGATCCCGGATCTCCTGATAGACGCTGTCCATCGTGTACGGGGTCGTCCGCGCACCGTCAGCGTTGGATGCCGACGACACCTCACCGCTGCAACCGTTGTCGGTCGGCGAAAGGTAGGTGGGCACACCGAGTTTCTCGTATTGATCCCGGCCCGCCGATCCCCCGTCGCCCACAGACGAGCCGAACGACGCGGTCACGAAATCGGGATTGGCCCCGAGCACCGTCTCCATGGTGGGTTTGTTGTCGGCGAGCCTCGGGACCGAGGCGTTGGCTTCGGCAAGGTTCGCGCGCACCGGATCGGTCCACGTCGCGGTCCCGACCATGCGATCAGCAAGTCCCAACGACAGCAGGATCTCCGTGGAGGCCTGGTTGAGCGAGACCACTCGCTGTGGCGGAGTCTCGACGTGGATCGTTCGACCGCAGTTCTCGAGCGAGATGGAGGTTTCCTTGCCGCCCGCCGAGGCGTCAGGTCCGGTGGTCGAACTGCCGCACGCGGCGAGGCTCAGGGCCGACACAGCCAGGGTGAGTGCGCAGCGCAGAGCTGACATGGGCATGAGTGGGAACACTTTCTGGTCGTAGGTCCGTTCGCGGGACCTCGGTTCACCTGTGCCGGATCGGAGGAGCGATCGGACTCGCATCCGGCCCCAGGCGGGGGCCGGACACTCACCGTTGCGCGTCAGTTCCGGATTCACACCGGATTCTCTCGACCGATCGGCGCCGCACCAGCGGCCAGGGTCACCATACGCCGTCCCCTTGTCTTGTCCGAATCCGTCTTGTCCGAATCGTCCGCCTCACATCAGCGGTGCACGAGTGTCAGGTCAGGCGGCGGGACCCGGTGTGGCATCTCGCATCATTCCGGTCGCGGGATGGCAGTTGATGTACTCGAAGGTCTGATCGGCACCGGAGGATACCGAGACCTCGTGATACAGACGGAGTTTGTCGAGATCGCCGGCGACCTTGAAGAATGTGGTGAAGATGCGCAGATGGGTGGGATGGGATTCTGCCCAGCGTTCCAGCCTCTCGAGTGATCGCCAGTGTCCGATGTTGTAGGACTCGTCGACGGGATTGCCGTCGACGTCGATGTTGCGCACCATCCGGTTGCTGTAGCAACCGACGTCGGCGCCGTTGTCGCGGAGGAAATCCATGCCGGCTTGTAGTGTCGGTTGGATTTCGTCGAGATAGAGTGCTCGCTCTTCCACTCCGGCTTCGCGCCAGTCCTGACCGGACCTGATCAGCGCGATGTTGTCGTGACCGGCCACGACCACTCGGCCGCCGGAATGTGGGTCCCCGGAAACGATGTGGAGGGTGTCGGTCTCCGCGGGCTGCATCCAGTCCGTCTGGGAGAGCGGGACACGTTCGCGCATCGATCCCCAGTATCCGTGCTCGTTGATCTCGCCACTGATGTCGCTCATGAGTGCACCGACTCCGGGAAGCTGCTCCTGGAATGCGTAGAGAGTCTCGAACTGGTCGACTCGCGGGGAGATGATCTCTCGGAAATAGCCGATGCCATCGGTGATTCGGTCCTCTGATGTCCACCACTGGTCGACCTCGGGTGAACGCAACCATCGGCGGAAGGTTGCGGGGTCGTTCCAGTAGCCGACGACGATGTAGTTGTCGTAACCCTGGTTGTCGACATGGTGGGTGATGTCGTGGTGCTGCGTGCCGTCGGCGGTGGAAAGACTGTCCACCAGGTGTCTGACCGCCCCCAACGCGGCGAATCGCTGGTCTTCACCGCGGGATTGGACCCCGAGGTAGCCCATGGTGACCTGCTCGATCTGGTGGTCGGCGCGTCCGACCCACATGGGGAACGGTGGCTGATAGTCGGCTGGCACCCGGCGGGAGATACTGCGCGGACAGGCGAGGTGGGTGTCGATCGCGGATTCCATGGAGGGCTGCTCCTTTCAGAGATTCTGTACTGAGTCGCCGGCCGAGGTCTGCCGCCACGGGCCGGGATTGCCACCGGAGGCGGGCTCGCGTTCGCGGCAATGTGGTGCGGCGTCGCGGAATCAGGACGGGCCGGTCTGGATCGTCGTCACTGCGATGGCTTGCGCGGGACAGATGGCGGCGGCCCGGCGAACGCTGACGACATCGTCCGCGCTCTCCATGACCGCAGTTGTGCTCTGTGCGCGCCCCTCCGTGAACTCGAAGTGGTCGGGCGCGACAGAGACACAGAGGCCGGCACCGATGCAGTGGCGCGAGACCTCCGAATGCCAGCGCTGTTCGGACATCGAAACTCCTTCCGTCACTTCGCAGGTCGTCTCGGGAACCGGCCACAGAGACAGTCGGGCACCTATGCGTCCGTTGATGCCGGCCAGGTCACGCCGACACTCTTCATCCCTGCCATCACGTCCATGTCAGGGTGTTCCTTGATGACATCCTTGAAGGTCGGGCTGCCCACGATGACCGACCTGTACGACCTCAGAAAGGCTTCGATGTCCTCTGCTTCCCTCGCCGGGATGTCGAACTCCGCGAACGCCGGTGTGACGATGTCGTCGAACAGTGCGTCCCAGTACTCTTCGGTGATTCCCATGCCCCTGTGGGACGTGGCCATGTCGGGTCCGTGGTAGGTGTGCGGGCCACCCCAGTGCATGCCCAGGAATTCGACGAATCCACTGATCTCCTCCTGGACTTCGGCTTCGGTCTTGTGGTTCCAGATGTGCCCGATGGTCGGGTTCAACATTGCCCGTACCACAAGTGTTTTCGCCAGGAACTTCACTGTCTCCAGTCCACCCAGCCGGTCGTAGAGGCTTGCGGGCTCGGTCATGTTCTCTCCTTGGTGTGTCGATGAATCATTTGGGCTGAAACGTTGCTGCTTCGGGCCGTCGTGTCTGCCGCAGCGCCGTGAGGAACAGGGCGAACACCGTCGTGAGTGAGGCCCACAGAACGGCATGATCGGCGATGGTGTACATCCGGAAGGCGCCGAGAACATCGGCGGGGAAACCCGGGTAGGCGATCGCGGAGCCGTTCATGAGTGGACCGGGCACTTCGTCGAACCTCGGCAGGATGGTGGCTGTGACCGCGATGGCCGCCAGGTACACGGCCACACCGGCCAGTGCTGAGACGAGCCCTCCGAATCGCGCTCGTAGCCAACCGGTCACCAGCATCGTCGAGGCGACCGCGGCCAGAACGGACACGAGTGTGATGGTGAGGAATGCGCTGGTCCGTGCTCCGATGGTCTCGTCGCTGCCGACCGCGGGCGGGTTGGCGGGATAGACGAGATACGGGATGGCGAACACCGAGATGAACCCGGCTGCGCCCAGCGCCGCGGCAACCCACCGCGGGTCGGTGTCGGGGTGGCGACTGCCGACGTGGCTCCACAGGAGGGTGAATGCGACGGCGAACAGGGCGCCCATGCAGAGCGCGAACGCGATGCTGCCGACGGCGGCGCCCAGATTCGCCTGCATGGCCCGGCTGAAGACCTCGCCGTGGTCGTGCGCGTGTGCACCGGCGCTGTCGAGTGCCTCCTGTGCGCTTGCGCGACCCTCCTCATAGGTGATCGCCGCGCTCACCTGTGGCTGAAGAAAGAGGCGGGCGAAGACATAGGTGATGATGCCTGAGATCAGGCCGGCGCAGAGACCCGCGCCGATGAACTTCTTCTCCATTGGTCTGGTGTCCGTCGGTGCGTCAGTGGCACGGGAAGCCGAGGAAGTGGCGGGCATCGTGCACGAACTCGTGCACGTGGGTGTCGGATCCGAAGATCGACACCGCTCCCTGGTCGTAGCCGATGAAGTAGTACGCAAGCAGTGCCAGCGCGGTCGTCAGACTCAGAGTGAGTGCGACGGACGCGGTCTCCAGATGCGGTACCGCCCAGCCGCGGACGGCGGTGCGGGTGTGGGCTGCGGTGTTGGACATGACGTTGCCTCCTTGGGGCGGGATGACCGGCGGGTGCCCTGATGCCTCAGGACGTCGTGGCGCGGTCGATGGCGACTGGTTCGAGAACGGCTTTGTGGTGGTTGCGGTTCGGTGGCGTGGCCAGGACACGAGCGGTGCGGCCGGCGACATCGCCGGGGTGCACGGCGCCGACTTCGGAGAGGACGTGTTCGAGCGCTGTGACCCAGTGCTGGTAGTAGGACCAGGATTCGTCTGACAGGTCCGCGACCGAGGTCTCCCACTCCTGGATCGAGGCGATGAGCGCGCCCTGGAACTGTGTCCACTCATAGTGGCCGCTCTGGTGGGCCGCCACGGCGAGCGCGAACGCCCTGATCTCCCACGGGCTGTTGAATGCGAGGTCCTCGGGTCGACCACCGGGCAGATCACAGACCAGGTCTTCGACTGTCTGACGCTGCTCGGCCGAGATCGGTGCGATGGTCCTCATGACGCCATCGCTTCCTTGACCGGTCCGACACCGATCATGGAGTCCCGGGTCACCAGGTCGGCGAGCTGTTCCTCGGTCCAGCCGTCAGTGCCGGCGGGTCGCTGGGGCAGGACCCAGTACCGCATTTCTGAACTGGAGTCCCAGATCCGGATCTCGGTGGTCTCGGGGATGTCGTACCCGAAATCCTCGGCGAGGACCTTGCGTGGTTCACGCACGATGCGCGCACGGTACTGAGGTTCCTTGTACCAGTTCGGCGGCAGCCCGAGCACCGGCCACGGGTAGCAGGAACACAGGGTGCACACGATCGCGTGGTGGACGGTCTCGGTGTCCTCGAGGACCCGCATGTCCTCGCCCTGCAGGCCGCTGATGCCCAATTCCTTGCAGGCCTCGGTGGCATCGGCGAGGAGCCGCGCGCGGTAGTCGGGGTCTGTCCAGGCCTTGGCGACGACCTTGGCGCCGAGCTGTGGGCCGACCTCGTTCTCGTAGATGTCGACGATGCGGTCGACCATCGAGGTGGTCATCACTCCGTTCTCGATGAGCATCGACTCCAGGGCCTTGACGCGCGCGGCGATTTCTTCCTGGCTGGGTACTCCGTTGCTCACTTGTCTGCTCCTTCTGTTGCGAATTCGATGTAGGGGTCCCACACGTCGAAGTAGACGGAGCTGTTCGGGTCTGCGTAGCCGGTACCCCACAGTTCCGCGGCGGCGAACTTCACCGTGTAGACGTGTTCGGGGTCTTCGCCCAGTCCGTTGCCGGCGGTGTCCGGGTAGATGAACGAGCCATGATGCGCCACAACGGTTCCCGTCTTGCCCCGGACGTACCGTGCACGCCGGGTGTGACCAAACGGGCTCACGTCGGTCACCGTCACCGCATCACCCGGACTGAACCTGGCGACTTTGTCGGTCGCGCGGATGGCTGTCGCGCCGGCCGGGACGACAGCGTTGACGAAATCGATGAGTTCCTCGGACTCCTCGTGCTCAGGCAACGGGGCATCCGGGTTCGCGAGGTAGTACTCGGTGCGGCGATCGAGTTCGGCCGGATCGATCGCACCGGCGGCAATGGCGTGATTCTCGATCGAGTACAGCCAGTGCTCGTAGTACGGAGCCTTCAGATAGACCGCAGGGTCCATCTTCTCCATGCCGTGCCGAAACGAATCGACTCCGAAGTACCCGGCACGGAAGCACGCCGGGAACATGGTGAACATCGGCTTTTCCCACTCGGCGCGGAACACCGGCTCGTCCTCGACGACGACGACCGGACCGAGACCGTCGGTCCCACCGAGATCAAAAACACCGTTCATGAGATGGCCTCCTTGTTTTCTTGTGCAACGGCGAGCACGTCGCGCACCGTCTGACGCTTGACAGTCGTTCTCGCGGAGCCCGGTCCGCGAGAATCCCGATTCGCGATCCTGCTCACGCTCTTGTTCTCCGGAGAGTTCGAGCAGCGGTGCGGTCGGGCGGCAGCTCCCTCACCAGACGGACCCCTCGCGTCCCCTTCATCAGCGCGCGGACACCGAATCACGTTGTGGTGTGGCGAATCCACCGCTCAGTTCTTCGAAGGCGTGCCCGACGCGCAAGACAGTGGCGTCGTCGAAGTGTTTGCCGATGATCATCATTCCGACGGGCAGTCCGTCGACGAGACCGGCAGGCACCGACAACGCGGGATGTCCGGTGACGTCGAGGGGTGCAGCGTTGACGATCATCCCCAGGGCCTTGGTCAGGTACGTGGCGCGATCGATCCCGGCCGAGGGGAGTTCGGTGGCAACGTAGGGAACCGTGGGCATCACCAAGACGTCGTAGTCGTGCAAGGCATTGTCATAGGCTGCTCGAACCAGTGGAACGAGGTTGCGGGCCTTGCCGTAGCTCGCCCCACCCAGGGCGCTGACGCCGTGATGGCCGCACAGTGCAACGAGTTTGACGGTCTCGGAGAGTTCGTCCGCGAACTCCACGCGACCACCGGCGAAGTAGGCCATCTGTTCAGGGTCGTACAAACCGCCGGCGTTCAGACCGTACCCATTCCCATCGAGCATCTGATAAGCGCCGCCGTCGGTGGCGATCACATTCCACACGTGGAAAGCGTCCCGATGCCACGGAATGCTGATCTGCTCGACAACCGCTCCGGCATCGGCGAACCTCAGGGCCGCATCCTGCACCGTGGCGTCGACCTCGAGCTGTGACGCATCGTGGCCGAAACCTTCCGCCACCACACCGATCCGCAATCCGCGCACACCATCGGCGATACCCGACAGATAATCAGCGGGCGTGATCGCGTCGGGCTGGCGTGGATCGAGCCCGTCGCGACCGGCGATCACCGACAGCACCAGAGCCGCGTCTGCGACCGTACGGGTGATCGGGCCCACATGGTCGATGGTGCGCTCGATGGGGAAAGCGCCCGTATACGGGACGAGTCCGAAAGTCGGCTTGTGCCCTACGATTCCGCAGAACGATGCCGGAATCCGTATCGACCCGCCCTGGTCTCCACCGATGGCGAGATCCACGTCGCCGTTGGCGACCAACGCCGCGCTGCCACCCGAGGACCCGCCGGCCTCACGGTCGCGATCCCACGGATTGCGGACCGGCCCGGAGGCCGGGGTGAAACTCGAACCGGAGAAGCACAGGTCCTCACAGACGGCCTTGCCCGCGATCTCAGCACCTGCATCGAGCAACTTCGTGACAACGGTCGCGTCCCGGGCCGGAACGAAACCCTCGAGTGATCGAGACCCGTTCATCATCGGCACCCCGGCCACCGCGACGTTGTCCTTGATCGCCACCCGGCGGCCGGCGAGTCGGGTATCTCCTGGTGCGTCCTCGGTGAGAGCGGTTCTCACGTACCACGCGCCCAGCGGATTCGACTCCCCCGGCGGCACCACGTCGTAGGTCCGAGCCGGGGCCACCGGTGCCGCCGATGCTTCGTACAGGTCGTCGACCACGTCGTAGGACCCCAGGGCGCCGTCGACGAGTGCCGCGAACTCATCGCAGTCCGCTCTCGTCAGCGTCAGTCCGAAATGCGCTGCAGCAGCACTGATGTCATTTCCGTCAGGACGAAGAACCGCCATGCTATCCCCTTCTCGAAGTGAACCGTGTGAGACCGGCGCCCGCCGGCGCCTCCGCCGATGTCTGAACAACTCGAGGCTACGAACACCACCTCCAATACGTCAACATATGCCGACATATTGACATGTTAAGGTTGTGTTTCTCGCCGGCCGGATGGGTCCGCACCTCACCGGTGAGATGCGAACTACACTGCCTGCCATATGTTTTGGCTCGCGTGGTCACCATCGAACGGCTGGCGGCGCGCACCGATCAGGCTGTCGAGCCTCTCTGGACGACCCGGAGAACCCTGGTGGCTGCCCGCACATATGCACACGGTAGTGGCCCACTGCACATATGTCAATGAGTACAGACATATCGACGTCTGCCTATCGAGGGCGCAGAGTGCCCCGACGCGATTCGGCGAGCAGAATGGGTCGGGCAGTCTCGTTGCTCGAAGTTGCTGTACCGGCGATCATCCTGTGCCGCAGCTCTTCTCTGTCGAGTCCTGGTTCGCTCGTCATCAGCTGGCCGTAGATCTTGATCGCTTCGTACGTTGTCTCGGACAGTGAACTCATGGGCGGTACCGGCCCCCGCTGTTCGTCACGGTAGCGGCGCTCGAGATCCCGGTAACCGTCAAGAGCGCCTTGGAAATACGCAAATGCCGCCCATACCCCGTCGGCAGCGCTGTCGCCGATCAGCTGCAGGGTGGCCTCGTCGAGCACGAGAGCGAGTGTTCTGGTCGTACTGCGCAGCCCTTGCTGAGCGCATTGCCGCTCGAAGACGACTTCGTCGTGACCCACGAGCGTCGAGAGGATCAACTCGGCACCCGACTCCTCGATCGCGGCGACGGTGGAGCTGAAGTCCTGGGTGCCCAACGGCACGTAGACGTCGCCGAGGACCGACCCGTTGTTCTCGGCCACCACCCGCCGTACCGCCCAGTGGGCGCCGTAGGACCAGGAGTACCGATGGCCCACGAAAAACCATCTGCGGCTGCCCGTTTCCGTCATCAACACCGGAACCGCGGCGCGCGCTTGCGCCAACGGCCGTTCACCCAGCCGCACTGTGGTCGGACTCGGTCTGCCGCCCTCGTTGAGCACCGTGTGCACGAGCAGCGCGTTCGTGCCCCGCAGCGCGGAGGCTGCGGCGTTGAAAGTCGCCGAGGTGACGCAGGCGAAGATGATTCGGCAACCGCTGCGCAACAACCGGGTGGCGGCCGTGGCTCCCGCGAGGGAGTCCGATGCGTCGTCTCCGATCAGGAGTTCGACCGGTACACCACCGATGCCGCCGCCGGCGTTGATCTCCTCGACGGCCAACTGCGCCAGTGATTCTGTCGCTTGGGCGAAGACCGCCGCGGACCCGGACTTGCTCACGAGCAATCCGATCCGGTGACGGTCGGGACGCAATGGTTCAGGCGGATCGTAACCGCGCTTGTGGGCCAGCCACGTCACGCCATCCTGGTCCAGGCTGGATTCCACCACCACTCGCGAACCGTCGCGGTCGGCGAAGAACCGGATGGTCAGGCGACCGCGCCAGGGCTGATGGTGGACGATCGTCACCGAAGTTCCCCAACGAACCGCCGCGACATGACCCAGCAATGTGATGGGTGACCCGGCAACACCCGGGCCCCCACCGACCGGTAACGACACCGATACCGCCGCACCGACTACGAGCTTGGTGCATTCCAGCTCGAGAAGTCCGCCGTCAGCGAATCGACGGAAGGCGGCTTCTGGCGGGTCGACAGTCGAGATCTGGGCAGTCACAGAAAGAGTCGGCACAGAACACCACCCCGGGTAGCCGGCGACAGACAGAAGGTCAGGCTCGGCGCCGCACGCGTGATCCGCTGTCGTCGCGCACATCGCCGGTTCGAGCGTCCTCATCCAAACTCAGGGCCCGCTCGAGCACACCTTGCAAGAACTGCAAGGCATCATTCGCCGGTCCGGCAGGATCGATGGAGAAGTAACGGTGCCGTCCCGAGCGTCGCTCGACGACGACTCCCGACAGCTTCAGCGCCTTGAGGTGAGTCGACACCGTGGTGCGGCCGACCGATGAGATCTGATCGCTGATGAAACCAGCACTGCATTCGCCGTGCGACGCAAGCGTGTCGAGAATCTGGCGGCGAACCTGATCCGCCAACGCGGCGAACACCAGCTCACGACTCTGCTGATCATCGGTCACGCTCATTGCCACAACCCTCGCCGTCATCGGCCACTCAAGAAGTAGATACGTCAGTGACAGTCAACATATCGTACTTCCGTGCGTGGCGGCCACCCCAGCGAGCTCGCGGCCCACTTGCCGAGTGTCCACGGACCGCGTTCGCCCCGAACGCGGTGGCACCGCTCGGATGGCCACGCCAGGCTGTATGCGTAACTCGGGAGAGTCGACCGTGGTCGGTGGCGGAGTCACCGATCCGGTGCGTCAGCTCCTGTCGTCAACCGGTTTTCGGCGGCAGCAAGCGGGTCGAACGAGGGGTCTTTCAAGAGTTTGTGCAGGTTGCGGCGCCGGACGCCCATGTTGCCGCCGTCATAGACGGGAAAACACAGCACGTCTTCCATGATCGACGCGATCGGGGTGAGGTTGGTGTACGCGTCGACACCCACGAGGCGCATGGCGTCGTAGACGGTCTGGACGGCGGTTTCCGAAGCGAAGATCTTGACGCCGTTGGCCAGTTCACGATCCTTACCGCCGGTGCGATCGAAGTGGTCTGCGGCCTTCCAGGCGAAGTAGCGCACGGCTTCGATCCGGGTTTTGATGTCGGCGAGCATGTACCCGGCGTTCTGGTAATCGATGACCGGGACCGGTCCGGACCGATGATCGGTGGTCGTGAACTGATAGGCGTAGTCGAAGGCTGCGCGCATCCGCCCGACGCACGCCGCGCCGATGGATGAACAGGTCCACGAGAAGGCGGTGGCCACGATGTCGAGCCCATCACCGGGGTGGCCGATGAGATTGCCGACCGGAACACGGACGTCGGAGAATTCGACACGCGGAGAGTTGGTTGCGCGGTGGCCCATGGTGTCGATCATTCCGGTGATCGACACTCCGGGCGTGCCCCGCTCGACGACGATCACGGCCAGGGACTCGGCGGGCGGCAACGCCGGGTCGGTGCGGCACACCACACTGATCAGGTCAGCACCGAGTCCGTCCCAGCCTGAGGCGTTGGTGGTGTAGTGCTTGGCGCCGTTGATGACCCATTCGTCTCCGTCACGAACCGCGAACGTCTGAATGCCGACGGTCGGATCGGGTGAATCGTAGTTCGCTCCCCCGGTGACCTCGGTGTAGGCGATCGCCGCAAGGCGAGGTTCGTCGCCGCAGAACAGGGGCAGCCACCGTTGCTTCTGCTCCTCGGTGCCGAAATTGATGATCGGGTTGAGCCCCAGTCCGGTACCGAGAAGGGCCGAGGGCACGTTCACGTCGACCCGAGCCAGTTCCTCAGCAGCCAGTGCGAACGTCAGGTTGTCGAAGTAGGCGCCGCCATACTCGTTGGGCACCAACCCTTTCAGGAAGCCCATTCCGACAAGTTGCTTGTAGATGGGCAGCAACGCGTAGAACCTGTCCTCAGGCTTGTCCAACGAGCTGATGGCGTCCGCGACCTGCGACAGCACCGTGTCGGCGACGTGACGTGCCTGAGTACGAACGGCCATCTGTTCAGAGCTGAGCTCGAAACTCAACGACATGGGATTCCCTCCTGCTTCGACAGTGACCGGGGTAGACGATGGTGGGGCCGAGTCACATGTGGAGAAACTGTGCCCGACCCTCGGGTCGCCGGTCTTGGATCTGTCTGCGCAGTTCGCAGTAGATTTCTGCACCGATATTCCGTTCGACAGGCGAGGAGCCCGTCGATGCGGTTGGGTGGACCCAGTGGCCGTACGAGACCTGGCGGCGGCGGATCGCGGAGTGCGCAATGACAGACTTTTGGACGACCACAGAGTTGGGGGCCGCCGACCAGGTCGGCTATTGGGCCGACGTGCTGTGCCAGGCATTCACGCCACTGGCGCCGTCACGCTCACGCGACCACATGGAGCGCAGCCGCGTCAGCACCGGCCTCCCCGGTTGGGTGCGTTCGTTGCCCATCGGTACCTCGAATGCCGCCGAGATCGCGTCATGCACTCAGCGGGTCGATCACGGCGAACGAGAGGTTTCCCGAACCGCGGACGACGTGATCTTCGTGAACCTGCAGATCGATGGACAGTGCCTGACCGAGCAAGACGGCCGCCGCTGCGTCGTGGGACGCGGCGAGTTCGCCATCGTCGACTCCACACGGCCCTACAGCCTCGAATTCGTGGAGCCCGAGGACTCCTCACAGCTGTGGCGGGTGCTGTCGTTTCGTCTTCCACGAGAGTCTGTCGCAGACCTCGTAGCGGACCCGTCTCGGGCAGCCACCGCAACGACTTTCACCGGTGATGGTGGTAGCGCCAACATCGCGCGCACACTCATGACCTCGACGTGGCAGTCGGCCGGCAGCGTCGAGAACGCGGCCGAACTCCAGATGCTCGGAGCTGCTCACACCGCCGTCATCCGCGCCGTACTGGCGGGAGCCCGGCAATCCCCGACACCTGACTCGAGTCACGTCGACAACGCCGCTCGTCACGCCGCCGCGGTCCATTACATCGACACGCATCTGCCGCTCGGGCCGGTATCGGCCGCCGGGACCGCCCGAGCCATCAACGTCTCGGTACGCACGCTGCACAAGGTCTTCGAACGATCCGGCACCACCTTCGGCGCGGCCGTTCGCCAGCGCCGTCTCCACGCCTGCAGCCATGACCTGCTCAGCGGCGACCACCGTCGGCCGATCGGCGAGCTCGCGGCACGCTGGGGGTACGCGGACTCCGCCCACATGGCCAAGGCATTTCGCGCACACTTCGGTTGCACCCCGGGCCAGTACCGGCAGGAGCGATCTCCGCAGTTCCGCGCGTCGACGGTATCGACGACCACCGACCTCACGGACTGAACCGGCACAGACCTCATCGCCGGGGCCCGGACGCCGACGGTCGTCAGTGGGTAGAAGTGCGCACCCGACCGAGGCCACCAGCTGGGTCACCGTGCAACTCCTCACGCAGGAGTCGTAACCTCTGCCTCCGCGATCGCCGCGTCGATCCGCGGTCCGATCTCCCGCAGCGCATCGCTGCCGACGATCCCGAGGTGATCGGCATCGACATCGACGCGGGTGACCCGCCCACGGAGGAACGGTGCCCAGCGCTCGGCCGTCATGTCCGGGTCGGCTTCACCGGCGGCAGCGATGACGAGCATCGCGTCGCCGTCGTAGGCACGCGGCCGGTGGTCGACGGTGCGCTCGGCCGACGTCGCCATCCGCTGCAGCATGCGATCGAAGGCAACGCCGTCGAGCAGGCCCAGTCCGGTGACCCGCTCGCGGATCGCCGCGGCGATCACGGCCGGATCGTCCGCCGCGGTGACCGTGTCGATGTCGATGACGGCCTGCCACCCGCCGAGCAGGTCCGCGACCGTGGTCCGTGTGTCCGCTGTTCTCGCGTTCGCGGCGCCGGCCGGCGCGTCCTGGGTGGACACCCCGGAATGCGCCGTCTCGTCGTCGATCTCGAGGTCGTCACCGGTGGCGGGATAGCTGTCGAGGAGGGCGAGGACACCGACTTCGGCACCCTGCGAACGTAGTTCGGCTGCCATCTCCTGGGCGATCAGCCCACCGATGGACCAGCCGACGAGGTGGTAGGGGCCGTGCGGGACGATCCGTCGGATCTCGGTCACATACCGTGCGCCGAGGTCACTGATCGACGCGTCGGCCGTGTCGCCGGCCACGACGAAGGGGTCTTGCAGACCGAAAACCGGCCGATCGTCGAGATACGGGGTCAAGCCGGCGAAGAGCCACGCCAACCCATCGGCCGGGTGAACACAGAAGACCGGCGCGCGGCTGCCCTCCGCACGTAGCGGAACGACCACCTCGCCCCGCGGGACGTCCGTGGCGCCCGGGTCCTCCTGCACGACGTACGCGGCGAGTCGCGCGCCCAGATCGCGCGGCGTGGGTCCGGCGAAGATCCAGGCGACTTCGACGGGCACACCGGTTCGACGACGCAGCAGCGACACCAACCGCACCGCCGACAACGACGTCCCACCCGCGTCGAAGAATCCCTGGCCCGCGCTCGTCACCGCCTGTCCGGTGATCTCCGTCATGGCTTCCGCGACGGTCACCTCCCAACGACCCGTCGGCGCCGTGTCCTCGGTGCCGTTCCGCACGCCACCGTCGGCGGTCATCCGTGCGGCGACCTCGCCGTGGTCGGGCCGGCCGTCGGTCCCGAGCGGAATGCTCTCGACGATGCTGATCATCGTCGGCACGCAATGGGCTGCCAGAGTCTGCGACAGTTCGCGGCGGAGCCCGGGAACATCGAGGTCGTCACGGTCGAGTACGACGCAGGCGCCCACCTCGACGCCGTCATCGGTCGGCAGACCGACAGCGGCCGCCGCGGTCACGCCTGTCACCGCGGCCAACGCCTCCTCCACCACATCCAGATCCACTCGTCGCCCGTCGATCCGGGGATGGCGCGCGATCGGCCCCACGATCTCGGGTCGTGACCCCGGTGCGTCCACCCACCGCGCCCGCACTCCCGTCGGGATCAGCGCACCGTCCTCCGCGCGCTCGTACAGCTCCCCCGGCACCCGCGGGGGCACGGCCCGGCCGGCGGAGTCGACGATCGCCGACACCCCATCCCCGGCACCGGACACGTCGACCTCGTCGACGACGGCGTCGACGTCACCGGTGACGGCATCGAGCATGTGCAGGAAGACGTCCCGGATCGTCATCACCGTCTCGACGTCGAACAGCGCCGCGGCATAATCGATCTCGCCGACCAGCTCGACACCGGAACCGGCGCCGACGGGTCGCTCCGCGAGACCGAGGGTGAGATCGACCTTCGCCGGCGGCGGCCCCGGTTCGACAGCCACCACTTCGAGACCGTCCACGATCAACGGGTGGGAGTCCACACCGATCACCGGGCCACGACCGGGTCCCGGTACGGCCGGTCCCCCCGACGACTCGGCGATGTAGTTGAGCATGACCTGGACGAGCGGCGCGTGAGCCGTGGAACGAACCGGCGCGAGATGCTCGACCAGTGTCTCGAAGGGGATGTCGGCGTGCGCGAACGCCGCGAGGTCGGTGTCGCGTACCCGACGGAGAAGGTCCCCGACCGTGTCCGCGACCCGCAGTTCGGTCCGTAGCACCACCGTGTTGACGAACATCCCGATCAGCCCTGCCGTGGCCGCGTGGCCGCGCCCCGACACGGCGGCGCCGACGCTGACATCGTCCACGTCGGCCACGCGCGCGAGTGCGGCGACGAACGCGGCGTGACAGACCATGAACGGCGTCATCCCGTGGGCTCGTGCAGTCGATGCCACTGCCGCACTGCGTCGCTCGCCGAGTTCGAGAGACAGCCGGCCGCCGGTGGGATCGGCGACCGGCGGACGCGGACGGTCACCGGGTATCTCCAGCGCGGCCGGGACGCCGGCGAGCGTCTCGGCCCAGTACGAATACTGCACGGACATGGGCGAAGTCGGATCGTCGATGTCCCCGAGCACGTCGCGTTGCCAGAGAGCGTGATCGGCGTACGCGATCTCCGGCACGTCGATCGTCGCGTCGTGGCGGTATCCGCCGAGCACTTCCCCGGCCAGGATCGCCAGGGACGCCGCATCGCCGGCGATGTGATGGAGGACCAGCACCACCCGATGCGTCGGCGGCGTACCGCTCGACGCCTCCGGTCGTGACGTGGCGATCGCGACGCGCAGCGGCAACTGCGTCGACACGTCGAATCCCTCCGCGCACAACGCCATCGCTTCCTCTGGCGTGCCGGCCGAGTCGAAGCGCAGTTCGTCCGCAGCCGTCGCCGGATCGAGGATGTGCTGTGTGGGTACCCCGTCCTCGCCCAGCGGGTAGACGGTCCGCAGCGGTTCGTGTCGGGTCATCACGGCCACGACCGCCGCGCGCAGCGCACCGACATCGAGGAATCCGCGGATGTCGAAGGCGACGGGCATGTTGTACATCGGAGAGGTCACGTCGAACTGGTTGATGAACCAGAGGCGTTGCTGCGCATACGACAACGGGATGCGCTGCGGACGGGGGCGCGCGACGAGCGGATGCTCGGCGACCCGACGTCGCATCAGGATCCGCGCGAGCTCGCGGACCGTCGGGGTGCGGAAGAGGTCGCGGACATCGAGGTCGACACCGAGTTGCTCGCCGATCCGGGCCACGACCCGCATCGCGGCCAGCGAGTTGCCACCGAGATCGAAGAACGGCACCGTCACCGACACCTCGTCGAGTCCGAGCACCTCGGCGAAGACGAGGGCGACCGCTCGTTCGGCGGCGTCGGCAGGCGGCTCCATCCCGGTCAGCTCGCCGCCCGGTGCGGGCAGTGCTCGACGGTCGAGTTTGCCGGTCGCCGTGAGCGGGACCGAATCGAGGATCACCCACTGGGCCGGACGCATGTACTGCGGCAACGATTGTCGGAGGTGCTCACGGATCGCGTCGAGGTCGACGCTGCCGGCGAGATATCCGACCAGCGCATCGCCCGCCGGACCGCTCCGGACGGTGACGGCCGCGTGCGTCACACCGTCGGCGCGAGCCAGGACGGTCTCGATCTCGCCCAGTTCGATTCGCTGCCCGCGCAGCTTCACCTGGAAGTCCGCCCGGCCGAGATACTCGAGCGCGCCGGAGACGTTCCAGCGCACCAGGTCACCGGTCCGGTAGAGCCGCCCTCCCACCACCCCGGTGGGGTCGGCCACGAAGCGCTCGGCGGTGAGATCGGGTCGACCCGCGTACCCGCGCGCCAGCTGGTCCCCGCCGACGTACAGCTCGCCGACCACCCCGACCGGCGCCGGACGCAGCATGTCGTCGAGCACCCACGTCGTGGTGTTCGCGTTGGGCCGGCCGATCGGCACGAGCACATCACCGGGAGCGAAGCGATACGCCGTCACCTCGACTGCTGCCTCGGTCGGACCGTAGAGGTTGTCGAGGTCGGCCTGCGGTGCCAGTGCGGTCATCGCCTCCGCTACGGCGGCAGGCAGGGCCTCACCCGAGGCGTTGATCCGCCGCAGCGACGACAGTGCCTCCCGCCGCTGCGGATGGTCACCGATGTACTCGACGAACGCCGCCATCATCGACGGCACGAAGTGGACGGACGTGACCCGGTGCCGCTCGATCTCGGCGAGGACGTGGGCCGGGTCGACATGCCGACCGTCCTCGACGATGACCAGGCGGGCGCCGGCCATCAGCGCCTCGAACAGCTCGGGGACGGACACGTCGAAGGTGACCGGTGTCTTGAGCATGACCGCGTCGTCGGGACGCAGCGGGGAACGAACCGACATCCACGTCAGCCGGTTGAGTACGGCACCGTGACTGACGGTGACGCCCTTGGGCGTTCCCGTCGATCCGGACGTGAACAAGGTGTAGAGGGCGTTGCTCGGACGAGGCCGGCGCAGTTCCGGTCGTGGACCGGAGATCGCCGCCTGCGGCGCGCTTCCGTCGACCACGAGCGTCGGCGTGGACAGTGCGGAGAGCGCGGGCGGTCGGACGTCGACCGTCAGGATCATCGCGATCGACGCGGCGTCGACCATGGCCGCGACCCGGTCGGTGGGTGTCGACGGGTCGATGCTGACGTAGCTGCCGCCCGCCATGATGACGGCATGGATCGCCAGGACGAGTTCGACCGAGCGCGGGATGCACACGCCCACCGCCACATCCGGCCCCACCCCGCGGGTGGTCAGGGTCTCGGCGAGCCGGGTGACCCGGTCGAGGAACTCGCGGTAGGTCACCGTCCGCTCGCCTGCCACGAGGGCCGTCGACTCCGGTGAGCGGCGCGCGGCGGCCACGAACGCATCGGTGATCGTCGACCACGGCACCGGCAGGTCCGGTCCCGCCACCAGCCCGGCGATCCGCGCACGCTCGGCCCCGTCGGTCAGGTCGATCGCGCCGACGGGCAGGTCACCTTCCCCGACGATCGCCTCGAGGATCCTGGTCAGCCGGATGATCGCGGTGCGCGCGGTCGGTTCGTCGAACAAGTCGGTGGCGTAGACGATCTCCACCGCCCACGGGCGTCCGGGACGGATCGTCACCGCCACTGTCAGGTCGAGTTGGGTGGTGCCGGTGGTTGCTTCGATCGGTTCGAGGACGAGTACGTCCGACCCCACCGCGCCGGATCTGACGACCGGCACCCGCGGGGTGGTGCCGTCCCGGTCAGCGTCGGCCCGGTCAGGATCCTCCCGGTCATGCAGGACCGACAGCATCACCTGGCTGATCGGGGCGAACGCCTCCGACCGGACCGGGGAGAGGCGGTCCACCAAGTACTCGAAGGGCACGTCGGCACGCGCGAGCGCGTTGACGTCGTCGACGCGCACCCGCTCGAGAAACTCTCCGATCGGTGTCCGCGGGTCCACGTCGGTACGCAGTACCACGGTGTTGACGAACATGCCGACGAGATCGTCGAGCTGTGCGTGCCCGCGACCGGCGACCGGTGTGCTGATCACGATGTCGCGGGTCGCCGACAGCCGCGCCAGCATGATCGACAGTGCCGCGTGGACCACCATGAACTCGGTGGCGCCGTGTGCGCGGGCCGTGGCCGCGATGCGCCCCGTCAGCTCAACCGGGATGTTCGCGGTCACGCGGCCCCCGCGCTGCGACGCCACCGGCGGTCGCGGCCGGTCCGTCGGCAGCGGGAGCAGGTCGGGAACTCCGGCGAGTCGGTTCGTCCAGTAGCTGACCTGGCGACCCAGAACGGACTCCGCCGAGTCGATGTCGCCGAGCGTGTCCCGTTGCCACAGAGCGTGATCGGCGAACTGGATCAGCGGTGCCGCGGCGATGGTATTCGGCCCGCTCGCTCCGCTCCCGGCGCCGGGTTCCGGCGCCCTTCCTTCGGCGCGTGCCAGATACGCACTCCACAGGTCGGCGACGAGCGGGCGCATCGACTCGCCGTCGGCGGCGATGTGATGCAGCACGACGACCAGGATGTGCTCGTCGGGTTGCATCCCATCGCGGCCGACCGCGACGAGTCGGACCCGCAGCGGGAGTTCGGTGGTGACGTCGAAGGTCACGTCCCCGACGAGCTCGTCCGGATCGGCGAGATCCCCTGACACCTCGACGGTCTCCCACCGCAGGCGGGCACGGGCCTCGTCGACCGGCAGGATGTGCTGGCGGGGCTCGCCACCCTGCGCCGGGAAGATCGTTCGCAGGACCTCGTGGCGGGCGATCAGGTCGATTACGGCGTCGCGCAGGGCGTCCCGATCGAGTCGGCCGCGAAGACGGGCGAGCAGCGGGATGGTGTAGGCACCCGATCCCGGGTCGAGCCGGTTGAGGAACCAGATGCGCTGCTGCGCATACGACAACGGGATGAACGCCGGCCGCGGATCGGCCCGGCGCAACGGCGGCGGGCGCGATGCGTCGTCGTAGGCGGCGTCGATGCGACGCGCCAGCCGACGGACCGTGGGCGCCTCGAAGATGTCGCGCACACCCACGCGGACCCCGAAGGCGTCGCCGGCGCGGGCACTGACGCGGGTGGCCGACAACGAGTTGCCGCCGATGGCGAAGAAATCCGCGGTCACCGAAACCCCGGTGCCGGACGAGCCGTCCGACGCCGCCTCGTCGACGCCGAGGACGTCACCGACGATGGCGGCGAGTACCCGCTCGGTGTGGGTCGAGGGCGGAACGCGCTCGGCGTCGGCACTCGTCGGCTCGATGGCCGGGAGGCGCGCACGGTCGATCTTCCCGATCGGGCTGCGCGGCATGGTGTCGAGGACCGCGAGCGCGGCCGGGATCATGTGCGGCGGGAGGTGGGCCGCCAGATGCTCCCGGAGCGCGGCGGTCATCTGTCGCGCCTGGTCCGGTCCGCCCCCGGGATCGACCGGTTCGACATAGCCGGCCAGCGAGGCCACCGGGTTCCCGACGCCGACGACCGCGGCCGTCCGCACCTCCGGGTGCGCGCTCAGGACCGACTCGATCTCACCGAGTTCGAGCCTCTGGCCGCGCAGTTTGACCTGGAAGTCGGACCGGCCGACGTACGTCAGTGCGCCGTCACGGGACCGGCGCACGAGATCTCCGGTTCGGTACATCCGCGTCCCCGGCTCACCGAACGGCGCGGCGACGAAGCGCTCGGCCGTCATCGCCGGCCTTGCGTTATAGCCGCGCGCGAGTTCGGGTCCGGCGAGGTACAGCTCCCCGACGACCTCCGGCGGTACCGGGTGCAGCCGCTCGTCCAGGACGACCGCGCTCGCACCGGGGACCGGGCTGCCGAGATGGACCGGCTCGTCGGTCCCGATCGGGGGCGAGGTGACGCTGATGATCGTGGTCTCTGTCGGTCCGTAGCCGTTGTGGAACCCCACGTGCGGGGCCCACCGGTTCTTCTCGGTGTCGGGGACGGCCTCGCCGCCGACGAGTACGTCGGTCATGGGCAGACGGGCGGGGTCCGGCAATGACGCCGCCACCGAGGTCACCAGGAAGGCATGGGTGGCATTGTTCGCCGTGACGAAATCGGCGAGGTCACGACCGCCGACGACGTCGGGAGGTACGACGACGAGCGTTGCGGCGCTGCCATAGGTTCCGAGAACCTCGAGAATGGCGGCATCGAAGGCCGGCGAGCTGATACCCAGCCAGCGCGCCTGCGGCCCGGACCGGTGCCGGTCGCGCAGCACCGCGGCGACGCCCGCGAGTCCTCGGTGCGTCACCAGCACTCCCTTGGGAGTTCCGGTCGACCCGGAGGTGAAGATCATGTAGGCGCCGGAATCGGCGGTCATCGGTCGGAGGGGACGAGGGGGGTCGACGACCGGTCGCCGTCGCAGGTCGCGGACGAGGTCCGGGGTGAGCAGCAACGGCGCCGACGACGTCGCGGCCACGTCGGTGGTGAGTCCGTCCACGGTCCCATCGGTCAGGATCAGCGCGGCGTCCGCGGCGGCGAGGACGCGAGCGATGCGTTCCGCCGGATACCGGGGATCGATCGGGCAATACACCGCACCGGTCTTGGCCACGGCCCACAACGCGAGTTGCGCGGTCGCCGACCGCGGAAACGCGCACGCCACCACGTCCTCCGGGCCGATGCCGCGCTCGACCAGGTCATACGCGAGATGTGAACTCGCCGTGTCGAGTTCGGCGTAGCTCCAGATCTCCTCGCCATCGACGACGGCCGGGTGCGCCGGACGCGTCCGCGTCGCGCCGATGAGCAGGTCGGCGAGGAGCGTCGGATCGGGATCGGGAATGCCGGACACGAGGGGGACCATCTCCTCATCCCCGGTCAGCACGTCGAGGTCACCGACCGGGCACGTGCTGTCGCCGACCGCGGCCGCCAGCACGCCGACGAAGCGATCGACGAGACGGCGGGCGTCGGATTCGTCGTAGAGGTCCGTCGCGTAGGTGAGTGAACCGCGCCAGGGAGCCCCCTGCGCCGGGTCGGTGAGGACACCCAGAGTGAGGTCCAGTTTCGCCGAATTGTCCTCGACCGAAACGGGTTCGATCTCGAGTCCGGCGAATCGACCGTCGGGTGTGACGGGAACGGCGAGTTCGGAGGTGGTGAGCAGAACCTGGACCAGCGGTGCGTGAGGGGCAGCGCGGACCACGCCGAGTTCGTCGACGACGTCGTCGAACGGCACGTCGGCATGATCGAGGGCGTCGAGATCGACCTCGCGCACCACCCGCAGAAGGTCGGCGAATGCCTGTGCGGGCACGATCGGGGTCCGCAACGCAACGGTGTTGACGAACATGCCGATCAGGTCGTCGGTGTCGCCGTCCCGGCCCGCCGCGGCGGTCCCGATGACGACGTCGCGGGTCCCCGCCAGCCGGCCCAGTACCGCGGCCAGTGCCGCGTGCAGCACCATGAATGCGGTGGCGTCGCAGTGCCGTGCGAGTGCGTCCACGCCTTGCGCCACTCGTCCCGGGATGACGAACTCGACCGCGGCACCTCGCATGGTCGGCGTGGCCGGACGAGGATATGTGGTGGGCACATCGAGAAGAACCGGCGCACCGGTGAGCTGCCGGACCCACCAGTGCCGGTGCTCGTCCTGCTCGTCCACGCGTCCGGCCGTGCGCACGACGTGATCGGCGTACTGGATCGGCAGCGGCAACCAGTCCGGGGTCCGACCGTCGCGTCGCGCCTCGTACGCGATGAGCAGGTCGCGTGACAGCGCTCGACCCGACTCGCCGTCGGCCGCGATGTGGTGGATGCTGATGACCAGCAGCGCACCCGTTCCGGGCTCGACATGTGCTCGGGCACGCACGGGCAGGTCGCGCGTCAGATCGTACGGTTCGGCGGCCACGGCGAGTGCTTCGGATTCAGAATCCACAGTTGACCAGTCGAATACATCTCCGTCGAATGCAGGCGACCCCGGATCGACCTCGCGGATCAGCTGTTCCGGGCGCCCGTCGCGGCCGATCGGGTAGGTGGTCCGCAGGATCTCGTGGCGTGCGACCACGTCGGCGAGTGCACGACGTAGGTGCTCGACGTCGACCTGGCCGCGAATGCGGAAGGCGAACGGGATGATGTACGACGCGACTTCCGGCTCGTACTGATTGATGAACCACATCCGGCGTTGCGCACTCGACAGCGGCAGCACGGACGGACGCGGTGAGTCGGACGGACGGGACACCGACGAGCGGCGCAGACCCGGTGTCGCAGTACCGGAGCCGGGAGCGTCGACTCGGCGCGCGAGGTCGCGAACCGTCGGGGCGTCGAAGACGTCCCGGACCCGCACCGTGACGCCGAGCATCCGGGAGACGCGTGCCGCCAGCCGAGTGGCGGCCAGCGAGTTGCCGCCGAGGTCGAAGAAGGTGTCGGTCACCGAGATCGACTCCGAGCCCGACAGTCCGAGCACGTCGGCGAAGACACCGGCAATCGCCACTTCGGTGTCGGTGTCGGGTTC
>NZ_LIYC01000031.1:0-57924 GCF_001418765.1 Gordonia sp. HS-NH1
CACTACCAGGGGCTTGACCCAGGTGCAGTCGGGCGCTAGTGTGAGGCCGAACACATTCGGACGAGGGGAATGGGGTATCTTACCCGCGGCGCTCATGCCCACGGGGGCACGCGAAGCGGGTCTGCGGGAACGAGAACGCGCGTCGAGGTCGACACGCGCCATCGCGACCTGACGGCCGGTGAACGGGTAAGCCGAGACGCAAGGGCAGGGATTGAGCACTAACGCAGTCACCTCGGACGACGAGGAGGTGGGTCGCAAGAGGCCGGGGGCGGTGCGGTCGTGGGTGGACGGCCATGTCGTCGCCTCGTTCGACACATTCGGTCGCCAGCTCGGCATGTTCGTCGAGGTGTTCCGGACCCTCTTCGTCGATCTCTTCAAGCGACGGTTCCCGTTCGGGGAGTTCATCCGTCAGTGCGCCTTCATGGCCAGCACCTCGGTCTTCCCGACCCTCCTGGTCGCCATCCCGATCGGCGTCATCGTGTCGATCCAGGTGTCCAACATCGCCGGTCAGGTCGGTGCCACGTCGTTCTCCGGCGCGGCGACGGGTCTCGGTGTGATCCGGCAGGGTGCACCGCTGGTGACGTCGCTGCTCCTCGCGGGCGCTGTCGGCTCGGCGATCGCCGCGGACCTCGGATCCCGCACCATCCGCGACGAGATCGACGCGATGCGCGTCATGGGCGTCAACCCCATCGAGCGTCTGATCTCGCCGCGACTCCTCGCGACGATGGTCGTCAGCTTCCTGCTCTGCGGGTTCGTCTGCTTCGTCGGGTTCATCACCGGCTACGTCTTCAACGTCTACTTCCAGGGCGGCACACCGGGTAGCTACACCGGCACCTTCGCGTCCTTCGCCACCACCGCCGACCTCATGTTCGCGTTGGCCAAAGCCGTCATATTCGGCGCGATCGTGGCCATCGTCGCCTGCGATCGCGGCCTCTCGACGAAGGGCGGGCCCGCGGGTGTGGCCGACTCGGTGAACGCCGCTGTCGTCAACTCGGTCCTGTTGCTGTTCACGGTGAACGTGATCCTCACGCAGCTGTTCGCGATCCTGTTCCCGTCGAGGGTGGTGTGAGATGACCGCGTCACGGTATGTTCCTCCGGCCCTGCGGCCGCTCGAGGCCGCCAAGGCGGTGTACCGCGGTCCGCGCGATGCGCTCGCCGCGATGGGCCACCTGATCACCTTCCTGGTCCGCTCGATCGCCGCGGTGCCACTGGCGTTCCGTCACTACAGCAAAGAGGTGTGGCGCCTGCTCGCCGACGTGGCGTGGGGCAACGGCGCCATCGTGGTGGGTGGCGGCACCGTGGGCGTCATGGTGATCCTCGGCATCATGGGCGGCGCGACCGTGGGCATCGAGGGCTACACCGCCCTCAACCTGCTCGGCATGTCGCCGGTGACCGGCGGGCTGTCCGCGTTCGCGACGACCCGCGAGATCGCACCGCTGCTCGCCGCGACCGCGTTCACCGCCCAGTCGGGTTGCCGGTTCACCGCACAGTTGGGCTCGATGCGCATCGCCGAGGAGATCGACGCCCTCGAGGCGATCGCGATCCGGCCGCTGCCGTATCTCGTCACCACCCGGATGTGCGCGGCCGTCCTGGCGATCATCCCGCTCTACTCGGTGTCGCTGGCCGCCAACTACCTCGCCTGCCAGTTCATGTTCATGCTGCAGAGCGGTCAGGGCGAGGGCACGTATCTGTACTACTTCAACCAGTTCCTCGTCTCGTGGGACATGTTGTTCTCGTTCTTCAAGGTGATCGTCTTCGTCCTGCTGACGACGTTCATCCAGTGCTACTACGGCTACTTCGCCTCAGGTGGTCCCGAAGGAGTGGGAGTTGCTGCCGGACATGCCATCCGACTCGCGATCATCGTCATCGTCTTCGCGAACCTGGTCATGACACTCGTGTTCTGGGGCACGTCGCCCGGGATCAAGATCTCGGGATGAGGGGGAGACCGTGAACATCGCGACCGACGGGCGCAATCCCTCGCTGCTGCAATACGTGCTGCGCGGAGTCGCCTTCCTGCTCGTCCTGCTGGTGATCTTCGTGCTGCTGTTCATGCGGTACCAGGGCACGTTCAGCAAGACGGTGCCTGTCACGGCCGAACTCGTCGATGTCGGCGACGGGCTGTCCACCGGTGCCGACGTCCGGTACAACGGGCTGATCGTCGGCACGGTCAAGTCGATCAGCGTCGAGGATTCCGCACAGGCCGACGCTTCCCGGTTGATCAAGAACGTCGCCATCGACATCGAGCCGGCGCAGGCCGAGGGCATTCCCGCCTCGGTGACCGCGCGTACGGTTCCGTCGAACCTGTTCGGCGTCAACTCCGTCGAGCTGGTGCAGCCCGCCGAGGTGGGTGCCGACCGGCTGTCCGCCGGCGACGTGATCCCGGCCGACGACTCGCTCGAGACGATCAAGCTGCAGGACGCCCAGAACGAGCTGAAGCAGATCCTCGACGCGGTGCCGCCGGAGGAACTGGCGCAGGTGCTCGGCGTCATCGCCGACGCGCTCAAGGGCGGCGGCTCGGTGTTCGGGTCGTTCGTCCCCGTGCTGCGGAACTACTTCGACTCGATCAACGCCCAGTTCCCGCCGGGCGCGCCCCCGGGCTTCGACAACTTCGACGCCGCGCTCACCGGCCTCGCGCAATCGGCGCCGCAACTGCTCGACACCTTGGGCCGCAGCGTGATCCCGGCGATCACCATCGCGGAGAAGCAGCGTGACCTGACCGCGGTGCTGACCGCGAGTCAGGGCCTGCTCGACCAGACCCAGTTGCTGTTCGCGCGCAATGGCAACAGCGGTCAGCGTCTGGTGACCGATCTGAACCGGATGCTGGGAGCGCTCGTCCTCGAGCCGAACTCGTTGCCGCAGGGCGTGATCGCGCTGAACAACCTGGCCGCCCGGGTGCTGACGGTGTTCACCGGCACCAACGGCCACGTGCAGCAAAACATCGGTGTCAGCTTCGGCGCCTTCCAGCGCTACACCCGGCAGAACTGCCCGGTGTACGACGGCGGTCCGTACGGCACCCTGCGCGGCCCGGGCTGCGTGGGGCCCGGCACCGGCACGGGACCGACGATGTCTGGTCCGCTGGCGATCTATCCCTCCGACGGGATGCGCCGGAACAAGCCGGTCGGCAACGTCACCACCGATGCCGACAACAAGACGCTCGGCACCGTCCTGCGCCGTACCCCGTCGGCAGCGGACACGATCATGCTGGGACCGCTGGTCCAGACGCTCGAGGTGCGCAACGCCGCCGAGGCGGGCCGGGGCGGCGAAGGTCAAGGAGGAGGCCGATGAGCGCGGCTTCGGAATCGATCCGCAAACCGCTGATCGGTTTCACCATCTTCGGGATCGCCGCGTTGCTGGTCACCTACGTGATCTTCTCGACGTTGGAGCGCTCGGTGCCGGGGACCACCAACAGCTACACGACCTACTTCGGTGATGCCTCGGGTCTCGCCACGGGCGACGACGTCCGCATGGCCGGTGTCCGCGTCGGTCGTGTGGACCAGATCGAACTCGCCGACGGCCGTGCCCGGGTCACCTTCGAGGTGCAGGACAACCAGCAGGTCTACACCAACACGCGGGGGGCGATCCGCTACCAGAACCTCATCGGGCAGCGATATCTGAACCTGACGCTGGTCCCGGACCGGGAGAGTCGGCCCCTCGATCCGGGGTCGACGCTCGAGCTCCCCTCCGAGGACTCCTTCGACGTCACCACATTGCTCGCCGGGTTCCAGCCGGTCTTCGAGACCCTCACCCCGGAACAGGTCAACGCCCTGTCCGAGGGCTTGATCCAGGCGTTCCAGGGCAATTCGGTGTCCTTGAGCTACACGGTCGCCGAGGTCGGCCGCCTCGCGGAGGACACGGCCAACCGGGACGTCGTGCTCGGCGCGATCATCAACAACCTGAGCGCGGTCATGCGCGACCTGTCGCGCCAGGGCGGCCAGCTGGGCACCGTCATCGAGTCGATGTCGGCGCTGATCGCCAACCTCAACTCGAACTCGGCGGCGTTCGGCAGTGCGGTGACCGACATCGGGCGCACCGCAAGCGGATTCGCCGACGTGCTGAGTGAGAGCCGACAGAGTCTGGCCGAGGCCGCCACGGACGGCCGGATCGCGACCAACACGCTGATCAGCAATGGCGCCAAACTCGATCGGATGGCGGTCGACGCGCCGATCTTCCTCGGTCATTTCCCGCTCGTGCTCGGTGAGGGCGCTTACGTGAACATCTATGCATGTGATCTCGACGTCGCGATCGGCGACGTCCTGCTACCGCCCGGGATCTTCAACAAGATCGGCGGCACGAATCACTCGGTGGTGTGCCGATGAGCTGGTTCCGCAGGAGTTTCCGTGACAACCGGCGCGTGTGGTTCGGCGTGATCGGCGCCGTGGTCATCGTCGCCCTGTTGCTCGGCGTGACCGCTCTCGCGACCGCGCATCTGGGCAAGAAGACCCTCACCGGCGACTTCGCCCAGGCCGGCGGTATCCGGCCGGGGGACAAGGTCCGCGTCGCCGGTATCGACGTCGGTGAGGTCACCGACACCGAACTCGCCGGACAGCACGTGGCCATCACCATGAAGGTCGACAGCGACGTCCGGGTGACGTCCAACGGTTCTGCCGAGATCAAGATGTCGACGTTGCTGGGTCAGCGCTACATCGATGTGTCGCTGGGGGATTCGCCGGAGGATGCACCCGACGGACACATCGCGAAGACCGCCGTGCCCTACGATCTCCAGCGCACCATCGAGGCGGGCGCGCCGATCCTGACCGGGATCGACGACCGGACGCTCTCCGAGAGCATCCGCACCCTCAACCGGCAACTCGCCGGCGTGCCGGCGATCACCGAGCCGACCTTCGAGGCGCTCACCCAGATGTCGAAGGTCATCACCAATCGCAAGGACCAGATCAACCAATTGATCGCCGACACCAAGACGATCACCAACATCGTCAACGACAATCAGGCCCAGCTCGCCGTGATCGTGGGTCAGGGACGCGACCTGACCCAGAAGATCGTCGCGCGTGAAGAGCTGGTCACCCGGATGCTCGACGGCATCGCCGAACTCACCGAGCAGGCGACCGCGGTGGCCGGCGAGAACGCCAACCAGTTCGCGCCCATCATGGCGAACCTGAACACGATCACCCAGGGCCTGGAGAAAAACCGCAACAACCTCCGCAAGTTGCTGGAGATCCTCCCGGTCACCGCGCGCCTGACCAACAACGTCATCGGCGACGGGCCCTACGCGAACGGCTATCTGCCGTGGGGCATCTTCCCCGACAACTGGCTGTGCCTGGCCCGGGTGGTGGACGGATGCTGAGCGCGGAAACGATGAGCCCGGACACGACGGCAGGTACGACGATGCACGCCCACGGACTCCGCCGCCCGATCCTGCTGGTCGGGGTCGCGCTGCTCGGCATCCTCGGGCTCTCCGGCTGTTCGATGATCCCGGGGAGCTGGAAGGCGGCGGTCGGCCAGGCCATCGAGGTGACCGCCTACTTCGACAACGTCGCCGGGCTCTACGTGAGCAACGACGTCGCGGTCCTCGGCATGCCGGTCGGTCAGGTCACCGCGGTGGAACCGCAGGGCGAGCGCGTCAAGGTGACCATGACGATCGACAGCGACGTCCCCGTCCCGGCCGACGCCACGGCGGCGATCGTCAACACCTCGATCGTCACCACCCGCCACGTCGAGCTGTCACCCGCCTACGACGGCGGGCCGAAGCTCGAGGACGGGTCGGTCCTGAAGGAGACGAAGGCCCCGGTGTCGGTCGGCGAACTGTTCGACGCCATCGACGGTCTGGTGGTGGCACTCAAGGGTGAGGGAGAAGGACCCGGCCCGCTCGCGGAGATGATCGACATCACCTCCGGCATCGCCACCGGCAACGGCGAGGAGATCCGGGCGGCGCTCGACGAACTCGGCGGGGCGTCCGATGTGGTGGCGGGCAACAGCGATGCCCTCGTCGACATCCTCGAGACCATCGAGGGTCTGACCACCACCCTGGTGCAGAACTATCCGAAGATGACGGCGTTCTCCGAGTCGGTCAACCAGGTGTCGCAGCTGCTGGGAGACCAGGCGCCCGGTCTGCTCGCCACCCTGGCCAACCTGAATCAGACGCTGCAGAACACCACCGTGTTCCTGCAGAACAACACCAACACCATGTCGGTGTCGTTCGACCGGCTCGCCGCGCTGACCGCCAATCTCGGGGACTACTCGCGGCAGGTCGTCGAGACGGTCGACGTCGGCCCGCTGCTCTTCCAGAACCTGAGCAACTCGATCTCGGCCGAACAGGGAGCGTGGCGCGCGCAGCTGCTGCTCGACAAGACGCTCCTCGACAACGAACTCCTCGCCGAGTTCTGTGAGGCGATCAACCTGCAGAAGGACGGTTGCCGAACGGGCAAGCTCAAGGACTTCGGTCCCGACCTCGGTATCTACTCGGCGATGCTGGAGCTGACGAAATGAGAACGGCGACAATGGATTCGCTGAACCGTTCGGACGGTCCCGGGCGCCCTGTGCGATCCCCCGGCCGGGTCCGCCGAGGCGGGGTCATGGCGGTGCTGCTAGCGGCGCTCATGGGGCTCACCGGTTGCGGACTCCTCCCGAGTCTCACGGTGGAGCAGATCCCGCTGCCCGCACCGGGCGGCATCGGTGACTCGATCACGATCACCGCGAACTTCGCCAACGCGCTCAACCTGCCGGCGAAGGCGAAGGTGAAGCTGAACGGAACCGATGTCGGACAGGTCACCGACCTCGTCGCCAAGGACTACACCGCCGTGGTGACCATGCAGGTCAGCAAGAAGACCAAGCTCCCGGTCGGGACCGGCGCCGAACTCCGCCAGGCCACACCGCTGGGCGACGTCTTCGTCGCCCTGCTGCCGCCGATCGAGGCGCGCGACGGTCTGATGGTGGACGGGGACACGCTCACCGGTCCGACGTCGGCCGCGGCGACGGTCGAGGATCTGCTGATCAGCATGAGCGGGGTCGTGGACAGCGGTTCGCTGAACTCGTTGACGATCATCCTCACCGAGCTGAGCAGCGCGGTCGCGACGAACCCGTCGGATCTCAACGGCGCGATCCGGGGCCTGACCACCGGTATCCGGAAGCTGAACCAGAGTTCGGCGGCGGTCGATCGGTCGCTGGCCGCCACGCGGGTGCTCAGCGGACAGCTCGCCGACGGGCGTGCGCAGATCATGGCGTCGATCAACAAACTGGGTCCGGCGCTCGAGTCGCTGAACGGGCAGATCGCCACGATCCTGACCACGCTGGACAAGACCCAGCAGGTCACAACGGCCACCAACGACTTCCTCGACAGCGATCAGGACAACCTGGTCGAGATGCTGGGCCATCTGTCGACGGTGCTGGCCGGCCTCCGGCAGGCTGCCGGCCCGCTCGGATCGCTGGCCGACAACCTGCACGAGCTCACACCGAAGTGGGTCAAGTCCACACCGGGTAGCGCGGCGTTGGTGTCGGCGAAGGTCTACTGGCTCAGCCCGGGTGTCGGCTTCGACTCGGCGAGCAGACTGCCCGAGATCCAGGACGTGGACGAGGGTTCGGCGGCGTTGCAGCAGACACTGACCCGTCTGCTGGCGCGGATCACGGGGACGAGGGGGTGTTGCGGATGAGCGGCATATTCGGTGTCCTACGCCGGAATTCGGTACTTGTGGGCAACATCGCCCTGGTACTGGTCATGGTCGTCGGACTCAGCTATCTCGCCCTGGGCATCCTGCGGTGGCAGCCGTTCGCCGACAAGTACAAGCTCACCATCCAGTTCCCGATCTCCGGCGGTCTGCAGGAGACGTCCGGGGTCACACTGCGCGGCGCGCGCATCGGCGACGTCGACACCGTTCGGGTGCAACCGGATTCGGTGGAGGTCGTCGTCACGGTCGAGGACCGGTACAAGATCAACCGCGACACCACTGTTGCGGCACTGGGTCTGTCGGCTGCGGGAGAGCAGTACGTCGACTTCCAGCCGGACACCTCCGACGGTCCCTACCTGGAGGACGGGGACGTCATCCGGGCCGACCAGACCGAGGTCACCGTGCCGTTCTCGCAGCTGCTCGAGTCCTCGCTGGAACTGATCAACCAGATCGATCCGGCGAAACTCCGTTCCGCCGTGGACAATCTGAAGATCGCCCTCTACGACGAGGACGGCACGAACGACCTGTCGGTCATCTTCGACTCCGGTGGCACGATCTTCGCGAAGCTGTACACCGCGCTGCCGGAGACCACCAAGTTCATCCAGAACGCGGGGACCATCTTCAAGACCACGGCACAGATCCAGCCCGACCTCGGCACGACGGTGGCGGGATTGAGTTCGCTGGTCAACTCGGCGGCTGCCTCCGACAAGGAACTCCGCGAGCTCCTCGACCGGGGTCCCTCGCAGTTCACGAGCCTGGCCGGGTCGATCAACCAGTTGACGGATCCGATCACCGATGTGACGAAGCAGTTCGTCGACATCGCCGAGCAGGGTGCGTTGCGTGCGCCGGCGCTCGCGACGCTGTTCCCCGCGATCCGCGATGCCAGTGTCAAGAGCCTCACCATGTTCCACGACGGTGCGTTGTGGATCTTCGGGTCGGTGTACCCGCGTCCGAGCTGCAACTACCCGGTGACGCCGCGGCGGCCGACGCAGATCCTCGAGCTGACCATCCCGACCAATCTGTACTGTGTGACCGAGGATCCGCGTCAGCAGATCCGTGGCTCGGCCAATGCGCCACGGCCACCGGGCGACGACACCGCGGGACCGCCGCCGGGTTACGACCCGAACGCCCGTACCGTTCCGCTCGACAAGTGATGGGCCGCTCGACGACTGACGGCCACTCGACGACGACAGACAAGTTGTGTGACCTGTAGATGACTGACCGGAATGACCCAGATCGTACTGATCCCGACATGAATCCAACGGACGAGAAGGCCGACAGCACGCCGCCCGAGAGCGGGGCTGTCGCAGCCGATCACACCGATGGGGCGACGAGCGCGGAGGACACGAACGACGCCGGGACCGCGGCGACGCCGCGGGGGAAGTCGGCTCGACGGAGCGGAACCGGCACGGTGGCGAGCACGTCCGAGACCGACGGTGCCGACGCCTCCGGTGCCGCGGGTGACCCGTCGCCGGCAGCATCATCGAAGGCGGGTTCGGATCGCCGCGAGATCTTGTTCACGGTCACCGGCGGCGGGATCAAGAAGGTTCTCGTCGCCATCGTCGCGGTCGCGCTCATCGCGCTGGTGGCGTTCTTCGGCTGGCGCGCCTACGACCTGCAGCGGGAGGCCGACGCGTTCGCCGATTCCAAGGCGGCTTCGGCCGACTTCGTCACGAAGCTCGTGACGACGCTCAATGCCGACAACGCGGGCAACTCGAAGGAACTGCTGGGTCCGCTGTCGACGGGGGAGTTGCGCAACCGCCTCGAGCAGGAACGGGCCGACACCGAGGCCAATGTGGAGTCCCTGAACATCGAGGTGTCCTCGACGATCAGCGTGGTCGCTGTCGAGACCGTCGATGCCGACACCGCCAAGACCGTGGTGATGGCGGAGGTGACCGGCCGCAGCGTCAAGTTGCCCAGCGGCGGTACCAGCCTGATGGTCTTCCGCTTGGACCTCAGCAAGGAAGACGGCAAGTGGCTGGTGTCCGAGGTCGACGGTCCGCCGGGGAGCCCCAGCGGTCAGATCGATCCGTCGCAGTCGCTGCCCGGCGCCGCAGGTGCACCGGCACCCCAGCCGTCGCCGGCACCGCAGCCCGCGCCCGCGCCGGGCGGCTGATCCGGGCGGACACACTCACCGGCAATGGACGAGCGCGCCACCGATTCGGGGGCGCGCTCGTCTATCAGTGGTGGGTGGACGTCACGTTCGGACGAGTATCGCCACGGGGTGTTGGCCGCGGGCCGAGGCGAGGTCGACCGATCCCTCGTACACCGACCCTGTTCGGTCGTCGCGCCACCGGAACCCCGGGGGCAGGGTGACCGACGTCGCGGCCGCGGCATCGTGGTCGAGGCTGTGGGTGAACCGGGCGGTCACCACGACGACCGAGGGGGCCTCGCCGGTGCCGCGCACGAACGCGATGGTGTGGTCGGCGGCGGGCCCGTCGGCGGTCAGCCGTTCATAGGTGGCCGCAACGCCGAACGCATCGGGATGCGCGGCCCGGGCACGGAGAGCTTCCTGGACGAGTCGGGTCTTCGGGTGCTCGGTCGACCGGCCGAAGTCGACCGGTCGTCGATTGTCGGGATCGACGAGGGAGTCCTCCCACCACTCGGTGCCCTGGTAGATGTCGGGGACCCCGGGCCCGAGGATCGCGATCGCCTTGCGCGCCAGCGCTTCCTGCTCCCAGGCCGGTCCGATGCGGTCGACGAGTTCGGCGACCGAGGATGCGACGTCCCCGCTGGTGACCTGGCCGATCCAGGTCTCGACTGCGGTCTCGAACTCCTCGTTCACCTCGGTCCACGTGGTGCGCAGACCGGCCTCGCGAGTCGCCTTACGGGCGTACTCGATCAACCGGCCCCGCAACTCGTCGGTGACCGGGGCGCCGGTGGGCCAGACCCCGACGATGTTCTGCAGGAGGAAATAGCCGGTCAGGTCATCCGGCACGTCGGTCTCGCGCCAGACCTTGTCGACGAGCTGGGACCAGCGGTCGGGGATCTGGGCGAGCACCGCGATCCGCGCGCGCACGTCCTCACCGCGTTTGGTGTCGTGCGTCGACGTGGCCGTCATGGCCAGCGGCCACCGCGCGGCGCGCTCGGCGTTGTGCTCGTGGAAATCGGCCAGCGACATGACGGGATTCGCGGGATCGCCACCGACCTCCTGGGCGGAGACGAGCCGGGCCGTCCGGTAGAACAAACTGTCCTCGACGCTCTTCGCGGTCACCGCCCCGCAGGTCTGCGCCAGCCTCGATGTCGCCTCGCCGGGCACCGCCGTCTCCCGCACGATGAGGTCGATCGCGGCACGCAGTTCGGGCTTCGCCTCGGCGATCCCGGTGGCGACGGCGAGCAGACGTGGACGCAACGACGGGTAGTCCGCCCGGTAGACCCCGAGCGCGGCGATCAGTTCGGCGCAGGCGGTGGCGATCACGTCCGGATCCGAGGCCGGTGATCCCTCGACGCGCGCGGTGACGGCGCGTACGAGACGTCTGAGCTCCGCAGGGAACGACTCCCGCACGGTGCGGAGTTTGCGATCGTGCTCGGCGGCCTCCACCCACCGCGCGTCACCGCTCTCGCCGGTGATCCGTTCGTGTAGCTCGGTGAGCTGGGCGACGCCGGCCGGCGCCACGAACACGGCATCGATCACGCGCATGTGGTCGTACCCGGTGGTGCCCTCGACCGGCAGGGTCGGTTCGAGGGGCTCGTCCGGCGCCAGGATCTTCTCGATGTACAGGAGACGATCGTCCCCGACGTCCGCGCGCAGCCGGCGCAGATAATCCTGGGGGTCCCACAGACCGTCCGGATGATCCACGCGCACACCATCGATGAGGTCGGCGTCGAGTAGCTCACGCAGCCACTGGTGCGTCGCGTCGTAGACCTCCGGGTCCTCCTGGCGCAGACCGGCGAGTTCGTTGACCGTGAAGAAGCGCCGGTAGCCGATGAGGCCGCTGTCCCACGGCACGAGCCGATAGTGCTGGCGGGAGTGGACCTCTTGCGGTGTGCCGCCGGCGCCGGGAGCGGAGCGAGCGGGCCGAATGTCTCCCGCGGTGCCGGGGGCGATCGGGAACGCGTGATCGTAGTACCGCAGATTCCCGTGCTCGTCGATCTCGAGTGGGCTCAGGTCCCCATCGGCGGCGACGATCGGCAGGGCCAGCTTCCCGTCGGCACCGTTGTCGTCGCTGAAGTCGGCGTCGAAATAGTGTGCGTAGTCCGATGCGGGCCCGTGACGGAGCAGGTCGGCGAACCACGGGTTGGCGAGTGCATCGGCTACCCCGGTGTGGTTCGGGACGATGTCGATGATCAGACCCAGACCGCGTTCGGCGGCGGCGGAACGCAGTTCCCGCAGCCCGTCGATCCCGCCCAGCACGGCGGAGACCGCCGGCGGCGGCAACCAGTCGTAGCCGTGCGTCGACCCGGCCGACGCCGTGCCGATCGGGGAGAGGTAGACGTGGCTGATCCCCAACTCGGCGAGGTGGTCGAGATGTGCTGCGGCATCGGCGAATCCGAAGTCGCCATATAGTTGGAGCCGGTACGTTGCGCGCGGGGTCGGACGATTGCCCATAGGAGTCACGAGGTCTTTCGCAGGACCAGGACGGAGCGGGCGCCTACGGTCACCGACTCGCCGGCGGAGGCCGTCAGCTCGCTGTCCCCCACGGGATGCGTCGTGTCCAGTTCGCCGACCCACTCGTTGCCGTACCACGTCGGCGGGAGCGTGAAGTCCAGGTCCTCGTAGTGGGCGTTGAAGCAGATGAAGAAGGAGTCGTCGACGACCAGTTCGCCACGTTCGTCCTTCTCGCCCAGTCCGTTTCCGTTGAGGAACACGGCGAGGCTCTTGCCGAACCCGCTGTCCCAGTCCTCGGCGGTCATCTCCTGGCCGGCCGGGGTGAGCCAGGCGATGTCGAGTGCCTGGTCGCCCCATCGGATCGGCTTCCCGCCGAAGAACTTTCGTCGCCGGAAGACCGGATGCCGGGTGCGCAGTGCGATGGCCTTGCGGGTGAACTCCAGCAGGTCGGCGTTCTCCTCGGCGAGAGTCCAGTCCATCCAAGACAATTCGGAGTCCTGGCAGTAGACGTTGTTGTTGCCCTGTTGGGTACGCCCGATCTCGTCGCCGTGCGCCAGCATCGGCGTGCCCTGCGACAGGAACAGCGTCGCTAGGATGTTCCGCTGCTGCCGCGCGCGCAGGGCGTTGATCTCGGGATCGTCGGTGGGTCCCTCGACTCCGCAGTTCCACGACCGGTTGTGGCTCTCGCCGTCCCGGTTGTCCTCACCGTTGGCCATGTTGTGCTTCTCGTTGTAGGACACCAGGTCCCGCAGCGTGAAACCGTCGTGCGCGATGACGAAGTTGATGCTCGCGAGCGGCCGTCGGCCGGTCGCCTCGTACAGATCCGACGATCCGGTGAGCCGGGAGGCGAACTCGCCCAGGGTGGACGGCTCGCCGCGCCAGTAGTCGCGGACGGTGTCGCGGTACTTGCCGTTCCATTCGGTCCAGAGCGGCGGGAAGTTGCCCACTTGGTAACCACCCTCGCCGATGTCCCAGGGCTCGGCGATCAGCTTCACCTGACTGACCACCGGGTCCTGCTGCACCAGATCGAAGAACGCGGACAGCCGATCGACGTCGTGCAGTTCGCGGGCCAGCGTGGACGCGAGGTCGAAACGGAAGCCGTCCACGTGCATCTCGAGGATCCAGTACCGCAGCGAATCCATGATGAGCTGCAGCGTGTGCGGATGACGACCGTTGAGGCTGTTGCCGGTTCCGGTGTAGTCCATGTACATCTCGGGATCGCCGTCGACGAGCCGGTAGTAGGCGGCGTTGTCGATGCCCCGGAACGACACGGTGGGTCCGAGGTGGTTGCCCTCGGCGGTGTGGTTGTAGACGACGTCGAGGATGACCTCGATGCCGGCGTTGTGGAACTCACGCACCATCGCCTTGAACTCGGTCACCGCGCTGGCCGGCTGGTCGGGGTTCGACGAGTACTCGATGTGCGGTGCCAGGAATCCGAAGGTGTTGTATCCCCAGTAGTTTCGGAGACCCTGATCGCGCAGGACGAAGTCCTGCATGAACTGGTGCACGGGCATCAGTTCGATGGCGGTGATGCCCAACTCCTTGAGGTGGTCGATGATCACCGGATGGCACAGCCCCGCGTACGTGCCGCGCAGGTACTCGGGGATGTCGGGATGGGTCGCGGTCATGCCCTTGACGTGCGCCTCGTAGATGACCGTCTGGTGGTACGGACGATTGGGCGACCGGTCGTTCTGCCAGTCGAAGTAGGGGTTGATCACCACCGAGACCATGGTGTGCCCGAGTGAGTCCAACTGCGGCATCGGATTGACCGGCTCGGGATCGGGGATGTCCCCGTGCTCCGCGGGCGCGGCATCGCCGTCGGACTCGCCTGCCTCATCGGCGGGATCGGCCGCATCGCCCGCCTCGGCGGTCGGCTCGTCGGCATCGTCGACCGCGCCCTCGTCGGTCCCGCCACCGCCGGTCCCGGTGTCGGCGGCCCCGGTCTCGGGGGTTGCGGATGCGTCGTCGTCGACCGCCGATTCGTCGGTGTCCTCGGGCGGTGTCGGGAGCGGGTAGGAGAACAGCGATGCGTCGCCGTCGAAGTCGCCGTGGAAGGCCTTGCCGTACGGATCGAGCAGGAGTTTGCTCGGGTCGCAACGCAATCCCTGCGACGGGTCGTACGGCCCGTAGACGCGGAAGCCGTAGAACTGGCCGGGGCCGACGTTGGGCAGGTAGCAGTGCCAGCAGTAACCGTCGACCTCTTCGAGCCGGATCCGACGCTCGTGGCCCTCGCGGTCGATCAGGCACAGCTCGACGGCTTCGGCCACCTCGGAGAACAGCGAGAAATTCGTTCCCACACCGTCATAGGTGGCGCCGAGGGGGTATGGAGTACCCGGCCACACCGGGATCGGGGCCGGTTCCGGCTGGACCAGCGCCTCGGCCTGGATCGGGTCGGACGGCATCGGTACGGGGTCGGCGATGGTCTTGCCACCACTCGGAGGTGCTGCCGTCGTCGAGGTGGTGTCGTACTCCGGTGCGTGGGGCTCCGAGGGGGAGCCGGGATCGGCGGTGGAATCTGAATCGGGAGTGGAGTCGGGATCACCCGGCTGTTCACCGGGGGCCGGCGGTCCGGTCTTACCCGCCTTCGACGACGTCATGGGTCGACCCTAGTCGCGTTGCCGCGGACGGTCATCTCAGGACGCGGCCGGTCGGGTCAGATGTGGGCTGCCCCACCCGCCGCTTCCGGAGGAAGCCCGCGACTTCCGCCGACCGTCACGGCACCGCGGGACCAGCCCACGGCAGTTGCGCCTCCATCTGGCGCCCCAGCTCGTCGGTGAGGCTGCGGACATAGGTCGCACTCAGGTGGTGTGGGTCTTTGTAGACGGTGATGTTGCCGACGATCGCCGGGCACCGCTCGGCGTCGCAGATCCCGTCGGACATGTCGAGGGGGTGGAAGTCGGGTCGCGTGGCGGCCAGCTCCGCCGCCGGGTCCTCGGGTGAGAGGACAGCACTGCGGCGCGACCCGCAGCTCTCGGCGTCGCCGCCGTCGGCGAGGCAGATCGGGGTGTCGATGGTGCCCTTCGCGTTCTTCGGCCACGGGGTGTCCCGCATGCCCAACACCGGCACCCCGGCGTCGAGGAAACGGTCGAAGATCGGCACGTAGTCCGGTGGCACCCAGTCGCCGGGTTCGTAGTCCCGCGGTCGCGTCGAATTCGTCAGCACCGCGTCCGGCTTGTCCGCGATGACGCGATCGATGACGCGCTGTCCCCAGTCGTAGCACTCCGGGTAGGGCACGCCGCGCTGTTTCGGTACCCGGTTCGTCGACAGCGGGCACCCCATCTTGAGGTAGGTCTTCACCTTGAAACCGTTGCGCTTGCCGAGAATGTCGAGCGCCGAGATCCACATCTCGGCATGCGAGCCGCCGGCGAGCGCGATGGTGCGCGTCGCGGTCGGATCGCCGTAGGTGCCGACGTGGATCTCGTTGTCGGTGAAGTCGCTCATGTACCCGTCGGTGGAGGTCTCGGGGAAGTCCTTGATGACCTCCAGCGCCGACGGTTGTGGATCGAGGGCGGGCACCGGCCAGCCGTCGAGCAGTGCTCGGGCCCCCGGGTACGACCTCGGGTCGAGGTTCTTGGTGTCGACGACGATGTTCGCGACGTGCCGCTCCCACACGGTGATGCCGACGCCGGTGACGAGCGTCGCCACCACGAGGATCGAGGTGACGACCGACGTGTACGACAGCCACCGCGACCGTCCGTCGCGGCGGCCGCGGCTCAGCGCCGAACGATCGCCGCCGCGCAGCGGGTCCTCGATGTAGCGCTTGGTGAGCCACGCGAGCCCGACCGACGCCGCGAGGATGAGCACGCCCTCGACGAAGTTGGCATGGTTCTTGTCGCGCCAGGTCAGATAGAAGATCAGCAGCGGCCAGTGCCACAGATACAGCGAATACGCGATGGTCCCGAGCCAGACCGGCCACCTGCTCGCGAGCCAGCGGTTCGTGACGGGCATCTCGGTGGCCGCGGCATGGGACCCCCGAGGTGGCTTCTGCAACGCCGTCGCGCCCGCCCAGATGATCAGCAGCGTCGCGCCGACCGGCACCAGCGCCATCGGACCGGGGTAGGCGTTGACACCGTCGATCCAGAACCCGCAGCTGACGATCAGCGCGAGCGCGAAGACGGTCGCGATGTTGCGCAGCCAGTTCGGGATTCGCAGGGACGGCAACCAGATCGCGAGCAGGCCGCCGGCCAGCGGTTCCCACAGACGGGAGATCGTGTCGTAGTAGTTGTACGGCTGGTTGATCGCCAGGCCGCGGTGCGCCCAGTAGAACGAGGCGAGCGCGACGACCAACACCGCGCCGCCGACGAGGAACCTGATGACCCGCGGGTCGGCGAACGGCCGGGCGATGCGGGCACCGACCTTGAGCAACGTCGCGAACGCGAGGGCGACGAGCAGGGTCAGGACGAAGAACTGGCCCTGCACCGACATCGACCAGATGTGCTGCAGCGGGCTGTTCGCCGAACTCGCGGCGAGGTAGTCCTGGGAGTTCTGCGCGAGATACCAGTTCTGGTAGTACAGCGCGCTCGCGATGACCTCGCGGCCGACATTGGCCCACCGGGTCTGCGGGAGGATCAGCAGAGTCAGCACCGTGACCGCGATCAGGACGGTGAGCAGCGCCGGTAGCAGCCGTTTGAGGAGCCGTTTGAGACGTGGCCACGGGTTGAGGGTGTCGCGGAACGAGACGTGCGGAGCCTGGCTCGTGATCGCGTGCCGCAGCAGCGACCCGACGAAGAAGTATCCCGAGAGGGTGAGGAAGACGTCGACGCCGCCGGAGACCTTGCCGAACCACACGTGGAAGCAGGCGACGAGGGCGATGGCGATACCGCGCAGGCCGTCGAGGTCGGTGCGGTATGCGGGCGTTGTCGGCGTCGAGGGGGACGACTCCGGCGCCACTACTCGCGTCGTCGATGCCACAGGGCGTGTTCTTTCCGGTGGGGGACAGATCGGTCTCGGGGCCGGGATGACCGGCTAGCAATGTACTCGCCGAAGCTGTGAAACACCGATTCGGACGACCGCGACACTCGCGCACCGGTCTGCGGGGCCGCGCGGGGTTCACCGCGAGCGGCGCGTCCGGGCTCCGTCGAGGATGATGGCCAGCCCGTCGCGGAACTCGCCCGCGAAGTCGCGACCCGACGGCCCGGTGACACCCAGACGCTCCATCTGCGCGCGTGTCTGTTCCTCGATGGTGAGCCCGATGACCAGCTGACACAGTGCGGTGCTGACCGCCTCGGCGTCGCGGACGGACAAACCGCCGGCCGTGCCGGCGGCGATGATGTCGGCGGTGATGGCCTTCGACGACAGGCCGCTGGCCCAGCTCGACGACACGACCTCGGCACTGTCGGGAACTCCGAGGAGCGCGCTGCGCATGTCGGTCGCGAGCAGATCGAGGCGCTCGTCCCAGGCCAGCGAGGTGTCGGGGATGGCGACCGCGCCGAGGATGTCGTCGGCGAGTGCGGCCAGCAAGGTCTGCTTGTTGGGAAAGTGCCAGTACAGCGCGTTGGGACGGACGCCGAGTTCGGTGGCGAGGCGTCGCATCGACAGGTCGGCCAGGCTGTGCTCGCCCAGGATGTCGCGGGCGGCGCGCAGAACGTCGGTGCGACTGTTGCTCACCCGCGTCAGCGTAATGACCCGGCAGTGGGCATCGAACCCCGGGCCTGTACAGCGTTCAGGATTCCCTGTACGGTGTTCAGGACCCTGGACGGTGTTCAGGACTGCCTAACGACAGGCCGGGAGGTGCCTCATGGATCACGACGCGATCAGTCGCATCGATGCCGACCACATCTGGCACCCCTACGGTGCGCTGCCGGCGGCCACCCGGCCGTTGGTCGTGGCCTCGGCCTCGGGTGTCCGCTTCGAACTCGCGGACGGCCGATCGGTGGTCGACGGGATGAGCTCCTGGTGGGCGGCGATCCACGGTTATGGACACCCCCGACTCGACTCCGCCGCGGCCGCTCAGCTCGGTCGGATGTCGCACGTCATGTTCGGCGGTCTGACCCACGAACCGGCCGCCCGGCTGGCGCAGCTCCTCGTCGAGATCACCCCGGCCGGCCTGGAGAAGGTGTTCTTCTGCGACTCGGGGTCGGTGTCGGTCGAGGTGGCGGTCAAGATGGCGCTGCAGTATTGGCGCAGCCGCGGTCGGTCCGGCCGCACGCGTCTGCTCACCTGGCGTGGCGGCTACCACGGCGACACCTTCACCCCGATGAGCGTCTGCGATCCCGACGGCGGCATGCACGCGATGTGGAAGGGTGTTCTCGCACAACAGATCTTCGTCGACGCACCGCCGGCCGAGTTCCGGCCCGACTACGTCGCCGAGTTCGAGCGCACCGTGCGCGCGCACCACGACGAGCTCGCCGCGGTCATCGTCGAACCCGTGGTCCAGGGCGCGGGCGGCATGCGATTCCACGACGCGGCATATCTGCGTGCGCTCCGGGAGATCTGTGACCGACACGACGTCCTGCTGATCTTCGACGAGATCGCGACCGGATTCGGCCGTACCGGAACGTTGTTCGCGGCCGACGCCGCCCCGGGGGCCGACGCGGCGCCGGGCGCCGGCGTCGCGCCCGACATCATGTGTGTCGGCAAGGCGCTCACCGGTGGCTACCTCACGCTCGCCGCGACCCTGTGCACGTCCGAGATCGCTCAGGTGATCAGTGCGGGGGAGGCGGGCGGACTCGCGCACGGCCCGACCTTCATGGCCAACCCGCTGGCCTGCGCGGTGGCCGTCGCAGCGATCGAACTGCTGCTGGAAACGCCGTGGGCCGAGCGGGTCTCGGCGATCGAGCGGGGGCTCCGCGACGGACTCGAACCGATGCGTGATCGCCACGGCGTCGTCGATGTGCGGGTCCTCGGCGCGATCGGCGTCGTCGAACTCGATCGCCCGGTCGACATGGTGGCGGCCACCGACGCTGCCGTCGAGGCCGGGGCATGGCTGCGGCCGTTCCGCAATCTCGTCTATACGATGCCGCCGTTCATCTGCACACCCGAGGACATCGGGGTGATCGTGCGCGGAGTGTCCGCTGCCGTGCATGCCACGGTCGGCGATCGCGAGCCGGCAGTGGTGCGGTCATGACTTCGATTCAGGTGCAGCCGGATTCGAGGGTCGACGGCGATGCGCGGGTCAGCGGCGGGGGAGAGATCGGTCTGGCGTGGCTGGCCGGCGCCGCCCGTGCGCGCGCCGAGGCCGGCCTGCATCGCAGCCCACACGTCCGCAGGGCGGCCGGCGACGAGATCAACCTCGGTTCCAACGACTACCTCGGGTTGTCGACCCACCCCGCAGTGATCGCGGGTGCGCGGGCCGCCGCGGAACGGTGGGGAGGTGGCTCGACGGCGTCGCGCCTCGTCGTCGGCACCACCCAGGCACACGTCGATCTCGAGCACGATCTCGCCGACTTCCTCGGATTCGATGCGGCACTGGTCTTCTCGTCCGGTTACCTGGCGAATGTCGGTGCGATCACCGCGCTGGCGACACGCGGCGACCTGATCGTCAGCGACACCGGCACCCATGCGTCGCTGATCGACGGCTGCCGGTTGTCGCGTGCCCGGGTGGTGGTCGTCGACCGCGGCGATCACGAGGCGGTCCGGCGGGCCCTCGCCGAACGTACCGAGGCCCGGGCGCTCGTCGTCACCGATTCGGTGTACAGCATCGACGGTCAACCGGCGCCGGTCGCGGATCTGTATGCCGCGGCACGCGCGCACGGGGCCGTCCTGCTCGTGGACGAGGCCCACGCTCTCGGGGTACGTGGTCCGGGTGGTCGCGGACTCGTCGCCGAACAGGGACTTTCGGGTGCTCCCGATCTCATCGTCACGACCGTGCTGTCGAAGTCGCTCGGCGCGCAGGGCGGTGTGGTCCTCGGGTCGGAGCTACTGCGCTCGCACCTCATCGACTGCGCCCGCACCTTCATCTTCGACACCGGCCTGAACCCGGCCGCGGTCGGCGCCGCGCATGCCGCACTGACGATCCTGCGGGCGCAACCCGGGTTGCCGGACCGACTGCGCGACAACGCCCGTCGCCTGGCGCTCGCCTGTGGCGTCGAAGAGCCCGCCGCGGCGGTCATCTCGATCGTCGTCGGGGATCCGCAACGCGCGGTGGCGGCTGCTGCCGCGTGCCGGGACCGTGGCGTCCTCGTCGGGTGTTTCCGTCCGCCCTCGGTCCCGGTCGGGACTTCGAGGCTGCGGATCACGGTGCGCGCCGACCTCGAAGCCGCTGCCCTCGACCACGTGGCCGCCGTCGTCGACGCCGCGCTGCGCGAAGTCGGTGCGCGGTGACCGCCGCACGCCGCGGCAGGGTCCTCGCCGTCACCGGGACCTCGACCGACGTCGGGAAGACCGTCGCCACCGCGGCACTCGCCGCTGCCTGCCTGCTCCACGAGGTGGCCGACCCTCTGCTCCCTGAGGTGGCCGACCCCCTGCTCCCTGAGGTGCGAGGAGCGTTAGCGTCTGCCCATCCTCTGCTCCCTGAGGTGCGAGGAGCGTTAGCGTCTGCCCATCCTCTGCTCCCTGAGGTGCGAGGAGCGTTAGCGTCTGCCCATCCTCTGCTCCCTGAGGTGCGAGGAGCGTTAGCGTCTGCCCATCCTCTGCTCCCTGAGGTACGAGGAGCGATAGCGACGAGCCACGAAGGGCGCGTCGCCGTATGCAAACCGGTACAAACCGGCGTCGGTCCCGACGAACCCGGCGACCTCGCCGAGGTGCAACGCCTGGCGGGCGACGTCACCGCGGTCGAGCTCTTCCGCTACCCGGAACCCCTCGCGCCCGACACCGCCGCGCGCCGCGCCGGGATGCCACTGGCCGATCCGGCGGTGATCGTCCGCGCCGTGGACGATCTGGCCGCGTCACACGACCTGACCCTCGTCGAGGGCGCCGGCGGAGTGCTGGTGCGGCTGGGGGAGTCGGCCACGATCCTCGACATCGCCGCGGCCACTCTCGTTCCCGACACCGTCGACGGTGTGCTGGTCGTGGTGGCGCCGGGGCTGGGCGCGCTGAATCACGCCGAACTCACCGTGAACGCGGTGCGGGCGCGCGGTCTGCGTCCCGCCGGGCTCGTGATCGGTTGGTGGCCGGACGATCCCGACCTCGCGATGCGGTGCAACCGCACCGACCTCCCGCGGGTGACCGGGGTGCCGGTCGTCGGGGTCCTGCCCGCCGGCGCCGCGAACCTCGAACCCGCCGAGTTCCGCCGCCACGCAGCGTCGTGGTTCGACGACGAGTGGCTCGCGACCCTTTCTCCCCGCCATCCGGAACAGCTCGTCCGGACGCCGTAACACGTTCCCGCAGCAGAACAATCATCCAAGGAGTATCACCAGTGACCCAGGCAACAGTCGACGCCACCACCTCGGCACCGGCGTCGGACGACATCCTCGCCATCGCCCGTGACCAGGTGCTCGACCGCGGCGAGCCGCTCGATCAGGAGCAGGTTCTCCGGGTTCTGCGGTTGCCCGACGACCGGCTGACCGAACTGCTCCAGCTCGCCCACGATGTGCGGATGCGCTGGTGCGGGCCCGAGGTCGAGGTCGAGGGCATCATCTCGCTGAAAACCGGCGGGTGCCCAGAAGACTGCCATTTCTGTTCCCAGTCCGGACTTTTCGCCTCGCCGGTACGAAGTGCGTGGATCGACATCCCCTCCCTCGTCGAGGCGGCCAAGCAGACCGCGAAGACCGGTGCGACCGAGTTCTGCATCGTCGCGGCGGTCCGCGGTCCCGACAAGCGGCTGCTCAGTCAGGTCGCGGCGGGAATCGAGGCCATCCGCAACGAGGTCGACATCCAGATCGCGTGCAGCCTGGGCATGCTCACCCAGGAGCAGGTCGACCAGCTCCGCGACATGGGCGTGCACCGTTACAACCACAATCTCGAGACCGCGCGCAGCCACTTCCCGAACGTGGTGACGACCCACACCTGGGAGGAGCGCTGGGACACCCTGCGCATGGTCCGGGAGGCGGGCATGGAGGTCTGCTGCGGCGGCATCCTCGGTATGGGTGAGTCCCTGGAGCAACGGGCCGAGTTCGCCGCCGAACTGGCGACGCTCGAGCCCGACGAGGTGCCGCTGAACTTCTTGAACCCGCGGCCCGGCACCCCGTTCGGCGATCTCGACGTGCTCCCCGCCGCGGAGGCCCTCAAGTCGGTGGCCGCCTTCCGTCTGGCGCTGCCGCGCACCATCCTGCGCTTCGCCGGCGGGCGTGAGATCACGCTCGGCGACCTGGGGGCCAAACAGGGCATCCTCGGCGGCATCAACGCCGTCATCGTCGGCAACTACCTGACGACCCTCGGCCGGCCCGCCGAGGACGATCTCGATCTCCTCAGTGATCTGTCCATGCCGATCAAGTCGTTGAACGACACGATCTGACGGGCTCGTCGCCGCGATGGGTAGCGTGTTCTCATGATCGACACCGTCCCGGGTCCTCTCGCCGAGCCGTGCCGGTTCGGTGTGTTCACCGGACTCGAACTGGAACTGCAGGCTCCCGACGCCGTGCCGCCGGCTGCCCGGTTGGGTCTCGAACCCCCTCGCTTCTGTGGCCAGTGCGGGCGCCGGATGGTGGTCCAGGTGCGGCCCGACGGATGGGATGCCCGCTGCTCGAGGCACGGGACGGTCGACTCGTCGGAGCTGGGTCGCCGGTGAAACCGCCGGTCCGCACGGTCTCGGGACTGGCCGCGGTCACCGTCGGCGTGGCCCTCATCGGCGTCGTCGCCGGGGCGGTCTGGGCGCTCCTCACCCCGCCGACCACCGGCGTCGTGTTCGAGGGTCTGCGTCGCGAGGACATCCCCGCCGACTTCGCCGGCGTGGGCGCCTTCGCCCTGACGATGTTCGCCTACGGCGCGGTCACGGCCATCGTCGTGTGGTTTGCGGCCCGGACGTGGCGCGGGGTCGCCGGATTCGTGTGGCCCGCCCTCGCGACGGTGGCAGGTTCGGCGCTTGCGGCGTCGGTCGGGATGTGGGTCGCGGGCCTGCGGTTCGACGACGATCCGACCGCACTGCCGGTCGACGCCGTCTACCGGGTCGCGCCGGAGCTGTGGCTCGACGGCGCGACGCGGTCCGGCCCGGCCGAGCCGTGGACGCTGCTCATCTGTGCCCCGTTCGCGTTCGCCGTGGTGTACCTCGTCTGCGTGTTGTCCTCGCGGACAGCCGATCTGGGCGTCGGAGATCTCGAGTCCGACGAGCCGCCGGCGGACGTGTTCACATCGGTGGGCGCAGCGTCGCGAACTCATCCGTGACGCGTAGCTCCTTCTCCGCGAAGGCGTAGAGCGCCGGCGGGCGACCCCCGTTACGGCCGGTCTTGCCGACGGTCCCGGTGGCGACCACCACCGCGCGCCGGCTCAGGATGCGGAGCAGGTTGGTCGTGTCCACGGGATAACCCAGTGCGGCGCAGTAGATCTCCGACAATGCCGACATCGGGAACCGGGCGGGGGCCAGCGCGAACGCGATGTTGGTGTAGGAGAGTTTGGCCGCAAGTCGATGCCGGGCGGCCTCGACGATCCCGGCGTGATCGAAGGCCAGGGGCGGTAATCCGTCGACGGCGAACCAGCCCGCGGCGTCGGGGGGTGTCGCGTCGGCGTCGGAGGGCACGAGGCCCATGTAGGTCGACGCGATGGTGCGGACCGTGGGCACCCGGTGCGGGTCGGAGAAGACCGACAGTTGTTCCAGGTGCGCGATCTCACGGACGTCGAGCGCGTCCGCGACGAGCCGGCGTGCGCTCGCCGACAACGTCTCCTCGGCGCCGACCCCGCCGCCGGGAAGTGTCCACACGCCGTCGGCGGACCGCGACAGCAGGACGCACAACGACGGGTCGTCGGTGTCCGACGTGTTCCGGGTCTGGGGTACGCGGATCTGGAAGACGACGCTCAGGACTTCCACCCGGAGGGTCGCACCGTCGGCGATGGGTGGCTCGGACCCGGCGGATGGCATGCGCCCGATTGTAGGGTGCGCCCTGCTGGTGACCCCCGCTGGTTGAGATTGGAGAGCCCCCGCTGGACGTGCTGGCGACCCCCGGCTGGTTGAGCCGGTTACCCCCCGCTGGTTGTGCTGGCGAGCCCCGGCTGGTTGTGTCGGCGAGCCCCGGCTGGTTGTGCTGGCGAGCCCCGGCTGGTTGTGCTGGCGACCCCGGCTGGTTGTGCTGGTGACCCCCGGCTGGTTGTGCTGGTGACCTCCGCTGGAGGAGTCGGCGACCCCCTGCTGGTTGTGCTGGTGCCCTCCGCTGGAGGAGTCGGCGCCCCCCTGCTGGTTGTGCTGGTGCCCTCCGCTGGAGGAGTCGGCGCCCCCCTGCTGGTTGTGCTGGTGCCCTCCGCTGGAGGAGTCGGCGCCCCCCTGCTGGTTGTGCTGGTGCCCTCCGCTGGAGGAGTCGGCGCCCCCCTGCTGGTTGTGCTGGTGCCCTCCGCTGGAGGAGTCGGCGACCCCCTGCTGGTTGAGCCGGCTCCGAGCGAAGCCGCCGGGCCGAGCAAGCGACGAAGGAGCGCGTCGAGGTCGAGGCGCCGTGTCGAAGCCACCTGGTGACCTCGACTACCCGCCCCGGTTCGTCGTGAGGACCAGCGCCTCGCCCTCGGTGACGGCGATCGTGTGTTCGCTGTGCGCGCCGCGCGAGCCGTCGAACGACCGGATGGTCCACCCGTCGGCGTCGAACTTGATGCGCTCGGAACCGAGCGTGAACCACGGTTCGAGTGCGAGGGTCAGGCCGGGGCGGAGTTTCATGCCGCGTCCGGCCCGGCCCACGTTGGCGACGTGGGGATCCTCGTGCATGGTGCGGCCCAGCCCGTGTCCGCCGAACTCGGTGTTGACCCGATACCCGTGTGGGGCGGCGACCGCTCCGATCGCGGCCGAGATGTCGCCGAGCCGACCGCCCGGACGAGCGGCGTCGATGGCTGCGCCCAGTGCTTCTTCCGTGGCCTCGACGAGTCGCTGATCGTCGGGTCGCGGGGTGCCGACGATGACGCTGCGCGCGGAGTCGGCCACCCAGCCGTCGATGGCGACGGCGATGTCCATCGAGAGCAGGTCTCCGTCGGCGAGGACGTAATCGTGCGGGAGTCCGTGCAGGACAGCGTCGTTCACCGACAGGCAGATCACATTGCGGAACGGGCCGCGGCCGAAGGACGGCGAGTAGTCCCAGTAGCAGGACTGTGCACCGCGGTCGTTGACGAGCTTCCGCGCGCGTTCCTCGAGCTCGAGGAGGTTGACCCCGACGTCGGCGCGTCCAGCGAGGTCGTCGAGGAGATCTGCGATGAACGCCCCCGTCACTCCCATGGCGGCCACCTCGGCAGGCGACTTCAGTTCGACCATTCCCGTCCTCTCGTGGTCATTGCGTTCTTTCGGATCGCTGGTCGGTATACAAATACCACCGCGTCTCGGTATTTGTATACCGGACCCGCTAGGATCGCCACATGGTGCGTAACCCCCTGACCCCGGAACAGATCGCGGCCGGCCGCCGGCTCGGCGCCCGTCTCCGCGAGTTGCGCGGCGATCGTCCGCTGGGCGATGTGGCGTCGGGCGCGGGTATCTCGCCGGAGACCCTGCGCAAGATCGAGACCGGACGCATGCCGACGCCCGCTTTCGCCACGATCGCGGCGCTTGCTCGCGCGCTGGGTACCTCACTCGACGATCTGGCGCTCGTGCTCGACGCCGAGGTGGCACGAGTCGGGTGACCGCGAACCGATCGGATCTCACCTATCCCGAGGTCGGCGCGACGGCCGGGACGCTCCCGTCCGGTTACCACCATCTGCGCCGGTCACGGGTCATCGGCTCGGGAGCTGCCTGCTTCGCCACGGCCGGCCGGCGAATCATGAACTGGGACATGCATCGTCGTGCCGGCTTCGGTGTCGACGAATCGACGCCCGCGGCCACTGTCGACGCCGACGTCGACCTGCGTGCCGGTCTCGGCCCCCTCGCGATCACCGCACGGTGCCGGGTCATCGAGGTGATCGACGCCCCGCGCGAGCGCGGCTTCGCGTACGGCACGCTGCCCGGCCATCCCGAGATCGGCGAAGAGCGCTTCTGGGTGGAATGGCTCGACGACGACACCGTGGTCGGGCATGTCGTCGCGTTCTCGCGTCCGGGGCGGTGGTTCACGCGTCTGGGCGGGCCGATCGGGCGGGTTGTGCAGTCGCGATTCGCCGAGCGCTACCTCGACGCTCTGATGTGTGGCTGAACTCGTCGTCCGCCTGGATCGCGGGCCGAGAACGCCGGCGACGAGGTCATGGGAATGCCGTGAGTGTGGCGAATGTTACGATGCATAGCGTTTTCGACCATGAGTCGAAAACCTGCCTCGGACACACGGCCCGTGATCTGGGGAACCAGCGTCCCGGGGACGGAACTCGTCGCCGGGTAGCCAGAGGAGTGGCACATGAGCATCACCAGTGATCGCCTCACGTCGATGACCGCGCCCGCAGTCGAGGACTCGGCGCTCGTCGATGCGACGTGGTACGACGCGCCGGGCGGTTACACCGGCGTGGAGCCGACGCAGGAGTGGGCGGACGAGGTCCGCCGCCTCGCCAAGGCGCGCAACGCGACGCTGCTCGCGCACAACTACCAGCTCCCAGCCATCCAGGATGTTGCCGACCATGTCGGCGACTCTCTTGCCCTCTCGCGGATCGCCGCCGAGGTCGACTCCGACGAGATCATCTTCTGCGGCGTCCACTTCATGGCCGAGACCGCCAAGATCCTGAGCCCCGAGAAGCGGGTCCTGATCCCCGACGAGCGCGCCGGATGCTCGCTCGCCGACTCGATCACCGCGGACGAACTCCGGGCCTGGAAGGCCGAGTTCCCCGATGCGCTGGTGGTGTCCTACGTGAACACCACCGCCGAGGTGAAGGGCCTCACCGACATCTGCTGCACGTCGTCGAACGCGGTCGACGTGGTCGCGTCGATCGATCCCGACCGCGACGTCCTGTTCCTGCCGGACCAGTTCCTCGGCGCGCACGTCAAGCGCGAGACCGGCCGCGACAACATCCACATCTGGGCGGGCGAATGCCACGTGCACGCCGGCATCAACGGTGACGAGTTGACCGCGCAGGCGAACTCGCACCCGGACGCCGACCTGTTCATCCACCCCGAATGCGGTTGCGCGACCTCGGCGCTGTATCTGGCCGGCGAGGGTTTCGTTCCCGAGGAGAAGGTGAAGATCCTGTCGACGGGCGGCATGCTCGACGCCGCGCGCGAGACCGGCGCGAAGCAGGTGCTCGTCGCCACCGAGGTCGGGATGCTGCACCAGTTGCGCAAGGCCGCACCGGGCGTCGACTTCCAGGCGGTCAACGACCGGGCATCGTGCCCCTACATGAAGATGATCACCCCGGCGGCCATGCTCCGGTGCCTGCGGGAGGGTCGCGACGAGGTGTTCGTCGACGCCGACGTCGCCGAGAAGGCGCGCAAGAGCGTCGAGCGCATGATCGCGATCGGCAACCCCGGATCGGGCGAGTGAGCAGCTCCACCCCCTCGACGACGGCCCCGGCCGGCGGCTTCGTCGGCCAGGCCGCGGGCGGTGAACTCGGCGCCGCGGTCACCGACGAGGTCCGCGCGTTGATCCGCACCGCGCTCGACGAGGATCTGCGATACGGCCCCGACGTCACGAGCACGTCCACGGTCCCCGCCGACGCGGTCGTCGACGCGGCGATCATCAGCCGCGCGCATGGTGTGATCGCCGGCGTGCCGGTGGTCGAGGCGGTCTTCGACGAGGTGATCGGGGCGGGCGAGTACACGATCACGTCGCGCGTCGACGACGGAACCCGCGTCGAACCCGGCACCGTCGTACTCGCCGTCCACGCTCCGACGCGAGCGCTGCTGACCGCGGAACGCACGGCGCTCAACCTGATCTCGCACCTGTCGGGGATCGCCACGACCACCGCGGCCTGGGTGGCGGCGGTGGAGGGTACGGACGCCCGAATCCGCGACTCGCGCAAGACACTTCCGGGTCTTCGGCATCTGCAGAAGTACGCGGTTCGTGCCGGCGGGGGAGTCAATCACCGGATGGGGCTCGGCGACGCCGCCCTCGTCAAGGACAACCACGTCGTCGCCGCGGGTTCGGTCGCCGCGGCACTGGAGGCGGTCCGGGCGGCGGCGCCGGGCCTACCGGTCGAGGTCGAGGTCGACTCGCTGGCCCAGCTCGACGAGGTCCTCGGACTCGAACCGCAGTTGGTCCTGCTGGACAACTTCGAGCCGTGGGAGACCCAGATGGCCGTCCAGCGCCGCAACACCCGTTCGCCGGGCACCAAGCTGGAGAGCTCGGGAGGCCTGTCGCTCGACGTCGCGGCCGACTATGCCCGCACCGGCGTCGACTACCTGGCCGTGGGCGCCCTGACGCACTCCGTCACCGTCCTGGACCTCGGTCTGGACATCCCGGCACCGTAGGTTCAGCCCCGCGTCGCCGGTTCGGACCTCGACGTCGGACAACTCGGTCCTGGCGAACGGCCGGTGGAAGGACGGGGGCAGCTTCGTCCGCATACCGGATCGAACTGCCCCGACGTTCTCGGTGACAACCCGCACCAGAAACCCGCTGGCAGCCGACACGTATCCTTGTCGGGTACATCAGCAGCCACCAGGAGAGATCATGCTCGCCCGAATTGACCTGCGCGGTAGCACGCCGACACTCGCCGAGTTGCGTCGCGCGCTGCCCCGCGGGGGTACCGATGTCAATGCCGTCCTCGACACGGTGACACCGGTCGTGCATTCGGTGGCGGAGAACGGGAGCAGCTCTGCGCTCGACTATGGCGAGAAGTTCGACGGTGTCCGCCCCGCGTCGGTGCGGGTGCCCGCCCAGGTCATCGCCGATGCTCTGGCCGGGCTCGACCCGCAGGTTGCCGAGGCGCTGCGCGAGTCGATCACACGCGCGCGCAAGGTTCACGCCGACCAGCGACGGGAGACCACCCGCACCCAGGTCGTCGACGGCGGCGTCGTCAGCGAGAAGTGGATTCCGGTGCGCCGCGTCGGCCTGTACGTCCCGGGCGGAAACGCCGTCTATCCGTCGTCGGTCATCATGAACGTCGTCCCCGCCCAGGAGGCCGGCGTCGGCTCGCTGGTCGTCGCCTCGCCTCCGCAGAAGGACTTCGGCGGGTGGCCGCACCCGACCATCCTCGCCGCCTGTGCGCTCCTCGGAGTCGACGAGGTGTGGGCGGTCGGCGGTGCCCAGGGCGTGGCACTGCTCGCCTACGGTGGCGCCGACACGGAATCCGCGGACGAGCCGAATGCCGTTCTCGACCCCGTCGACCTCATCACCGGCCCGGGCAACATCTACGTCACCGCGGCCAAGCGTCTGTGCCGCAGCGTGGTCGGCATCGACTCCGAGGCCGGACCCACCGAGATCGCGATCCTCGCCGACGACTCGGCGGACGCGGGCATCCTCGCCTCCGACCTCATCAGCCAGGCCGAGCACGACGTCCTCGCGGCGTCGGTGCTCGTGACCGACAGCGCCGAACTCGCAGACGCCGTCGACGAGGCTCTCGAGCAGCAGGTCGCGGCCACCAAGCACCGCGAACGCGTGACCACCGCGCTGTCGGGGGAGCAGTCGGGCGTCGTCCTCGTCGACGATCTCGACGCGGGGCTCGCCGTCGTCGATGCCTATGCGGCCGAACACCTCGAGATCCAGACCCGGGACGCGGCCGCGGTCGCCGACCGGGTGCACAACGCGGGCGCGATCTTCGTCGGGCCCTATGCGCCGGTCAGCCTCGGTGACTACTGTGCGGGCTCCAATCACGTTCTGCCCACCTCGGGTTCGGCGCGCTTCGCCTCCGGGTTGTCGGTGCAGACCTTCCTCAAGGGCGTCCACGTCATCGACTACGACGAGGCCGCGCTGCGCGAGGTCGCCGACAAGGTGGTGACCCTCGCCGACGCCGAGGACCTGCCCGGTCACGGTGATGCGGTGAAGCAGCGCTTCGTCGGGAGCGCGGGCCGGTGACGGCCGCCGATCCGGTGACGGCAACCCCGGGCAGCTCGATCACCGTCGACGACCTGCCGCTACGTGAGAACCTCCGTGGCAAGAGCGCTTATGGCGCACCGCAACTCAGGGTTCCGGTGATCCTCAACACCAACGAGAACCCGCACGCGCCGTCGCCGGCCCTGATCGACGATGTCGCCGCGTCGGTGCGCGAGGCCGCCGCCGTGCTGCACCGCTATCCCGACCGCGATGCCGTCGCTCTCCGTGCCGACCTCGCCGCCTACCTGACACGGGCCACCGGTGTGCAGCTCGGCGTCGAAAACCTCTGGGCGGCAAACGGTTCCAACGAGGTCCTGCAGCAGTTGCTGCAGGCGTTCGGCGGTCCCGGTCGCAGCGCGCTCGGCTTCGTCCCGTCCTACTCGATGCACCCGATCATCTCCGACGGCACCGACACCACCTGGCTGGTCGCGGCGCGGGCGGGCGACTTCTCGCTCGACACCGACTACGCGGTCGCCGAAGTCGCGAACCGCGAACCGGACGTCGTTTTCGTGACGTCGCCGAACAACCCGACCGGCGGTTCGATCCCGCTCGCGGACCTGCGTCGCATCGTCGAGGCGGCTCCGGGCATCGTGATCGTCGACGAGGCCTACGCCGAGTTCTCGGCGGCTCCGAGCGCCGTCGAGCTCATCGACGAGTTCCCGGCCAAGGTCGTCGTCAGCCGGACGATGAGCAAGGCCTTCGCCTTCGCCGGCGGCCGGCTCGGCTACCTCGCCGCAGCGCCCGCCGTCGTCGACGCGATCCAGCTGGTGCGGCTCCCGTACCACCTGTCCGTGCTGACCCAGGCCGCCGCGCGAGCCGCATTGCGCCACAGCGACGACACCCTCGCCGGCGTCACCGCGATCCGGTCCGAACGCGAGCGCGTGGTCGCGGCGCTGACCGCCTTCGGGTACCGCGTCATCGACTCCGACGCCAACTTCGTGCTGTTCGGACGGTTCCGGGATGCTGCGGCGTCGTGGCAGCGTTACCTCGACCAGGGCGTCCTCATCCGGGACGTCGGCATCGCCGGTCACCTCCGGGTGACCATCGGTCTCGCGCATGAGAACGACGCCTTCCTCGACGTCAGCCGCACGCTCGCCACCACAGATCTGGAGAACCCTCAGTGAGCACCCCCTCTGCGACCAACCCCGCGCCCCGTGTCGCGAAGGTCGAACGGAGCACCAGGGAGTCGTCGATCTCCGTCGAATTGAATCTCGACGGCACCGGCGTGACGAACATCTCGACCGGCATCGCGTTCTTCGATCACATGCTCACCGCCTTCGGTCAGCACGGCAGCTTCGATCTCACCGTCGAGGCGAAGGGCGACATCGAGGTCGAGGGCCACCACACCATCGAGGACACCGCGATCGTGCTCGGCCAGGCTCTCGGCCAGGCGCTCGGCGACAAGAAGGGCATCCGTCGCTTCGGCGATTCCTGGATCCCGATGGACGAGACCCTCGCCCAGGCCGTCGTCGACGTGTCGGGCCGCCCCTACTGCGTCCACACCGGCGAGCCCGAGCACATGCTCACCGCCGTGATCGGTGGCTACCCGGGTGTCCCGTACTCGACCGTCATCAACCGGCACGTGTTCGAGTCGATCGCGCTCAACGCTCGCATCGCGCTGCACGTGCGGGTCCTCTACGGCCGCGACCAGCACCACATCACCGAGGCGGAGTTCAAGGCCGTGGCCCGCGCGTTGCGCGCGGCGACCGAATACGACGCCCGCGTGACCGGTGTGCCGTCGACGAAGGGCGCGCTGTGAGCGTCGCCGACGTCACGATCCTCGACTACGGCTCGGGCAACCTGCGGTCCGCGCAGCGTGCGCTCGAGCGGACCGGGGCACAGGTGACGGTCACCTCCGACTTCGACACGGCCCTGAACGCCACCGGCCTCGTCGTGCCCGGCGTCGGCGCGTTCGCCGCCTGCATGGAAGGCCTGCGCGCGGTCAAGGGCGACCGGATCGTCGGGCGACGACTGGCCGGCGGTCGCCGGGTGCTGGGCATCTGCGTCGGCATGCAGATCCTCTTCGAGCGCGGCGTCGAGTTCGGTGTCGAGGCGGAGGGTTGCGGAGAGTGGCCGGGCAGTGTGACGCAGCTGCCGGCGCCGGTGCTGCCGCACATGGGCTGGAACACGGTCGACGCCCCGGCGGGTTCGGTGCTGTTCGACGGACTCGACGCCGACACCCGCTTCTACTTCGTGCACTCCTACGCCGCGCAGACCTGGGAGATGGACAACGAGGGTTCGCCTCTGGTCGCACCCCGACTGACCTGGGCCGAACACGGCGGCCGGTTCCTCGCCGCAGTCGAGAACGGGCCGTTGTCGGCCACGCAGTTCCACCCGGAGAAGTCCGGTGACGCCGGCGCCCACCTGCTGGAGAACTGGGTTCGGGGACTCTCGTGACCGACGGCACGCCGCGCCCCGGCCACGACGGCGGGTTCGGCGACGGGCACGGCGGGCCGCCGCCCGAATCCGTGCCGAAGGACTCCGCGTCGGCGTCGACCGGTTTCTCGATCGCCAAACTCGCCTTCTACGCTCTCGGGGCGGGTGTGCTGGTCCTCATCGCGTCCGTCCCGATCATCGCGCTGTGCGCGCACTGGTCGCCGATCGCCGGGCTCGTCGCCGCGCTGGTGGCGGTGGCGGCGATGATCGCCGCGATCGGTACCGTTGCCAACCGCATGGTCGACCGTGCGCGGGCGGACCTGATCGCGGCTCGCGACGGTCACGACCCCGCCTGACCACCCGTCCCACAGCCGCTCACGCTCGATCCAGAACAGACAGGACAGATTCACCCATGGGTAGCACCCTCGAACTCCTTCCCGCCGTCGACGTCGCCGACGGGCAGGCGGTCCGCCTGGTCCAGGGCGCGGCCGGCACCGAGACGTCCTACGGCTCGCCGCGCGATGCCGCGCTGGCGTGGCAGCGCGACGGCGCGGAGTGGATCCATCTCGTCGACCTCGACGCCGCCTTCGGCCGTGGCGACAACCGCGACCTGCTGGCCGGCGTGGTCGGCGAACTCGACGTGAAGGTCGAGTTGTCCGGCGGCATCCGTGACGACGATTCGCTGGCGGCCGCCCTCGCGACCGGGTGCACCCGCGTGAACCTCGGCACCGCTGCCCTGGAGAACCCGGAGTGGTGTGCCCGCGCGATCGCCGAGCACGGCGACCGCATAGCGGTCGGTCTGGACGTCATCCGCGACGGCGGGTCCTACCGCCTGCGCGGACGCGGCTGGGTCACCGACGGAGGCGATCTCTGGGAGGTCCTCGAGCGACTGAACCGCGACGGGTGCGCGCGGTACGTGGTCACCGACGTGTCCAAGGACGGGACGCTGCAGGGTCCGAACCTCGACCTGCTCGCCGAGGTCGCCGCGGCGACCGACGCCCCGATCGTCGCCTCGGGTGGAGTTTCGGCCATCGACGATCTGGTCGCGATCGCCGGCCTCACCGGCAAGGGTGTGGAGGGCGTCATCGTCGGCAAGGCGCTCTACGCGGGCCGTTTCACCTTGCCGGAGGCGCTGGCCGCGGTCGCCGGGGTCTGATGAGCGCGGCGGACACCTCCCTCGACCTGCCCCGGCTGCTCGACATCGCCGGGTCGATCCTCGACGCCTCCGTCGAGCGGTTCGTCGACGGTCAGGGCGCGCCGAGCGCGATCAACAAGGGCGGCACCGACTTCGCCACCCAGATCGATCTGGACCTCGAACGCCACATCGGGGCCGAGCTCGCCGACCGCACCCAGATCCCGGTTCACGGCGAGGAGTTCGGCGGCGCCGATGTCGTGGACGGTCCGGTGTGGGTGCTCGACCCGATCGACGGGACTTTCAACTACTCCGCGGGGATGCCGCTCACCGGCATCCTCCTCGGTCTGGTGGTGGACGGTGAGGCCACGCTCGGAATGACCTGGTTGCCTCTCGTGGGACGTCGCTACGCCGCGCACGTCGACGGTCCGCTTCTGGTCGACGGTGAGCCCGTCCCGCCGGCCCCCGACATGGAGCTCGCCGAGGCCGCCATCGCGTTCGGTCCGTTCGACGCACGCGGCGGCGGCAGGTACCCGGGCACCCGCCGCGCCGACCTCCTTCGCGAACTGAGCACGCGAGCCGCACGGATCCGGATGACGGGTTCCACGGGTGTCGACATGGCGTTCACCGCGGCCGGCGTGTTCGGCGGGGCGATCGCATTCGGCAGGCACCCTTGGGACAACGCCGCGGGCGCGGCCCTGGTCCGCGCCGCCGGCGGCGTCGCGACCGACATCGCGGGCCGACCGTGGACCGTGGCGTCGCCGTCGCTCGTCGCGGGTACGCCGACCGTGCATGCCGGGCTGATGCGTGTCATCGGCGACACGGTCCGGGAATGGTCGGCGTGACCGCGCCGGGAACCGTGTTGAGGACGTCTGTGAGTACCGAAGCCACCACCCCGAAGGAGACCCGACGATGACGCTGGCGACCCGGGTCATCCCATGCCTCGACGTCGACGACGGCCGCGTGGTCAAGGGCGTCAACTTCGCCAACCTGCGCGATGCCGGCGACCCGGTCGAACTGGCCGAACGCTACGACCGCGAAGGCGCGGACGAGTTGACCTTCCTCGACGTCACCGCGTCGAGCTCAGGACGTTCGACGATGATCGACGTCGTCAAGCGCACCGCCGACCAGGTGTTCATCCCGCTGACCGTCGGCGGTGGCATCCGGACCGTCGACGACGTCGACACGATGCTGCGCGCCGGGGCCGACAAGGTCAGCGTCAACACCGCGGCCATCGCCCGCCCGGATGTGCTCGCCGAGATGAGCCGGCGGTTCGGATCGCAGTGCATCGTGCTGTCGGTGGACGCGCGGACCGTGCCGGAGGGGTCGGAGCCCACGCCCTCGGGCTGGGAGGTCACCACGCACGGCGGCCGCAAGGGCACCGGTATCGACGCGGTCGAGTGGGCGGTCCGCGGCCAGGACCTCGGTGTCGGCGAGATCCTCCTCAACTCGATGGACGCCGACGGAACCAAGCAGGGCTTCGATCTGCGCATGCTGACGGCCGTGCGCGCCGCGGTGTCGGTGCCGGTCATCGCCAGTGGCGGCGCCGGACGCATCGACGACTTCGCCCCGGCCGTGCAGGCGGGCGCCGACGCTGTCCTCGCGGCCTCGGTCTTCCACTTCGGCGAACTCACCGTCGCCGAGGTGAAGACGGCCATGCGCGACGCCGGGATCATCGTCCGATGAGGCGCCGCGCCTGTTCTCGCACCGATCAGGAAGGTCGCTGATGGCACTCGATCCCGATCTCGCCGCACGCCTCAAACGCAACGCCGACGGCCTGTTCACCGCGGTCGCCCAGGAACGCAGCACCGGCACGGTGCTGATGGTGGCCTGGATGGACGACGTCGCTCTCGAGCGCACGCTGTCCACCCGGAAGGGGACCTACTACTCCCGGTCACGCCAGGAGTACTGGGTGAAGGGGGAGACCAGCGGGCACACGCAGTACGTGCACGACGCCCGGCTCGACTGCGACGGGGACACCGTGCTGCTGGTCGTCGACCAGGTCGGCGCGGCCTGCCACACCGGCAATCACAGTTGCTTCGACACCGAGTCGCTGACCTTCGGGATCGACGCGGCGCCGGGTTCCGGGGCCGACGCCGGGCGGGGCTCGCCGGGCACAGCAGAATAGAAGTCCAGACGCGAGTCCCGGGGGAGACCTCCCGGGTGCTCGTCACAGCTCGAGACCTTCGAAAGGCGGTGCGTCCATGCCCCTCATCCAGATCTCGCAGACGCCGGGACTGTCCGATCGCGTAAAACGCGAGACGATTGCCGCGGTCACCGAGGCCTACGCCAAGGCGACCGGCAAGAACCCCGACTCGGTCTGGGTGACGATCACGGAGGTGCCGCGCAATCAGTGGGGCGTCGGCGGCGAGCCGCTCGGATGACCGCCACCACCGGCGGCGCGGCCGCCACCACCACTCTTCCGGAGTTCCTCGATCTCGCGCGTGATCACCGCGTCGTGCCGGTGACGCGCAAGGTCCTGGCGGACTCCGAGACACCGCTGTCGGCCTACCGCAAGCTCGCGGGTGACCGTCCGGGAACCTTCTTGCTGGAGTCCGCCGAGAACGGGCGATCGTGGTCCCGCTGGTCGTTCATCGGCGCCGGCGCGCCGTCGGCCCTGACCGTCGTCGACGGGCAGGCGCACTGGTGGGGTTCGGTGCCCGTCGGCGCTCCCGAGGGCGGCGACGCGCTCGAAGTGCTGGCGGAGTCGCTGCGCCTTCTGCAGACCGACCCGCTGCCCGGGATGCCGCCGCTGACCGGTGGGTTCGTCGGGTTCATGGCCTACGACATGGTTCGGCGGCTGGAACGTCTTCCCGAGACCACGGTCGACGACCTCGGCCTCCCCGACATGATGATGGTGCTGGCCACCGACCTCGCCGCGGTCGATCACCACGAGGGCACGATCACCCTCATCGCGAACGCGGTCAACTGGGACGGCTCCGATGACCGGGTGGAGCACGCCTACGCCGACGCCCTCGCCCGGCTCGATCGGATGACCGAGGCACTCGCCGCACCCGCGCCGTCGACGGTGTCGACCTTCGACCGCCCGCGCCCGGAGTTCTCCGCCCAGCGGTCCCTCGCGGAGTACAGCGAGATCGTCACCGACCTGGTCGGCGAGATCGAGGCCGGTGAGGCCTTCCAGGTCGTGCCGTCGATGCGCTTCGAGATGGACTCCGACGCCGACCCGCTCGACGTCTATCGCGTCCTGCGCGCGTCGAACCCGAGTCCGTACATGTACCTGCTGCGTATGCCCGGCACCGAGGAACACAGCGACACGGGCTCGCCCGATGCCATCGCCCGCAAGCCGTTCACCATCGTCGGCAGCAGCCCCGAGGCACTGGTCACCGTGGCCGACGGGGTTGCGACCACCCACCCGATCGCGGGGACGCGCTGGCGCGGCGCGACCGAGGAGGAAGACCAGCTGCTCGGCAAGGGCCTGATCGAGGACGAGAAGGAGAACGCCGAACACCTGATGCTGGTGGACCTCGGACGCAACGACCTCGGACGCGTCTGCGTGCCCGGCACGGTCAAGGTCAGCGACTACCGGCACATCGAGCGGTACAGCCACGTCATGCACCTCGTCTCGACCGTGTCGGGGACCCTCCGCGACGACAAACACGCCCTCGACGCCGTGACGGCCTGTTTCCCGGCCGGAACCCTCACCGGGGCACCGAAGGTGCGGGCCATGGAACTCATCGACGAACACGAGATGACCCGTCGTGGGCTCTACGGCGGGATCGTCGGCTACATCGACTTCGCCGGCAATGCCGACACCGCCATCGCCATCCGCACGGCACTGCTCGCGCGCGGCAAGGCGTTCGTCCAGGCCGGCGGCGGTGTGGTGGCCGACAGCGAGCCCGAGTACGAATACAACGAGGCGCGCAACAAGGCCACCGCGGTGCTCAACGCGGTCGCCGCCGCCTCGACGATGCGACGGGTGGGTGAGACCTCATGACCTCTGCCGAGCCAGGTGCCGGAGCAGGGCCCGACGCCGAGGCGTTGCGCCGCAAGTCCGTCCGCCGAATGCAGGTCCTCGCGGCCGTGCTGATGGCGGCCGCAGCGGCTGCGTTCTGGGGTGCGAGCCGGTTGACCTGGGCCACCGTCTCCGCCGAGGACGGGTTGTCCCCGCAGCGCGCGTTCGAGGTCAACGGCGGGGACTGGAGTCCGTGGCTCACCCCGCTCGCACTGGTCTATCTGGCGGGCATCGCCGCGGCGCTGTCGGTGCGCGGCTGGGCGCTTCGCGTCGTCGCGATCCTCGTCGCCGTCGGCGGGGTGCTGGCCGCCTTCCCGGCGATCTCGCTGATCACCGGCGGCGCCGACTCGAACTATGCGGCAGATGCCGGCAGCATTCCCGATCGCTATGTCGTGCTCTACGTCGACACCAACCCCCTCGCCGCACTCGTCGTCCTCGTCGGCACCCTGTTCGCGGTGGGCGCGGCGGTCGCGCTGCTGCGCGTCGCGAAGGGGGCGACCAGGCCGTCGAAGTACACGACCCCGGCGGCACGGCGCGAGGAGATCGAGACCCAGATCTTCGCCGACTACGAGCGCCGCAAGGCCGCCCAGACGGAGACCGGAACCCCCGCACCCGAGACGACGACCGGCGGGTCCGGCAAGCCGGGGGCCGCGGACGACACCGACTCGCCGGACCCGACGCCGCCGGGCGCGAACGAGCGCATGATGTGGGACGCGCTCGACACCGGCATCGACCCGACCGACCCCACCGATCCCGACCGACGCTGAGCCACGCGCGGATGCCGGGGTGTGCGAACTCACTGTCCGAGCCGGGACATGGCCGCGCACCCGTCGGCGCGACGAGGTCACAGATCGGCCAACCCGGCCGCAACCGGCCCCAACGGCCCGTCTACCCTGAGAACACACCTCGAGCGGAAGGGAGCAAGTCGCTGTGAGCGTGCCCAACGTTCTCGAATCGATCATCGAGGGAGTGAAAGCCGACGTCGCGGCTCGCGAGGCCGTGGTCGACTTCGCGTCGGTCAAGGCGGCCTCGGCCAAGGCTCCCGCACCCAAGGATGCACTGGCCGCCCTGCGCCAGCCCGGAATCGGCGTCATCGCCGAGGTCAAGCGCGCGAGCCCGTCGAAGGGTGAGCTCGCCAGCATCGGTGATCCCGCCGAACTCGCCCGCGCCTATGAAGAGGGCGGTGCGCGCATCATCAGCGTGCTCACCGAGGAACGACGGTTCCGCGGTTCACTCGCCGACCTCGACGCCGTTCGCGCCGCCGTGAACATCCCGGTGCTGCGCAAGGACTTCATCGTCGGCACCTACCAGATCCACGAGGCCCGCGCCCATGGAGCGGACGTCATCCTGCTGATCGTGGCCGCTCTCGAGCAGAACGTGCTCGCCTCGCTCCTCGACCGCACCGAGAGCCTCGGCATGACCGCGCTCGTCGAGGTGCACACCGAGGAAGAGGCCGACCGCGCCCTGGAGGCCGGCGCCTCGGTCGTCGGCGTCAACGCGCGCAACCTCAAGACCCTCCAGGTCGAGCGTGACACCTTCTCGCGCATCGCACCCGGTCTGCCGACCGAGACCATCCGCATCGCCGAGTCGGGTGTGCGCGGTACCGCCGATCTGCTGGCCTACGCCGGTGCCGGCGCCGATGCCGTACTCGTCGGCGAAGGTCTCGTCACCAGTGGTGACCCGCGTGCCGCGGTCCGTGAGCTCGTCACCGCGGGTACTCACCCGTCGTGCCCGAAACCTGTTCGCTGACAACGCGTCCGGGCCGGTCTCGGTCCACGTGATCCTGTCGGCCCGATCGTCTGTGAGATGAAGTGACCGCGCATCCTGATTCCGCCCACACCGATGTCACCGGGGCCACCCCGCTGCCCACCGCGAGTGTCGGGCTGACCACACGCACCTCCGTGGAACCCGATGAGCAGGGACATTTCGGCGTCTACGGTGGGCGCCACGTCCCCGAGGCGCTCATGGCCGTCATCGACGAGGTCACCACGACCTTCCAGAAGGTCCGCGCCGACGACGATTTCCTCGCCGAGCTCGACCGTCTGCAGCGCGACTATGCCGGCCGCCCGTCCCCGCTGTACGAAGCGAAGCGGTTGTCCGAGTTCGCCGGTGGGGCGCGCATCTTCCTCAAGCGCGAGGACCTCAACCACACGGGGTCCCACAAGATCAACAACGTTCTCGGACAAGCACTCCTGGCCCAGCGGATGGGCAAGCACCGCATCATCGCCGAGACCGGCGCCGGCCAGCACGGGGTCGCCACCGCCACGGCCTGCGCGCTCCTCGGCCTCGAGTGCGTGATCTACATGGGCCGGGTCGACACCGACCGCCAAGCGCTCAACGTCGCCCGCATGCGTCTCCTCGGTGCGGAGGTGATCGCCGTCGACAACGGCTCGGCGACGCTGAAGGACGCGATCAACGAGGCCATGCGTGACTGGGTCACCAATGCGCACAACACGTATTACTGCTTCGGCACCGCCGCCGGACCGCACCCGTTCCCGGTGATGGTCCGCGATCTGCAGCGCATCGTCGGGCTCGAGGCGCGCGTCCAGATCCTGGACAAGGCCGGGCGCCTGCCCGACGCGGTGACCGCTTGCGTCGGTGGCGGTTCCAACGCGATCGGCATCTTCCACCCGTTCATCGACGACGAGGGTGTGCGGCTCGTCGGATTCGAGGCCGCCGGCGACGGCGTCGAGACCGGCCGGCACGCCGCGACCTTCACCGGCGGGACGCCCGGCGCGTTCCAGGGCGCGTACTCCTACCTGTTGCAGGACGACGACGGCCAGACCATCGAATCGCATTCGATCTCAGCGGGTCTGGACTATCCGGGCGTCGGGCCGGAGCATGCGTACCTCAAGGACACCGGGCGTGCGGAGTACCGGCCGATCACCGACACCGAGGCGATGGACGCGCTCGCCCTGCTCAGCCGCCGCGAGGGGATCATCCCCGCCGTCGAGTCGGCGCATGCGGTCGCGGGCGCCCTGAAGCTCGGGCAGGAGCTGGGTGAGGGCGCGATCATCGTGGTCAGCCTGTCCGGTCGTGGCGACAAGGACGTCGACACCGCCGCACGCTGGTTCGGATTGTTCGACACCCCGCCCTCGCAGGACGAGGCCACCCTCTCGGCATCGGCCGACGTCCAGAAGCCCGGAGAGCAGGCATGAGCACCCAGTCTATCCCGTCCAAACTCGGCCCCGTGTTCGCCCGCTGCCGGGAGGAGGGCCGCAGTGCGCTGATCGGTTACCTCCCGGTCGGTTTCCCGACCGTCGAGGAGTCGCTCACGTCGTTCCGGACGATGGTCGACGCCGGATGCGACATCATCGAGGTCGGGGTGCCCTACTCGGACCCGGTGATGGACGGCCCGACGATCCAGGATGCCGCCGACCTGGCCCTGACCAACGGTGTCCGCGTCCGTGACGTGTTCACCGCGGTCGAGGCCATCACCTCCGCCGGTGGCAACGCGGTGGTCATGAGCTACTGGAATCCGGTGCTCAAGTACGGGGTCGAGAACTTCGCCCGCGATCTGGCCGCGGCCGGCGGCGCGGGTCTGATCACCCCCAACCTGATCCCCGAAGAAGGGGCGCAGTGGCACGAGGCGGCCGACCGGCACGGTCTCGATCGCATCTATCTGGTCGCGCCGTCGTCGACGACCGAGCGGATCGCCCTCACCGTCGACGCCTCCCGCGGTTTCGTCTACGCGGCGTCCACGATGGGTGTGACCGGTGCGCGAGATGCGGTGTCGGACATGGCCCCCGAGCTGTGCGCACGGGTTCGCGAGTACTCCGACATCCCGATCGGCGTCGGGCTCGGCGTTCGCAACCGTGAGCAGGCTGCGCAGATCGCGTCGTACGCCGACGGAGTCATCGTGGGATCGGCACTGGTGACCGCGGCGAACGCAGGGCAGGATCGGCTGGCCTCGCTGGTCTCCGAACTGGCCGAGGGTGTCCGCTCGCGCCGGGCATCGGTCTGACCCGAGCGCGCTGTTCTGATCGTCACGGCGGCTTCCGGTCGAGGCGGGGAGCGCCGCGGCCGGTCGGCTAGGGTGGCAGCGTGATCGCGCCGACCTCGACGATGATGGCCTACCTCCCCAGTCCGCCCCAGGGCGTGTGGGACATCGGACCGTTTCCGCTCCGTGCGTACGCACTGTGCATCATCGTCGGCATCATCGTCGCCGTCTGGTGGGGCAACCGCCGGTGGATGGCGCGTGGTGGACAAGACGGCGAGGTTCTCGACGTCGCGATCTGGGCCGTGCCGTTCGGCCTCATCGGTGGTCGGCTGTATCACGTCATCACCGACTGGAAGACGTACTTCGGTGCCGATGCCCTGAAGGAGCCGATCGACGCCCTGAAGATCTGGGACGGCGGTCTCGGTATCTGGGGTGCGGTCGCGCTCGGCGCGGTCGGTGCGTGGATCGGCGCTCGTCGCCGCGGTATCCGCCTGCCCGCCTTCGGTGACGCCATCGCGCCGCCGATCTTGTTGGCGCAGGCCATCGGTCGTCTCGGCAACTACTTCAACCAGGAGCTCTACGGCCGCGAGACCACACTCCCGTGGGGCCTGGAGATCTACGAACGCGAGAACGCCGCCGGGTACTCCGATCCCGGGCTGATCGACGGCGTCTCCAACGGCGTCGTCGTCGCGGTGGTCCACCCGACCTTCCTCTACGAGCTGTTGTGGAACGTGCTCATCGTCGTCCTGCTGGTGGTCGTAGACCGGTACTTCCGCATCGGGCACGGCCGACTGTTCGCGCTCTACGTCGCGGGCTACTGCCTGGGCCGGTTCTTCGTGGAACTGCTCCGCGACGACCGGGCAGCCGTCGCCAATGACATCGCGGGCATCCGGCCGAACCTCTTCACCGCGGCGCTGGTGTTCCTCGCCGCCGTCATCTACTTCGTCCTCGCGCCCAAGGGCCGCGAGCAGGGTCTGGAGATGTACCACGACGACCGTGCCGCCGAGCTCGCGGAACAGGGCGTCGCCGGGTACGTCGACGACTGGTACGACGAGGACCTCGAGCCCGAGACGACGTCGGCGGTCGCCGCCGGCGGGGTGGCGACGGGCGCGAGGGCATCGTCCCTGTTCGACGCCGACGACCCCGACCGAACGTCGCCGGATCCCGAGGTAGCCGAGGTAGCCGAGGTAGCCGACACCGATGAAAGCGGGGACGCGCCCGTCACCGCGGCGACACCGGGACAGACCGAGGCCGCAGCGCAGACCGAGACCGACGCCGAATCGGACGCGCCGGTACCGCAGGCTGAGGCCGACGACGACTCCAGTGACGAGGGAGCTCTCACCAGCGGCGTCCTCGACCCAGAAGCCGTCGACCCAGAAGCCGTCGACCCAGAAGCCGTCGACCCAGAAGCCGTCGACCCAGAAGCCGTCGACCCAGAAGCCGACGACCCAGAAGCCGTCGACCCAGAAGCCGGCGACGCGGAACCCGACGATCCTGAAGGCGTCGATCCGGGAGCCGACGACACGGAAGCCGTCGGCCCGGAAGTGGTCGACGCGGAAGCCGGCGACGCGGAAGCCGTGGATCCGGAAGCCGGCGACGCGGAAGCCGTCGATCCGGGAGCCGACGATCCAGAAACCGTCGATCCGGGAGCCGACGATCCAGAAGCCGACGGCCCGGAAGCGGTCGACCCGGAGGCCGTCGATCCGGAGGCCATCGATACGGAAGCCGGCGGTCCGGAAGCCGTCGAGCCCGAAACCGGCGATTCAGAAACCACCGAGCCGGACGACCCCGCGGACCTGACACCGACCGAGCAGCTCGCCACAGAGCCGGAGTCGGAGACATCCGCGGACACCGCGTCCCACCCGACGGATGATTCCATCGCCGACGAGGCCGCGGAGTCGCCGAGTCCCGACACCGACGACCCGTCCGACACCGACGACACGACAGATCCCGACGACACGACAGACCCGGATCCCGATTCCACCGGGGACAAGTCCTGAGCGTCCGGTCGGTGTCACCGGCTGATCAGGGTGCTCGTCGCCGCGGTCACCGGCGTCACAGGTCTCGGCCGACGACGGCCGCCGGGGTGTTCGGATAGGATCGGATCTCACGGTGTGCGATCCCTCCGCCCCGGTACCGACAGTTCCAGAGCCCGTGACCGCTCAACGGTTCTGACTCAGCCCGGTACCGATCTCGGCACGGTCATTCGTACGCCGCGCAATGCTCCACGGGCCAATGCTGTCCCATTGGACACTCAGCAGCGAACCGTTCGCCGGTTCGAGTGGAGGTAGTGATGCTGTTTTCTGCGCTCCCGGCCAAGCAGGGTCTGTACGACCCGGAGGCCGAGGTCGACTCGTGTGGCGTGGCCATGGTCACCGACATCCACGGTCGCCGTTCGCATTCGATCGTCGCCGACGGACTGCTGGCCCTGGAGAACCTCGAGCATCGAGGTGCGGCCGGAGCAGAGACCAACAGCGGCGACGGCGCGGGAATCCTGATCCAGCTCCCCGACGAGTTGCTGCGCGCCACCGTCGACTTCGACCTTCCCGAGCCCGCCGCGGACGGGTCGAACAGCTACGCCGCGGGTACCTGCTTCCTGCCCATGGACCCCGACCTCCGTCGGGCCGCGATGGAGCGGGTCGAGGCGCTCGCCGCCGACGAGGGCATCACCGTCCTCGGCTGGCGCGATCTCCCGGTCGACCACGAACACGCCGACGTCGGCGGGACCGCCGTCGCGTGCATGCCGTACATGATGCAGCTGTTCGTCACCGTCGACCCGGCTCCCGGCGCCGAACGACTCGCCGGGGTGACCCTCGATCGCTACATCTATCCGTTCCGCAAGCAGGCCGAGCGCGTGACGCCGGAGATCGAGGAGGCGGGCACCGGCCTGTACTTCCCGTCGCTGTCGAGCCGCACGATGGTCTACAAGGGCATGCTCACCACGATGCAGCTGCCGCTGTACTACGAGGACCTGCGAGATGACCGCTGCCTCAGCGCGATCGCGATCGTCCACTCGCGTTTCTCCACCAACACCTTCCCGTCGTGGCCGCTCGCGCACCCGTTCCGGTTCGTGGCGCACAACGGCGAGATCAACACCGTGCGGGGCAACCGGAACCGGATGCGCGCCCGCGAGGCGCTCCTCGAGACCGACCTGATCCCGGGAGACCTCAAGCGCGCGTTCCCGATCTGCACCCCGGAGGCCTCCGACTCGGCGTCGCTCGACGAGGTCCTCGAACTCCTGCACCTCGGCGGTCGCGACGTCCACCACGCGGTGATGATGATGGTGCCCGAGGCGTGGGAGAACGTCCCCGACATGGACCCCCGTCGCCGGGCGTTCCTGCAGTTCAACGCCTCGCTGATGGAGGCGTGGGACGGGCCGGCCTGCGTGACGTTCACCGATGGCACGGTCGTCGGCGCGGTCCTCGACCGCAACGGCCTGCGCCCCGGCCGGTGGTGGCAGACGCGCGACGGCCGGGTCATCCTCGCCTCCGAGTCCGGTGTGCTCGACGTCTCGGTGGACGACGTGATCAGCAAGGGTCGCCTGGAACCCGGCCGCATGTTCCTCGTCGACACCGCTCAGGGCCGGATCATCCCGGACGAGGAGCTCAAGGGTGAGCTGATGAACGCCGAGGCGTACGGCGAGTGGCTGCATGCCGGTCTGCTCGACATCGCGACGCTGCCCGACCGGCCCGTCTTCCAGCCCAACCACGACACTGTGGTCCGCCGCCAGATCTCCTTCGGCTACACCGAGGAAGACCTGCGTGTACTCCTGACCCCGATGGCGGCGTCGGGCTACGAACCGCTCGGGTCGATGGGCACCGACACCCCGGTCGCCGTCCTGTCGCAGCGTTCACGTCTGCTCTACGACTACTTCGTCGAACTGTTCGCCCAGGTCACCAACCCGCCGCTGGATGCCATCCGCGAGGAGATCGTCACGTCGATGAGTCGCGTGATGGGCCCGGAGCAGAACCTGCTCCGCCCGACCGCGGCGTCGTGCCGGCAGATCATGGTGCACTGGCCGGTGCTGGACAACGCCGAGCTGGCCAAGCTCGTCCACATCAACGACGACGGCGACAACCCCGGTCTGTCGGCAAAGGTGCTCCGCGCGCTGTACGAGGTGTCCGAGGGCGGTGCGGGTCTCGCTGCGGCACTCGAGGATCTGCGCCTGAGGGCCAGTCAGGCGATCGCCGAGGGACACACCACCCTGGTGATCTCCGACCGGCTGACCGATTCCGATCACGCGCCCATCCCGTCGCTGCTCGCCACCTCGGCCGTGCATCATCACCTGGTCCGCACCAAGGAGCGGACGCGGGTCGCGCTGGTGGTGGAGTCCGGCGACGCCCGCGAGGTCCACCACATCGCCACCCTGATCGGCTTCGGCGCGGCCGCGGTCAATCCGTACCTGGCGCTGGAGACGATCGAGGACCTGATCGCCGAGGGTGAGCTCACCGGTGTCACGCGTGCCAAGGCGATCGGCAACTATCTGGAGGCGCTGGGCAAGGGCGTGCTGAAGGTGATGAGCAAGATGGGGATCTCGACCATCAGCTCCTACACCGCCGCACAGGCTTTCGAGGCCGTGGGGTTGTCCTCGGAGGTGGTGCGCGAGTACTTCACCCGCACGGTGTCGCGCATCGAGGGCGTCGGACTCGACGAACTGGCCGAGGAGGTGCGGATTCGCCACCACCGGGCCTTCCCGGAGAACCCCACCGAGCAGGTCTACCGTCGGCTCGAGGTCGGTGGCGAGTACCAGTACCGCCGGGAGGGTGAGCTGCACCTGTTCTCGCCCGAGACCATCTTCCTGCTGCAGCACGCCACCAAGACCGGCCGGGCCGAGATCTTCCGCAAGTACTCCGACGAGGTCGATCGGCTCTCGCGTGAGGGCGGTACCCTCCGCGGCCTGTTCGACTTCGATCTCGACGCGCGCGAACCGGTCCCGCTCGAGGAGGTGGAGCCGGTCGAGGCGATCATGAAGCGGTTCAACACCGGGGCGATGAGCTATGGGTCGATCTCCGCGGAGGCCCACGAGACCATCGCGATGGCGATGAACAGGATCGGCGGTCGCTCGAACTCGGGGGAGGGCGGCGAGGACGTCGAGCGTCTCTACGATCCCGAGCGCCGCAGCGCGGTGAAGCAGGTCGCGTCCGGGCGTTTCGGCGTCACGAGCGACTACCTGATCAACGCCACCGACATCCAGATCAAGATGGCGCAGGGAGCCAAACCCGGTGAGGGCGGTCAGCTCCCGGCCTACAAGGTGTATCCCTGGATCGCCAAGACCCGGCACTCGACGCCGGGTGTCGCGTTGATCTCACCGCCGCCGCATCACGACATCTACTCGATCGAGGATCTCGCGCAGCTGATCCACGACCTGAAGAACGCGAACTCGCAGGCGCGCATCCACGTGAAGCTCGTCAGCGCGGTCGGCGTGGGCACGGTCGCAACAGGGGTGTCGAAGGCGCACGCCGACGTCGTTCTCATCTCCGGGCACGACGGCGGAACCGGGGCATCGCCCCTGACCTCCCTCAAACACGCCGGCACGCCATGGGAGATCGGCCTCGCCGACGCCCAGCAGACCTTGATGCTGAACGGCCTGCGCGACCGCATCACGGTGCAGTGCGACGGAGCGCTGCGTACCGGACGCGACGTGATCACCGCGGCCCTGCTCGGAGCGGAGGAGTACGGATTCTCCACTGCTCCGCTGATCGTGGCCGGATGCATCATGATGCGTGTCTGTCACCTGGACACGTGCCCCGTCGGCGTGGCGACGCAGAATCCGCAGCTGCGGTCACGCTTCACCGGGCAGGTCGACCACCTGGTCAACTTCTTCCGATTCATCGCCGAAGACGTTCGGGAACATTTGGCGCGGTTGGGTTATCGCACCCTCGACGAGGCCATCGGGCAATCCCAGCGGCTGCACACCGACACCGCGGTCGCGCATTGGAAGTCCAAGGGACTCGACCTCAGTCCGATCTTCCGCAAGGTCGAGGACAAGGGACCGACTCGTCGGGTGCGGGGTCAGGAACACGGCCTCGACCGTGCGCTCGACCAGACCCTGATCCAGCTCGCCGAGGGTGCGCTCGAGGACGCGCACCCGGTGACGCTGGAATTGCCGGTGCGCAACGTGAACCGGACGGTCGGAACCCTCCTGGGTTCCGAGGTGACGCGCCGGTACGGCGCGGACGGACTCGCCGAGGACACGATCACGGTCAAACTCGAGGGTTCGGCCGGGCAGTCACTCGGTGCGTTCCTCCCGCCCGGCGTGACGATCCGGTTGACCGGTGACACCAACGACTACGTCGGAAAGGGGTTGTGCGGAGGCAAGATCGTCGTCACCCCCGATCCCGACTCGTTGTTCGTCGCCGAGGATCAGGTGATCGCGGGCAACACCATCCTCTACGGGGCCACCTCCGGTGAGGTGTACCTCAGAGGTCGTGTGGGCGAACGTTTCTCGGTGCGAAACTCGGGCGCCACGGCCGTCGTCGAAGGGGTGGGCGACCACGCCTGCGAGTACATGACCGGTGGCCGGGTGGTCGTTCTCGGACCGACCGGGCGCAACCTCGCCGCCGGCATGTCGGGTGGGATCGCGTTCGTCCACGATCTCGATCAGGCGAAGGTGAACATGGCCATGGTCGAACTGCTGCGTCCCGACCCGGAGGACCTCGCCTGGCTCAAGCGCACCATCGTCACACACACGGAACTGACCGGTTCCGCGATCGGCGCGTCGATCCTGGCCGACTGGCCTCGGCGTTGCCTGGCGTTCACCAAGGTGATGCCCACCGATTACAGACGTGTCCTCGACGCGGCCCGGATGGCCGAAGCCGAAGGGCGCGACGTCGATTCAGCGATCATGGAGGCGGCACGTGGCTGACCCGCGCGGATTCCTGGAAGTCCCGAAGAAAGAGGCGAAGTACCGTCCCGTCGCCGAGCGCGTCCACGACTGGGACGACGTGTACGAGCACGCCGACAACCCGATCAAGGTCCTCGACGAGGTCAGCGCACAGGCCCGCCGGTGTATGGATTGCGGTATCCCGTTCTGCCACTCCGGAACCGCGGGGTGTCCGCTGGGCAACCTCATCCCCGAGTGGAACGACCTGGTCCGGCGCGGCCGGTGGGATGCGGCGAGCAGCAGGCTCCACGCGACCAACAACTTCCCGGAGTTCACCGGGATGGTGTGCCCGGCGCCGTGCGAGGCCGCCTGCGTGTTGTCGATCTCCGAACAGGCGACCGGCGGCAGTGTGACCATCAAGCGCATCGAGAAGACGATCGCGTACGAATCGTGGGCCGAAGGTGTCATCGGGCCCGAGCCGCCCGAGTCCACGACCGGTAAATCGGTCGGCGTCGTCGGCTCCGGTCCGGCGGGTCTCGCCGTGGCGCAACAACTCACCCGTGCCGGTCACGATGTGACCGTCTACGAGCGCGACGACCGCCTCGGCGGGCTGCTGCGCTACGGCATCCCCGAGTACAAGTTGCAGAAGTCCGACATCGACCGGCGCATCGCCCAGATGCGTGCGGAGGGAACGACGTTCGTGACCAACTGCGACGTGGGGACCGACCTGTCGGTCGAAGATCTGCGTTCGACCCACGACGCGGTGGTCCTGGCCATCGGTGCGATGGAGGCGCGGGACAACCCGGTGCCGGGCCGGGAACTGAACGGCATCCACCTTGCCATGGAGCATCTCGTACCCGCCAACAAGGAGTGCGAGGGGGACGGCCCGTCACCCATCACCGCGGCAGGCAAGCACGTCGTGATCATCGGCGGCGGCGACACGGGAGCCGACTGCCTGGGAACGGCACACCGTCAGGGTGCGGCCTCGGTCGTGCAGCTCGACTACAACCCGGAACTACCCGGCGAACGCGACGACGAACGGTCCCCGTGGCCGACCTGGCCGCTGATCATGCGGACCTCGAGCGCGCACGCCGAGGGCGGCGAACGGCTGCACCAGGTCGCGGTGCAACGATTCGAGGGTGACGACGACGGCAACGTCACGACGATGGTGCTCGCCGAGGTGGAGGTGAGACGGGACGCCGAGGGTCGCCGCGAGATCACGCCGGTCGGTGACGAGTTCGAGATCCCTTGTGAGTTGGCGCTTTTCGCGATCGGTTTTGCCGGTGTGCGCGGCGGCCGGCTGCTGTCCGATCTCGAGATCGAACCCAATCCGCGCGGTGTGATCTCGTGCGGAAGCGACTGGCAGACCGACGCCCCGGGCGTGTTCGTCTGCGGCGACGCCCACCGCGGCGCGTCGCTGGTGGTGTGGGCGATCGCGGAAGGCCGGTCGACCGCGCGTGCGGTGGACGAGTTCCTCGTCGGCGAATCGGATCTTCCCTCGCCGGTCCGTCCCGCGTCCCTGCCGTTGTCCGTGCGGTGACAGGGGGCGATCGTCGCCGAACACGCGCGGCCGCAACAAGTTAAGTTAATTTCATACTCGGCGGTAGCGGGCCGCCACCAGCGGTAACAGCCGGTGGCGTCCCGGTGACAAGTCGCCGCCGACATAGAGATGCACGGCTGATGAGGACTAAGGTGTTCTTGTGACACGCCGAACCAAGATTGTTTGCACGCTGGGCCCGGCCACCGCGAGTGATGAGCGTTTGAAAGAGCTTGTCGAGAGCGGTATGGACGTGGCTCGGATGAATTTCAGCCACGGTACGCATGAGGACCATGCGGCCGTTTATGCGCGCGTTCGTAAGGCTTCGGACACCACGGAGAAGGCGGTCGGTGTTCTGGCCGATCTGCAGGGTCCGAAGATCCGTTTGGGCCGTTTCGATGGCTGTGATGGGTCGACGGTGTGGGAGACCGGTGAACAGGTACGTATCACCGTCGAGGATGTCGTGGGCGAGCACGACCGGGTCTCCACCACGTACAAGCAACTCGCCGAGGACGCGAGCCCGGGAGATCGGCTGCTGGTCGATGACGGCAAGGTCGGTCTGGCCGTGTCTGCGGTCGAGGGCAACGATGTCGTGTGCACGGTGACCGAGGGCGGGCCGGTCAGCAACAACAAGGGCCTGTCGCTTCCGGGGATGAGTGTGTCGGTGCCGGCGATGTCGGAAAAGGACATCGCTGATCTGGAGTTCGCGTTGGAGCTCGGGGTCGACATGGTGGCGCTGTCGTTCGTGCGTAGTCCCTCGGACATCGAGTTGGTCCATGAGGTGATGGATCGGGTGGGCCGTCGGGTGCCGGTGATCGCGAAGTTGGAGAAGCCTGAGGCGATCGAGAATCTCGAGGCGATCGTGTTGGCGTTCGACGCGATCATGGTGGCTCGCGGCGACCTGGGGGTCGAGTTGCCGCTGGAGCAGGTGCCGTTGGTGCAGAAGCGGGCGATTCAGATGGCTCGGGAGAACGCCAAGCCCGTGATCGTGGCGACGCAGATGCTCGATTCGATGATCGAGAACTCGCGTCCGACGCGGGCGGAGGCCTCGGATGTGGCCAACGCGGTGCTCGATGGTGCGGATGCGGTGATGCTCTCGGGGGAGACCTCGGTGGGCAAGTATCCGTTGGAGACGGTTCGGACGATGGACCGGATTTGTCGTGCGGTCGAGGGTGGTCCTCGTGATGTGCCGCCGTTGTCGCATGTGCCGCGCACCAAGCGGGGTGTGATCTCGTATGCGGCGCGTGATATCGGTGAGCGTTTGGAGGTGAAGGCGTTGGTGGCGTTCACCCAGTCCGGGGATACTGTGCGGCGGCTGGCTCGTCTGCATTCGCGGTTGCCGTTGCTGGCGTTCACCCCGACGCAGGCGGTGCGTAGTCAGCTCGCGTTGAGTTGGGGTACTGAGACGTTCATCGTCGACCACGTCGACACGACGGATCACATGATCGATCAGGTCGATCATCAGTTGTTGCGGATCGGGCGGCTCAGTGAGGGTGATGTGGTGGTGATCGTCGCTGGTGCTCCGCCGGGGACGGTCGGTTCGACCAACCTCATCCACGTGCACCGGATCGGCGAGCAGGACCACTGACGGCGTCTCCTCCTGCTCGGGGCGGTGCACGATGCCGCGGCGGTCGGGTTCTAGGGTGTGAGGCATGACCGTGGAACAGGCCGGAGATCTCGGGAAACTGCTCGCGTTGCTCGACGTCGAACGTCAGGGCGACGACCTGTTCATCGGGCACCACCCCGAGCAGGTCACCGCCCGGACGTTCGGCGGGCAGCTGCTCGGACAAGGCGTTGTCGCGGCGGCGCGGAGCCTGACCCGGGGCAATCCGCCCATCCACGCCCTGCATGCACATTTCATCCGTGGCGGGGACGTCACCGCGCCGATGGAGTACCACGTCGATCGCTTCCGCGACGGCAGGTCGTTCGCCAACCGGCAGGTGACCGCCAAGCAGGGCGGCGAAGAGATCTTCACGATGCTGGTCGCGTTCCAGGACAACACCTCCGGGCTCGAACATGCGGTGGAGATCCCGAACGTGCCCTATCCGGAGGAGTTGCCTACTCTCGGAGAGCACTTCAAGGGTTACGAAGACCGCATCGCGACGTTCGTGAATGCGTTGCATCCCATCGACATCCGCTTCGCCAACGACCCGAGCTGGAAGGCCAAGGACGCGGGGGAGAAGCTGACCGACAACCGGGTGTGGATGAAGGCCGACGGCACGATGCCCGACGACCCCGTGATGCACGTCGCGGCAATGTGTTACGCCTCCGACACCACGGTGCTGGATTCGATCATCACCACCCACGGCCTCTCGTGGGGCATGGACCGGCTGTTCGCGGCGACCGTGAATCATTCGATGTGGTTCCACCGCGAGTTCCGGTTCGACGACTGGCTGCTCTACGCGACGCGGTCGCCGGTCGCGACCGGGTCACGCGGAATGGGCTCGGGCCGATTCTGGATGCGCGACGGCACTCTCGCGACATCGGTCGTGCAGGAAGCGCTCATCAAGTACTTCCCGCCCAAGAAATGACCGCGCCGGTCTGCGGGGGAGCTGATGGATCGCGAACGGGGTGAGTCGGTGACACCGGGGTACGGCCCCGCCCACGAGATGTGGCTCGACCCCGGCCCGCCGCTTCCCCGGCGGACGTGGCAGCGGCGCACCAGGGTCCCGGTCATCGTCGCGACCTCGATCGCGATGGTCGGGTTCGCGGTGGTCGTCATCGCCGCCGTCATCGCGGGTCTCCTCACGACACCGGAGTTCACCGCCAAGGGCGGAGTGGTCGCCGACTGTGCGACAGAGGTCGCAGCGGTGCCGGGTGGGGGCACCCTCGCCCGTGGAGCCCGGGTCGTCATCTATGACGCTGCCGGCGGCGAGGTGGCGACCACCACGCTGTCGAGGTTCCTCCGCGGCGACGATGGTTGCCGGCTCACCTTCGAGGTGAGCGGTGTGGAGTACACCGACGCCGGCTATCTGGTCACCGTCGGCGACGCCGACGGCCGGTTCTCGGAGTCGATCTCGACCGCGGCCCTGCAGCAGGGCGCAGTGCTCCGGCCACTGGGCTGACGCCCGAATCGCCGACGAAAACCGACAATCCACGCGCTCGGCGCAGATGGCCGGTGCAACGTCGCCGTGGTTGCCCGGACACCGGGTGAACGGCGGGTTAAACTGCGCCGGATCATCATCGGAGTCACCGAACCCGTTGCGGCGGCCGGGACCTCGATGACATCGACCGGGGATGTCGAACCCGGTCTCCGTCGGGACGTCCGTAGCGAGGAGTGTGCGTGGAGTACAGCATCGACTGGGGCAACGAGGTGTGGGCCAGTCTGAAATGGTTGGCCATCGCGTTCGCCATCTCGGCCGCGGTCATTCTCGTGATCGGCTACCTCCTGGCGAGGTTCAGCCAATGGGGCACGCCGCTGTGGCGGGTGATCGGCGGGTTCTTCACCGACCGGGAGACACGGGTCAAGGCGTGGGGGCTGGCGGCGGCCCTGACCTTGCTCGCACTGCTGGGAGTGCGGGTCACCGTGCTCGTCTCGTATTGGAGCAACGACCTCTTCACCTCGCTGCAGACCGCCGGTGAGGGCCTCGCCGCGGGCGGCCCCCAAGGTGCCGAGATGCTCCAGATGGGCAAGGACGCGTTCTGGCACTCGATGGCCGTCTTCGGAATCCTGGCCACACTCCATGTCGTCCGCACGATGGTCGAGATCTACGTGGGCGCCGCATTCGAGATCCGGTTGCGCTACTGGCTCACCGAGGGTGCCACTGCGGACTGGATGGAGGGTCGCGCCTTCTACCGCAACCGCTTCGTCGATCTCAGCGCGGGTCTGCTGCGCCGCAGGCTGTTTCGCCGCACTGAGTCGAACGTGAACCGTCGGGCGGCCGCCGACATCCATCCCGGCGTCGACAACCCCGATCAGCGCATCGAGGCCGACATCACCACCGTCGTGTCATCGGGTTCGTCGCTGTTCTGGGGCGGCGGCGGGTCCTCGACCAATGGTGTCTTGCCCGCGTGCGTGTCGATCGTGTCGTTCGCTATCGTCCTGTGGGACCTCTCCGGTCCCGTCACCCTGTTCGGTGTCGAGATCCCGCGAATGATGATGTGGCTGGTGCTGGTCTACGTCCTCGTCGCCAGCGTGGTCGCATTCGCGATCGGACGCCCGCTGATCCGATTGAACTTCTGGCGCGAGCGCCTCACCGCGAACTTCCGTTATGCACTCGTCCGCATCCGCGACGGCGCCGAGAACGTCGCGTTCTACAGCGGCGAGCGCGTCGAACACACCAACCTCATGACCAGGTTCCGTGCGGTGGTCAGGAACTTCTGGCAGATCATCCACGTCCAACTGGCGTTCGTCGGCTGGAACTTCAGCGTGACCCAGCTGTCGGTGGTGTTCCCGTACCTCGTGCAGGCACCACGATTCTTCGACGGCCAGATCAAGCTCGGTGACGTGTCGCAGACCTCGTCGGCTTTCGCCGAGATGCACGATGCGCTCTCGTTCTTCCGGAACGCCTACGACGACTTCACCGTGCTGCGGGCCGCGATCATCCGTCTCGACGGCCTGGCCGACGCCGACGCGCGCTCGCGGGTCATGCCGGAGGTGACGACCGTGGATCGTGAACGCGCCGTCGCGCTGTCCGATGTCGACGTCAAGACCCCCAGCGGCGACGACCTGATCACCGCGCTGAACCTGTCCCTCGCGCCCGGCGCGGCGCTCGTCGTCAAGGGACGGTCGGGCTCGGGGAAGACGACGCTGCTCCGTGGGCTCGCCGGGCTGTGGCCGTTCATCGACGGCGAGTTCGCCCGGCCGCCAGGTGAACACACGCTGTTCCTGTCCCAGATGCCCTACATCCCGCTGGGGGACCTGCGGACCGCGGTCGCCTATCCGGCCCTGCCCGACGACGTCGGTGACGAGGCCATCAAGGTCGCGCTCGAGAAGGTGTTCCTCCCGCATCTCGTCGGCCGGCTCCACGACGAGGAGGACTGGGTCAAGGTGCTCTCGCCGGGCGAGCAGCAGCGCGTCGCCTTCGCCAGAATCCTGCTGACACGACCACAGGCGGTGTTCATGGACGAGGCCACCTCGGCGGTCGACGAGGGTCTCGAGTACTCGCTCTACTCGCTGATCCGTTCGGAGTTGCCGGAGACGATCGTGGTATCGGTCAGCCATCGGAGCACCACCGATCAGCATCACACGGACCTGCTCGAACTCACCGGCGGCGGGGCCTGGAACCTCGAGTCGCTGACCAACGGTCCTTCGCTGGACAAACGGTCCTGATCTGGGTTTTTTGCCAAGCGGTTACCAATCGCCGGATCCGTGCATGACCCCTGCCTCCACTCGCTAATGTGACGTGCAACACATTACTTCGGCAAGTCGAGGACTCTCATGACCGCTGCAGAGACCATCACATTTCCCCATCAGACCGGCGTCGCCGTCGCGACGCTACCCGCCGCGTTCCAGCAGACGGTCACCGTGCGACCGGACGCCGTCGCGCTCCGCACCGTCGGCGGGCTGCAGGAGATCACCTGGGCGGAGTACGCCCGCCGGGTCGAGGCCATCGCCGGTGGACTCGCGGCGTTGGGCGTCACACGCGGCGACACCATCGGGATCATGCTGACGAACCGTCCCGAGTTCCACCTGGTGGACGCCGCCGCACTCCATCTCGGGGCCGTCCCGTTCTCGATCTACAACACGAGTTCGCCCGAACAGGTCGAATACCTCTTCGGAAACGCGGAGAACGCGGTCGTCGTCACCGAGCAGGTGTTCCTGCCGGTGCTCACGGCCGCGGCGACGGCCGTGTCCACCACGGTCGTCGTCGACGGAGTGGCGACGGGCGCGATCTCACTCGCCGACGTCGAACAGACGCCGGCGCCGGAGGGCTTCGACTTCACCGCGTCGTGGCAGGCGGTCAATCCCGACGATCTGGCGACGCTGATCTACACCTCGGGCACCACCGGCCCACCCAAGGGCGTCGAGATCACCCATCGCAACATCGTCGCGGAGATGGCCGCGCTCGCCGAGATCGTCCAGGCGGGGTTCGACGACCGGGCCATCTCATACCTGCCCGCGGCGCACATCGCCGACCGCGTGTCCTCGCATGCGGCGAACATGATGCGCGGCATCCAGATCACGACCGTGCCCGATCCGCGCGAGATCGCCGCAGCGCTTCCCGACGTGCATCCCACCTTCTTCTTCGGGGTGCCGCGGGTGTGGCAGAAGATCCGTGCCGGCATAGAGGCGAAGCTGGCCGAGGAGTCCAGTCCGGTGAAGAAGGCACTCGCGGGCTGGGCGTTCCGCGCCGGGGCGTCGGCAGCCCAGGCCCGGATCGACGGAAAGGGATCGGGTGGCCTCGCCTACGGTCTCGCCGACCGTCTGGTGCTGCACAAGGTCCGTACCGCGTTGGGGCTGGACCAGGTCTCCTTCGCCGGTTCCGGCGCGGCCGCGATCCCGCCCGAGGTCCTGAGATTCTTCCTGGGCCTGGGCATTCCGGTCCTCGAGGTGTGGGGGATGTCGGAGACCACCGGCGTCTCGACGATGACGACCGACGACAATCTGCGGATCGGCACCGTCGGCACACCGGTGCGTGGCGTGGAGGTGCGGCTGGCCGACGACGGTGAGCTCCTCGTCCGTGGACCGGTGGTGATGCGCGGCTATCGCAAACAACCCGACAAGACCGCCGAGACCATCGACGCCGACGGGTGGTTGTCGACCGGCGACATCGCGACGATCGACGACGACGGAAACGTCACCATCGTCGACCGGAAGAAGGAACTCATGATCAATGAGTCCGGTAAGAACATGTCGCCCACCAATATCGAGAACGCGATGAAGGCGGCCTCGTCGCTGATCGGTCAGGTGGCCGCGATCGGCGACGCCCGGCCCTTCGTGTCGGCACTCGTGGTGCTCGACCCGGATGCCGCGGCCGCGCGCGCCAAGAAGCTCGATCTGTCCGGCGGCGACCTGGCCGAATTGTCCACCCATCCCGACGTGGTCGAGGAGGTGGCGGTGGCAATTCGTGCCGGGAATCGGTCACTGTCCCGCGTGGAACAGGTCAAGCGATTTACCATCGTGCCGACCGCCTGGGATCCCGGCGGCGACGAGCTCACCCCGACGATGAAGTTGCGCCGCAAGCCGATTGCGACAAAGTATGCGAACGAGATCGGTGAGCTGTACGAGGCGCAACCGGGACGGTCGGTGGTGGACCTGCGGTCGTGACCGGGGTCGATCGACGACGGTCTCACCGCCGGAACCAGACAGACGAGGAGAAGGAATGGACGACCAAGCAGGTGTCGACCAGACGGCAGATCGCGAACTCGGACCCATCGACTACATCGTGGTCGAGTGGACGGGCAAGCAGCCGACCGGCGAGGCGCTTCCGCATCTGATCGATCTGATCGACCGCGGCGTCGTGCGGCTGATCGACATCGTCTTCATCACCAAGGACGCCGACGGCACCGTCGCCCGGCTCGAGATCAACTCGCTCGGAGCGGAGTTCGCGATCTTCGACGGGGCAGCGACCTCGCTGCTCGACGACTCGGACCTCGCGGAGGCGGCCACCGTCATCGATCCGGGCTCCAGCGCGGCCGTCCTCGTCTGGGAGAACGCGTGGGCCGCTCCGTTCGCCACCGCTGTCCGCAACGGCGGCGGACGACTCGTTGCGTCGGGCCGGATACCGGTGGATGCTCTGCTCGCACAGCTCGATCTGGTCGACGAGGCGACACCGGCCGCACCGACCGCGTAGCTTGCCGTCGACAACCGATCTGACACCTCGAAAGGACAGAACATGCCAGGACTTCTCCGCGGCGTCGCCCGTACCGCCGTCATCTCCGGTACCGCGACGGCGGTGAGCAATCGCGTGTCCCGACGCCAGGCGAGCAAGTGGGCGCAGCAAGGCGCACAGGACCCTCGGTCACAGCAGCAGTACTCCCAACCGCAGTACTCCCAGCCGCCACCCCAGCAGGCGCCCGCCCCGAGCCCCACGGACACGATCTCGGCGCTGAAGGAACTCGGGGCGCTCTATCAGCAGGGCATTCTCACCGAGGCAGAGTTCGCCGCCCAGAAGGCAAAGATCCTCGGTACCTGAGGCGCCCCCTGCTCCCTGAGG